>JANYIQ010000033.1 GCA_025362575.1 Bacteroidia bacterium
CACATGATTGCAAATGTGATCAGTGCAGCAAAGATCTGTGGTTCCAAAATTGGTTTGTGCGGACAAGCGCCAAGCGATTATCCGGAGTTTGCAGAGTTCTTGGTAAGTCATGGCATCGATAGTATTTCGTATATTCCGGATGCGCTGTTGAAAGGAATTGAGAACATGAATAAAGCAGAAGCAATTTAAATTATAAAAATAAACACTATGGGAAAATTGGATAACAAAACAGCAGTCGTAACAGGTGCTGCATCAGGTATGGGTAAAGCCATTGCAATATTATTTGCACAGGAAGGTGCTAACGTAATTGTAGCAGATCTAAAACAAAATGATATTGATGTTGTAGTGGATGAGATCACAAAAGCAGGAGGTAAGGCCACTGGTGTGATCTGCAATGTGTCCTGTGAGAACGATATTAAGAACATGATCGATACTGCAGTATCAAAATATAGAACGGTTGATGTATTGGTAAATAACGCGGGAGTGATGGATGATTTCATGCCGGTTGATCAGGTAAGCAATGATCTCTGGGATCATGTGATGGGCGTTAACATCAATGGCCCTTTTTATGCTTGTCGTTTGGCGGTTCCAATTATGCTGAAACAGGGCAGTGGCTCCATCATTAACATCGCTTCCGTTGGTGGTTTGTTTGGTTCACGTGCCGGAACTGCATATTCAGCATCAAAGCATGCGGTAGTTGGCCTCACAAAAAATATTGGTTTCATGTATGCACAAAAGGGTATTCGCTGTAATGCCATTGCACCGGGTGGTGTTAATACCAATATTGGAAAAGGCATGGTGCCAAATAAATTCGGTTACGAGCGCTGTACAATTGGAGGAGCAAGCATGCCACGCATGGGCGAAGTAGATGAAATTGCAAGGACCGCATTATTTTTAGCTTCTAACGATTCAAGTTTTGTGAATGGAACTGTTCTTACTGCAGATGGCGGCTGGACGGCCTATTAATTAAGTCGCGCAAACTTTGCAGCTGCCCTGATTCTCTGCATCGGTGATGCCGCTGTTGAGCACTTGTTTTGTTTTTGAACCATAACGGTATATGGTCACTCCTTTTGCATTATCTTTCCATGCCAGCATATAAGCAATGCTAACATCACTTATGGTAGCATTTTCAGGTAAATTGATTGTTTTAGAAACGGCATTATCAGTGTACTTCTGAAATACTGTTTGATGTCTTACATGCCAGTAGGGTAAAATTTCAAGTGAAGTTTTAAACAGGTCCTTAACATGTTCAGGTAATATTGTATTGGCAATTGTACCACTTTTTTTAACTTCTTCAATTATTTCTTCAGAATAAAGATTGTGTTGTTTTAAATAATCCACAAAATTTTCATTGATCTCGAATAGCGATTCGTTATTAAGTACATTCTCGCGATGAATAGCCAAAGCAAAATTTGGTTCAATGGAAGAGCTTGTATTCGCTATGATGGAAATGGTGCCTGTAGGGGCAATGCTGGTGCGGGTTGCGTTCCTTATTTTATTATCTGGCGCGAAAATACTTTTATTCCAGTTGGTGAAAACACCTCTTTCCTTGGCCAATTCCTGCGAAGCCTTATCGCTGATGTCTTCAACCAGTTTCATTAACTCACCTGCAAATTCCAATGCTTTTTCCGAGGCATAAGGGATTTCCATTTTTATTAATAGGTCTGCCCAGCCCATAATTCCCAATCCGATCTTTCGGTTGCCTTTTACCATGGTTTTTATTTCGGGAATAATGTAATTATTCATATCGATCACATTATCCAGAAAACGAATGCTGTTTTTTATGACTTCCGAAAAATGTTCGCGATCAAATTCTTTTTTTTGTGCATTAAAGAATTTCGACACATCGATCGAGCCTAAATTACAGGCTTCATAAGCCAATAAAGGAACTTCTCCGCAAGGGTTGGTACAGATAATGTCTCCAAGATCCGGGGTTGGATTGCTCTCGTTAATGGTATCCAAAAAAACAAGCCCCGGATCGCCGCTGGCCCATGCACTGGCTGTTATCATGCTCCAAAGCGTCACAGCAGAAATGGTTTTGATTGTTTGCTTCGTGTTTGGATCTTTCAATTCCCAGTTTTTATCCTGTTCAACCGCTTTCATGAAAGCATTCGATATACCAACTGAAATATTGAAATTAGAGAGAACGCCTTCTGTTTGTTTTACGGAAATAAATTCTTCGATGTCCGGATGATCAATATTCAAGATGCCCATGTTCGCGCCACGGCGTTTTCCACCCTGTTTGATATTATCAGTTGCCGCATCAAATATTTTCATAAAAGAAATAGGTCCCGAAGAATTACCTGAAGTGTTTTGAATGAAATCTCCTTTTTGTCTCAGTCGCGAAAAATTAAATCCGGTGCCGCCGCCACTTTGCTGAATGAGTGCTGTATTCTTTAAGCTTGTGAAAATTTCTTCAATGCTATCGTTAACCGGTAATACAAAACAGGCGCTTAACTGATTCAGCGGTAAACCAGCATTCATAAGAGTAGGTGAGTTAGGTAGAAAATATAACTCACTTATCATGTTGTAAAAAATGCTTTCCCATTTTTCAGCAAGCTTTGCATCACCATAAATTAATTCGGCTTTTGCAATGTGTCTGGCAACTCTTGTAAAAAGCTGCTGAGGGGTTTCAATGATCTGCCCTTCGTTATTCTTTATTAAATAACGGCTTTCTAATACTTTAATAGCATTCGGACTTAGTTGAGTCATGAATACTAATTTAAGAAATAATGATGTATAAAAAAAGCCTCCTGTATTTCGCAGGAGGCTTTTTTAGATTTATTGTGAAAAAGTTTACTGTTTAATGAATTTATATTTTGCATCAGAACCGGAAGAATTCAAATGAAGGATATAAGACCCTTCACTTATTCCATCAAGACTAATAATCGTTTTTTGACCCTGAACAGGTTTGATCGTTCCGTTTTTAACGGTTTGTCCTAATGTATTCGTCAATGTAAAAGAGAGTTCTTTGTCATAGGAAGAATTGAAAGATATATATATATAATCCTTTGCCGGATTTGGAGAAACCTCCAGTGCCTGGAAAACTGAAAGTTCAGTCACAGAAGTTACAGTTATGTAAATGGCCGTAGATGAATTCTCACATCCTGTTCCATTGCCTGTCCATACCGAATAGAACCCGTCTCCTGTTAAACCTGTATTATAGGTCTGGGCTGTAGCCCCGGGAATGATACTTCCATTCAAATACCACTGATAACTTGCAGCTGAAGACGAGGTTAAGATATTACCTGCGGTTGTAATTGTTGGCGTTGGGGGTAAGGCGCCAACCGTCATGGTAGCAGTACCTGAGTTCGAGCATCCACCTGAAAATACAGTATAACTGTAAACTGTAGTAACTGTTGGTGCAAAGGCGGCCGATAAGCCGGTTTGCCCGCCTTGCCAAACTACATTCGATGCGTTTGTGGTTACAAAAAGATTCGCGGCCTGCCCGGCACATGTTCCTGTATTTGTTGGAACTGATGTGGGAGTGTTGATCACCGTTACTGCAGTGGTATAAGGAGTGCTTGCACCAACCGAATTAGTTGCAACAATAGAAACCACATAAACACCGGCTGCAGTGTAAGTAATGCTTGGGTTTTTGATCGTCGAACTGGAAGGGCTTCCTCCGGTGAATGTCCATGCCCATGAAGTAGGGGAGTTAGAAGAGGCATCCGTAAATCCAAGCGTGCTTCCAACACAAATGGTATTACTGAATGTGCTGAAATAGGCTGTTGGAACAACTCCGGGCTGACTATAAAGATCGGTTTGCCACATGCCGCGACCAAAAGTGGCAGCGCGTAATTTTCCGGTCGGATAATAGATCTCAAGATCATTAACCCAAACATTTGGTAAACCGGTATAATACGGAATGAATGAACTCATGCTTAATTCCCTGTAATATACACCAACATCAGTTCCAACATATATTGCGCCGGGACTATTCTTTTTAAATACGATACAGTTGGCTGGAATATTAGGAAGACCTGAAGAATAATTGGTCCAGCTTAATCCGCCATCGTTAGAATAAAACACTTTAGTGCCGGCAATGTAACCGGATAGGGTTACGTAAACGTTGTTGGCATTGGTATTATCAATATCAATATCAGAAATGGCGGCCCCACCTGCAGGTATTGTACCTGTAATATTTGACCATGTGGTTCCACCGTTAGTAGTTTTAAATAAACTTCCGGCACGGGCAGCATAAATAGTATTTGAATTCGAAGGAGCAGCATTAATAACCATAACGTCACCTGAACCTCCTAAAGCACCGATCTGACTCCAGCTTCCACCTTGATTCGTTGATTTAAATACATTCTGATAGCCTGCGTAAAAAATACTTGGATTCGTTGGATCTTGAGTAATAGGTGCAATCCAGTTTCCTGTTCCTGTTAATCCGGTTACAATGTTGCTGAAACTGGCACCACCATTAGTACTCTTGGCAAAAGCTCCATTTGTATATGAGCCGATCATAATGTTGTTATTGTTCCAGTCTATAAAACATTCCATTCCATCACCACCCTTAACCAAAGTCCACGTTGCACCATTCCATAAAATAGTTCCGTTATCCTGAAGTCCGGCAATGATTAAGTTTGGATTAGAAGCAGAAACACCTAAAAAGTAAGGTTCAGAAATATTCATATTTCCGTTTAATGTACTCCAGGATGTACCACCATTTGTTGTTCTGTTTAAGCCACCATCATTTGCAGCATAAATAGTTGTGGCATTTGCGTAAATACAATCGTGTTGATCGGGATGAATATAGGGAGGACCTGCTGTATAAGCTGCTGTAACCTGTGTCCATGATGTTCCACCGTTAGTTGATTTCCATTGGTCAACACCTCCAACCATGATTTCATCTTTGTTACTTGGCGACGCGGCTAATGTAAGATCATACCATCCTTGTGTTCCACCTAAAACATTTGGCGTTGTGGACATAGTAGAAAATGTAGTTGCAGAATTTGTTGAACGAACTAAACGACCGAATGCTCCAGAAGTAAGATCACCAACTATGTAAACATAATTTGGATCAGCAGCTGTAACGGCAATTCTGATCTGACCTAAACCGACACCGCTAAATGTGGTGTTAGAAAATGTTTGCCCTCCGTTTATGGATTTTGATAAAGTTGCGCCATTTGCAGCATAAATTGTTGTCGTATCACCGGGTTTATATTCTGCATCTTTATAAACACCTGCTGCTGCTAGAGTCCAGTTTGCACCTGCATCACGTGTACGGTAAATACCAACAGAAGTAAATGCAAATAATTCAACAGTGTTTAAAGGATTGATCAATAATTTTGAAATAAAACGTTGTTGACTTGTAGTCCACGATAAACCGGTCGTATTCCATGTTGCACCACCGTCGGTTGATTTTAATACGCCTACAGATTTTGAATCACCTTGTGAAAATCCTGTGGCTGCACCATCCTGATCTCCGGTGGAGATATAAATATTATTGTAATTGGAAGGATCGACCACAACATCAGAAACTCCTAAAGAAGCAATCTGATCGGTAGTAGTTGTCCATGATGCACCCGAGTTGGTAGAAACCCATAAACCACCTGCGGCTGAACCAACATAAACCGTGTTTGTGCCGGCCGGATGAAAACGAATACATTGTAAGCGACCTGCGCCTGTGCCGGCTGCCGAACCGAAAGGTCCGATGGCTGTCCAGTTAGCAGTAGTAGCAGTAATTGCAGCAGTGCCGATTGGTTTTGCATTAGGATTAGATTGCAGGTAATTTTGAAACTCTAAATAAGCGCGCTTAGGACCAACATTGGCCATATTCCCGCTTGGGTATACGCGTGGAGCCATGTAGCGTTCCCAACGTTTGTACTGTTCGTAACCAGAACCATCTTCATGCTCTTTTTCTTTTTTATCTTTTTCTTTGGCTTCTTCTTTCATCTGCTTTTTCCAATATTTATCGGCAGCTTTCTGAATGTCATAGAAATTTTTTGTGGTATCATACATCATTCTGAATTGATTTTGCGAAGCACCCAAAAAAGTGGAAATGATGAATGCAAGAAGTAGGAGTTTTTTCATATTGGATTATTTAAGTAATAAAATTAACTATAAAAAGAACGGAATCAAATAATTAGTGGTTTAAAAGATTCGCATTCTTTTAACCCTACTCTGTGTAGGTTATTTTATCAAATAGAAAAACAAAAAAAGCCTCTCGGTTTAGGGAGAGGCTTTTAAGAAACTTTGAATTCTCGATTAAATTATTCCTATTGCTTAATGAATTTGTATTTAGCATTAGAACCTGAACTAATTAGGTTAAGAATATAAGAACCTTCACTAATTCCATCAAGACTAATGATCGTTTTTTGACCTTGAACAGGTTTGATCGTTCCGGTTCTAATGGTTTGTCCTAATGTATTCGTCAATGTAAAAGAGAGTTCTTTATCATAAGAAGAATTGAAGGATAGATATAAAACATCTTTTGCAGGATTTGGAGAAACCTCCAGGGCCTGGAAAACGGAAAGCTCAGTTACTGATGTTACAGTAACGAAAATAGCAGTAGAAGAGTTTTCACATCCTGTTCCATTTCCAACCCAAACCGAATAAAAACCATCGCCGGTCAACGCTGTATTGTAGGTTTGGCCAGTTGCACCCGGTATGATACTTCCGTTAAGATACCACTGATAGGAAGTGGCTGATGAACAGGTTAAGGTATTTCCGGAAGCTGTAATGGATGGAGTAGCAGGTAATGCGCCAACCGTCATAGTAGCTGTTCCCACACTAGCACAAGCTCCAGTGTATACAGTGTATCCGTAAACAGTTGTAACCGTTGGAGCAAAAGAAGCTGTCATTCCCATTGAACCACCTTGCCAAACACAACTGGCAGCGTTGGTAGTAACAATTAAATTAGCCGGTTGTCCCGAACAAGTACCTGTGTTTGTTGGTACAGAAGTTGGAGTGTTAATTACTGTTACTGCAGTAGTATAAGGTGTGCTTGCACCAACTGAGTTGGTTGCAATAACTGTAACTACATAGGTTCCTGTACCTGCGTATGTAATTGAAGGTGGGTTTTGCGCTGTTGATGAAGCAGGTGAACCACCAGGGAACGACCATGACCATGAAGTAGGTGAGTTTGAAGAACCATCCGCAAACGAGATCGAACCTCCTGCACAAATTGTATTGCTGCTTGAACTTGCAAATGCTGTTGGAACAACACCCGGCTGACTGTAAAGATCACTTTCCCAAACACCTCGGCCAAATGTTGACGCTCTTAATTTACCTGTTGGATAATAAATTTCCATATCACTCACAACTACATTTGGTAAACCACTGTTATAAAGAACAAAAGAACTTGAACTAAGTTCGCGATAATAAACGCCAATATCCATACCAACATAAATGGCACCCGGACTATTCTTTTTATATACGATACAGTTCACAGGAAGGTTCGGAAGTCCTGCGGAGTAATTGGTCCAAGTTGAACCTCCATCATTAGAGTAGAAAACTTTATTGCCTGCAGAGTAACCCGATAAGGTAACATATACATTATTGGCATTGGTATTATCAACATCAAGATCAGTAATGGCAGCAATACCAGCAGGTATTGTTCCGGTAATGTTTGTCCAGCTTGCACCTGAATTTGTTGTTTTAAATAAACTACTGCCTCTTGCAACATAAATAATGCTTGAGTTAGACGGGCAAGGAACTATTTCAACAATATCTCCGCCACCTGCTATTGTTCCTACCTGAGACCAACCACCACCGGTTGATTTGTAAAGCTGAGTATAGGCTGTGTAAAATGTATTAGCCACATTAGGATCCTGACAAATTGGAACTACCCATGCGCCACCACCGGCAGGAAGACCTAAAGTGAAAGTTGAAAACGATGTACCCGCATTTGTACTTTTTATAATGGCGCCATTATATCTTGAACCAAACATTACGTTATTACTGCTCCAATCAATGCATCCAAGCATTCCATCACCACCGGCGTTCATTGGCCAGGTAGTTCCGTTATAAACTATGGTTCCGTTATCTTGTAAACCACAAAGAATAACGTTAGGACTGGAAGCTGATAAACTAATGCCATAAGGTTCAGAAATGTTCATAGAACCGTTTGTTGTTGTCCATGTACTACCGTTGTTTGTACTTTTCGAAACACCACCATCATGACCTGCATAAATTGTTGTGCCATTAGCATAAATAAGTGCGTGGATATCAGGATGAATAAAAGGAGGACCTGCACCGTAACCCGATGTAATTTGTGTCCATGTTACACCACCGTTAGAAGATTTCCAAACATCCTGCCCACCTACAACAATTTCGTTTTTATTGGCCGGGTTTGCATCCAATGCAAGATCATACCATCCTTGAGCACCGGCACCGATAATATTTGGTGTGGTTGACATTGTACTGAAAGTAGCTGCTGAATTGGTTGACTGAACAAGTTTGCCGAAATTACCCGCCGAGTTATCTCCAAGTATGTAAACATAATTAGGGTCATTGGCGGTTACAGCAATTTTAATCTGACCTAAACCCACACCGCTAAAAGTTGTATTTACAAAAGTTTGACCACCGTTGGTAGATCTATACAAACTTGTTGAGTTAGCTGCATAAATAGTTGTAGTATCACCTGGCTTATATTCCGCATCCTTGTAATTACCATTTGTTACAAGCGTAAAGGTTGTGCCTGCATCGCGTGAACGATATATACCAACTGTAGTGAATGCAAATACTTCAACCGTGTTTAAAGGATTAATTAGAATTCTGGAAATAAATCTTTGCTGACTTTGTAACCAACTTAGTCCGGTTGTATTCCAAGTTAAACCACCATTTGTGGTTTTTAAAACTCCAACTCCTTTTGAATCTCCGCCATTGATTCCGCCTACAGCGTCCATATCACCGGTAGCAATATACATAACGTTAGTATTTGAAGGGTCAATCGCTACATCAGAAACTCCTAAAGAACCTATAAGATCTGTATTAGTTGTCCAAGTTGTACCCGCATCAGTAGATGTCCACAAACCACCGTCGGCAGCACCGGCATAAACAGTGTTGGTTCCTGCAGGACTAAAACGGATGCAATTTATTCTACCGGCACCCGATTGAAGAACCGGACCATTGAATCCCACTACTGAACCAAAAGGTCCCAGTGGAGTCCAGTTAGCTGTAGTTGCCGTGATGGCAGCTGAGCCCATTGTTTTTGCAGTAGCTTTTGTATATTCATTGAACTCACTGTAAGCTCTGTTAGGACCAACATTTGTTATATCACCTGTAGGATAGACTCTTGGCTCCATGTAATGTGCCCAACGCTGAAAAACGCCGTACATCTCATTTTCAGGCCTTTTCTGTTCGTTATCTTCTATGCTTTTATTGTGTTTAAAATAGTTTTCGTAACTCTTTTTAATAGTATAGAAATTTTTAATGGTATCGCTGTGCATTTTGCGAAGCTGCGCGCTTCCTGAAAGAGCACCAGCGATAAATACTGGTAATAGAATTTTTTTCATGATCTGTGGGTTAGGTTAGTAAATGTACGAAAAAAAAGGCCCTAAAGCAAATGTTAAAAATGCACAGTTGTTCTGGAAAATAAAAAAGCCCCTCGAAAAACGAGGGGCTTTGAGAAATATAGTTTCTGAAACTGCTCTTACTGTTTAATGAATTTATAAGTAGCATTAGAACTTGAAGTGCTTAAGTTAAGGATGTATGAACCTTCGCTTATTCCGTCAAGACTAATGATCGATTTTTCACCAGGAGTTGGTTTAATTTTCCCGGTTTTGATCGTTTGTCCTAAAGTATTCATCAATGTAAACATGATCTCTTTTTCATAAGAAGAGTTGAACGATAAATTCAAAACATCTTTAGCAGGATTTGGAGAAACCTCCAAAGCTTGGAATACTGAAAGTTCGTTTACAGCAGTAACAGTAATGTAAATAGCTGTTGAAGAATTCTCGCATCCGGTTCCATTACCTACCCATACCGAATAAAAACCATCGCCGGTTAAAGCTGTATTGTATGTTTGGCTTGTTGCACCCGGAATTACACTTCCATTCAGATACCATTGGTAAGATGTGGCCGGTGTTGAAGTTAAAATATTTCCTGCTGTTGTAATCGATGGGGTAGCGGGTAAGGCACCAACCGTTAGAGTGGCTGTTCCTGCACTTGAACAAGAACCTGAATAAACCGTATAGCCGTAAACCGTTGTAATTGTTGGAGAAAAAGAAGCTGTCATGCCTGTTTGCCCGCCTTGCCAAATACAATTAGCGGCATTTGTAGTAACAATTAAATTTGCCGGCTGGCCCGAACACGTACCTGTATTTGTTGGTGCAGATGTAGGCGTGTTAATGACAGATACCGTTGTTGAATAAGGTGCGCTGGCTCCAACAGAGTTTGTAGAAACTAATGTTACCGTGTAGATACCCGTTGCTGCATAAGTTATGCTTGGAGGATTTTGCGCAGTTGAATTTGCTGGAGATCCCCCTGGAAATGACCATGACCAAGATGTAGGTGAATTCGAAGAGCCATCGGCAAAATTTAAAGAACTACCCGCGCAAGTTGTCGAGTAAGAGTTTGTAATGAATGCATTCGGAGCAACTCCGGGAGCACTGTATAGATCACTTTCCCAAACTCCGCGACCAAAAGTTGCAGCGCGTATTTTTCCGGTTGGGTAATAAATTTTTAGATCGTTAACCCAAACATTTGGTAATCCTGTAAAGAAAGAAATGAATGAAGGGAAAGATACTTCTGTATAGAATACACCAACATCAGTTCCTACATAAATGGCACCTGGACTATTATTTTTATATACGATACAGTTTACAGGAATGTTTGGTAAACCAGCCGAAATATTTGTCCAGGTCAATCCACCGTCGGTTGAACGAAAAACTTTGTTCCCCGAAGAGTAACCGGATAATACAACATAAACTTCATTTGGGTTTGTGTTTGAACAGCAAACATCTCTGATCTGTCCTGCCGCAGTTGGAATACCTGTTGTAATGTTGGTCCAATTTACACCACCATCAACCGTTTTAAATAAGGTTGTAGCTCTTGCAGCGTAAATATAATTTGAATTACTTGGTGCTGTGTAAATGGAAAGTATGTTACCTCCACCGGCAATTGCGCCTATCTGTGCCCAAGAACCTCCACCATTTGTGGATTTGAAAACCTGTTGCGCACCACAATAATAAGTGTTTGCTGTAGTTGGATCTTGAATAATGGGCGCTAACCAATCGAAGTTAGCAGAAGTTTGTGCCGGTAAGCCTGTAACGATGTTACCAAAAGAAGCTCCGCCATTTGTACTTTTTGCAAAAGCTCCGTAAACATAAGTGGCAACCATATTGTTATTGTTACTCCAATCAATAAAACATCTCATACCGTCTCCTGATTTAACGTAAGTCCAGGTAGCGCCATTCTTTAAAACGCTGCCATTGTCTTGTTGTCCGGCAATGATAAGGCTGGCGTTAGAAGCAGAACAACCGATAGAGTATGGTTGAGAAATGTTGAAATTTGAATTCAATTGAGTCCATGTTGAGCCGGAATTTGTTGTTCTGAAAATTCCGCCATCTGTTCCTAAATAAGCAGTTGTTCCGCTTGAATAGATTATATCATGACAATCGGAATGAGCAGCCTGAATTCCCGGACAAGTAACCGTATTCCAGCATGTGTTGATGGTCCAGCTAGAACCGCCGTTAACAGATTTCCAAGTGTTCACCCCGCCAACCATAATTTCGTCTTTATTGCTGGTTGAAGCTCCAAGTGCAAGGTCATACCAGCCTTGGCCTGTGGTAGCACTACTTCCCGTAAGTGTACCATCCAATACGTTTGGTGTGGTTGACATGGTTGAGAAGGTAGCAGCAGAGTTGGTTGAACGATAAAGACCGTTAAAATTATAGTTAGAACTTTTGCAACCTAAAACATATAAATAGTTTGGATCGGCTGGTGTAACTGCAATTGAAACACGGCTCATTCCAACTGCATTAAAGGTTGTGTTCGCAAAAGTTTGACCACCATTTGTTGAACGCCATACGTTAGCATTATTGGCAGCATAAATAGTTGCAGTGTCTCCCGGTTTGTATTCAGCATCCCAGTAGTTTCCTGTTGCCGCTTGAGTCCAGGTGGCACCGGCATCTCTGGTACGGTAAATACCTACACTTGAAAAAGCAAAAACTTCACCAACGTTTAATGGATTAATTAAAATCTTTGCAATAAAACGTTGCTGACTGGTTGTCCAGGCTAATCCTGTTGGTAGCCAAGTAACGCCACCGTCGGTAGATTTTAATACGCCTGTTGATTTTGTATCACCTGCTGAGAAACCTGAACCTGAACCATCACGATCACCTGTAGCAAGGTACATTACGTTAGTGTTTGTTGGAACAACAGCAATATCAGCAACACCTAATGATGCTAATTGGTCAGTATTGGTTGTCCAGCTTGCTCCACTGTTTGTTGATTGCCACAAACCTCCGGCAGTGGTTCCCACAAAAATATGATTTGGGTTTGAAGGGTTAAAACGAATACACTGCAAACGGCCGGTTCCAAAACCTGAAACAGGTGTGCCAAAAGGCCCGAGTGGGGTCCAGTTTGAAGTAGTGGCCGTAATCGCAGCACCTTTCGCATTTGGATTGCCTAAATAATAATTATTAAGTTCTTCAATGGCTTTAGAAGGACCAATTCCTCTCATGTTGCCACTAGGGTAAACACGAGGCTCCATAAAATAAGCCCAGCGTTTAAAAATATTAAATCCAGAGCCTCGGGTGTAAGGATGAGTATCCCAAAAACTTTCGAATTCAGCTTTGATGTCGTAAAAGTTAGCATTGGTGTCGTTTAACATATCCAGATACTTGATCTGAGATTTTGAACTGAAGGAGAATGCCATCAGAACAAACAAGAAAAGAGTAATTTTTTTCATTAGAGTGTGGGTTAGCTTTTTTATAAATTTTAAGTATTAAAGATAATGAAAAAAGGGCAAAAAAGCAAATTTTGCACCAAATCTATCGAAAGCAAAGATTATCAGTGATTTTAACGGTCTAAAAGATCTATAAAATAAAAAAGCCCTGATCTACAACAGGGCTTTTCTACGTTTACCCCGTTGGATCTTTAATCCAACGGGGTTTAATCAATCAAAAAATCAATCCTCTACTTTTCTTTCTGCACTATCTTTGTTTTACACCTCTCAATGTAAAAAGTTCATTGTGTTGTTTTATTAAAACGATCAACTACCTGAATAGTTACAATCATTTTTCTCCTTTTTCTCCCTTTTCGCCTTTTGTGTCAATGTGAATGCCTGAGTTGGTGATATTCACATTGCCTTCTTTAGATTGGATCTTGATGCCGTCTTTGTCAATTTTCACATTGGCATCTTTGGTGTTAACATTCAAGGGAGCCTGCGGTGCTGGTGGAGGAGGGATTACTGCGTCGATCTTTTTATCAGAATCCTCAAGATCTAGTCCCTGACAATCTATACAACTTAATCCATCTTCGGTCATTATCCATCTGCGGCCAACCATATCACCATCAAAAGTATTCCCAACGTTTTCGATATCGTAAATGAAATGTTCTAAACTTTTATCAAGATAGATCACTTTGTTTTTCGGTACTCTTAAAATTACCTGAATATCCTGTACTCTGAATTTTTCTTCTGATGGCACCATGAATAGTTCATCAAAAGAAATAAGGCTATCGCTTTGTGTGACCTTATAATTGATCGATTTGGCGCGAGCCACAGCCGCTCTTTTGTCTTCGCCACGTGCTTTTTTTACAATATACAATTCAAATTTATCGGATGTAGAGGGTAAAATGTTCAGACTGGCATATCCAACTATGAATTTTCCTTTGTCGGTATTTCCAATAATGTAATCGCTATGACGCTTATGAATTTTAACCTTGTTGCCTTCATCATTATAGTCTTCATAATCTTCTTCATTAAGATGAAGTGAATTCATAAGGTCTTTGCTTTTTGTAAGACTTAAATACAACGTATCACTTTGCGATTGAATCATAATAGGTTCTTTTACGCGGGCACTTTCATTGAAGTCTTTTCCGGTTTTAATGCTTACGAACAGAACAATGATCAAACCTACGAACCAAACTAAACCTGCACCAATGTTTAACCAGCGATTGGTATAATGAATTTTGAATAACAGTTTCACACCTCCGTAGATCATCATGATGAACGGAATTCCGAAGAATAGGATCACACCAATTAACCCAAGAGTGTAATGACTTCTTTCCATGAAGAAAATATTGATCCAGTCGTTAACATCAGTATTGGCGCCAACCATAGAGAAACCAAATACACTCGACATAAGCCCTAACATGAATATTACTCCAAAGATCAAAAGGATCAAACCAATAACACGTACAAAGAATTTAGATATGATGATCACAAATTCTTTAATGAAGTTGCCGAGTTTGTCAAAAAAATTGGCCGAATCGTTTTGAAATTGTCCGCTGTTGTTGCGTACATCGTTACCAAATTTTTGCGCGCGTTTTTTTAATTGTTCAGCTTCTTCTTTTACTGATCTGCTGATATTATTAATGTCGATCTTCTCACCTTTCATGGCTAATTTTTCGGCAGTGGTTTTAGCTTCGGGAATAACTATCCAAAGGATAATGTATACCCAGATGCTCATGCCGGCTGCAAAAGTTAATAACACCATTGCCAAACGGATCCAGATCATGTCAACGTCAAAATATGCTGCAATACCTGAACACACGCCGCCTACAGCTTTGTGATCACCATCACGGAACAAACGTTTTTTGATGGGTTCTGTTCCTGTGTATTGAGTTTCCTCTTCGTGTTTTTCGTTCTGGTTCTCAGAAGCTGAATCGCCGGCAAACTCTTCCGGTTTACCCATGGTTTCCATCACCGAATCAACATCGGCCATTAGAACAACTTGTTTTACGGCGCTGGTCTTACCTTGCAGCATTTCAGCAATGCGGGCTTCGATGTCGCTCATGATTTCGCTGCCACCGTCGGTTTTACTGAAATAACCTTTTATGGTACTCAGGTATTTGCTGAGTTTCTCGAAAGCATCTTCTTCAATATGAAAAATTATGCCGCTTATATTTATGGTTACTGTTTTATTCATTTGATTTAATTTTAAATTTTAGTTTTTCAATTTTACTTTAATCTTTATACTTTCCTAATGGTTTTATTTACTACATCTACAAGGTCGAACCACGATAACTGAACTTCCTTTAAATACTGTTCACCAATTTCGGTAAGCTTGTAGTATTTGCGTGGCGGTCCGGAAGTGCTTTCTTCCCATCGGTAGGCTAATAAGCCTGTGTTCTTGAGCCTTGTTAACAGTGGGTAAAGGGTTCCTTCAACTACAACTAACTTTGTTTCTTTTAACTTATCAATTATTTCTGTGGGATAAGCATCGCCTTGCGATAAGATAGAAAGTATGCATAGTTCAAGAACACCTTTTCTCATCTGGGCTTTTGTGTTCTCTGAATTTACTGACATGTTTAAATTGTTTTAAAGTTAAATACTATACTGTACGCTGTGTTTGCTGCTAACTTGTTTAAGGTTAATGTTGAGAATTGTTTTTCCAATTCTTTTTTCAAAACTTCATTTTTGGTTTTTGCCAGAACAAAATCTACTTTACCGTTTTCAGAAGTCGTAAAAACAATTTCAACTTTCTGATCGGCCTGGTTAGATAAATTTAATTTTGGAAAATTTACATTTTGCTTGATCGTTTTTTCGGTCTCGTTTAAAAGGTCCTTACCATTGTTTGCTTTAATGGTAAACGAACCTAAAGTTAAAGCAACAAGGGCTGTAACTTTAAGTGCTTTGGCTGTGATGTTTTTAATCGTCTTCATTTTCTTATTCTTTAGTTTTTTAAATTTTAATTTAGGTATTATGTTATATCCACTAGTTGGTGATACAAATGTAAGTACATTAAAATGTATTATGCAAGGCATAGTACTAAAATTACACTCAAAGCACTGAAAATCAATAAGAATAATTTTTTAGGGAAGTCCGAAAAAACCCATAAATTTGTGTTCAGATATAAAAAATGGGCAGCTACCAACAAAGTTTTGATACATTACTCAGTGTAACCGGTATAATAAACCTCTTAACTCTTACCCTTTTAGAGATCGTTCTGGGTATAGACAACATCATCTTTATTTCAATTACTGCCGATAAACTGCCGCGTAATCTGCAGCCTAAAGCAAGAACCATAGGTCTTGTATTAGCTTTAGTGGTGCGTTGCATCCTGCTTTTTTCGATCAGTTGGATCGCCAACATGAAAGATCCTTTCTTCCATATTAGTATTTATGGTGTTTCGGGCAGGGGGCTCATTTTATTCATAGGAGGAGTTTTTCTTATCTATAAAACCTGGAAAGAAATTCAGGAAAAAATTCATGGTGGCGAAAACGAATTCAGTTCTAAAGGAAAGAACACATTGAACTCTGTGATCTTTCAAATTGTAATAATCGACATTATCTTTTCTTTCGATTCTATTTTAACTGCAATTGGTTTGTCGGGCGATTTTGTAACAATGGTTTCGGCCGTAATTATTTCAATGATCTTAATGATGCTGTTCTCAGGAGTTGTAGCTGATTTCATAAATAAGAACCAAGGAATTAAAATGGTGGCGCTTGCATTTCTTCTGGTTATAGGTGCCTTGTTAGTTGGCGAATCGGTGGTAGATAGCATCAATTCAACTATTGCAAATGAAGAAGAACACATTGAGATAAATAAGAATTACGCCTACATTGCCCTTGCTTTTGCTGTTATGATAGAGCTCTTTAACATGAAAGAGAAAAAGGTTCAGCGCCAGAAAGATTTTGAGCAAAAAGGGGAATAAATTCTCTTTAACATTCTCAATAATTATCATTTCCCCTTTACTTTTAATCAAATAAATATTATATTTGGTTAGTGAAGAAAAAAGCGATCATATTCCTTTTGGCATTGTGCACCATTTTTGCTCATGCCCAAGATCTGCACTTTTCAATGTACAATCTTTCACCACTTAGTTTAAATCCGGCCAACACCGGTAATTATAATGGCGATTGGCGTGTAATGGGTAATTATCGTAATCAGTGGCGTGAAATTCAAAACGCTTATAATACTTTTTCTTTTGGCGGTGATATGAATTTTTATCCAATGAATCAGAATGTTGCAGGCGGTTTGTACATTATGAATGATAAATCCGGCGGAAATTTAAAGGTCACAAAAATATACGGTTCGGTAGCGCTTCATAAAAAAATATTCGGCTTTAAATTAAGCGCCGGTATTCAGCCTGGTGTTGTTATTAAAACACTGAACATTAATTCTCATACTTTTCCCAATCAGTTGAATTGGAACACGGGTTCTTTCGATAATTCATTACCAAACAACGAAACTTTTACTAGCGAAAAGGCAAGATACTTCGATCTCAATTCGGGTTTTGTGGTAAGTCGCCGTTTCGGAAAGATCGAACCGGAAATAGGTGGTTCGTTTTTTCACATGAATCTTCCTAAAGAAACTTTTTACGGCGCTTCAAACCGTTTAACAATGCGTCAGATCTATTATGCCAATATTCGCTATTATATCAATGATAAAGTAGCCATTGTTCCTAATACAGTTGTAAACTTCACCACTAAAGCAAACGATTGGATCGTTGGTATGAACTTAGAATACACGCTTTCAAAAAATGCCTATTTCGAAAATAAGGTATTCGGAGGTTTTGTTTGGCGCGATGGTGTGAAACGTATTTCGGATGCCGCAGTATTCAACGTGGGCGTAAAATACAATCATTATACCATTGGTTTTAGTTACGATGTGAATGTATCGCGTTTAAAAACCGCTACCAGTTATAAAGGCGCTTTTGAAGTAGCCTTGATCTACACAGCGAAAAACACACGTTTAATAAAAAAACAAATTCCTTGTGATCGCTACTAGCCGGTACATAATTTTCTTCATCTTTTTTAGTGTCTTTGCATTCGCGCAAATAGATACCAATCAATTGAAACTTACATCCACAAAAGATCTTAAAAAACGAGGCAACAATGCCGTTTTGCAAGATGATCCAAATTCAGCTATTATTTATTACAATCGTTATTTGCGCTCTAATGCAAAAGACGGAAGCGTTCAGTTTAAACTTGCCGAATGTTACCGCAAGATCCGTAATTACGAGAAAGCAGAATATTATTACGAAAAGTCTTACAAAAGCGATCCTAAAAAAAATGGCGCTGCTTTATTCTATCAGGGCGAAATGCTGAAAACGCATGGAGAATACGATAAAGCTAAAGAGTGCTTCACCAAATTTGCAAAAGAATATAAGGGCGACGAAAAAGAATTGAAGAAATTATCGAAGCACGAGATCCAATATTGCGACTCTGCAAAATTAATTGCAGCCATGCCGCCAAAGCAGATCGTACAACATTTAGATACTTCCATTAATAAAGCGCACATCGAATTATCTCCGGTTTCCATTAACGAGAACGAACTGCTTTATGCATCTCTTCGTTCAGATAAGAATGAATATGTTTTAGAAGGCGACGATAGTTTGAATTTTCCGGTGCGTAAATTTTATACCGCCAAAAAAGAAAATGGAGAATGGAAATTCACCAATGAATATCAGAATGGTGAATTCAACGTGGCCGGACAAAATGTTGGTAATGCAACTTTCACACCGGATGGAAAAAAAATGTATTTCACACGCTGCATGCCCAATTGGAAAGGCCAAATGGTTTGCGCCATTTATGTAAGTCAGAAAAATGGCGACAACTGGAGTGAACCGGTTAAACTTCCTAAAACAATTAATAACCCGAATTTTACAAGCACCATGCCAAGCGTGGCCATGGATCTGCAAAAAGGAAATGAGATTATTTATTTTGTAAGTAACCGCAAAGAAGGTGGTCACGGCGGTTTAGATATCTGGTATTTTGTTTACAATAAGAAAAGTAAAACCTATAAAGCACCAAAGAACGCAGGAATAAAGATCAACACTTCAAAAGATGAAATGACACCATTCTTTGATAATGCAACAAGTACTTTGTATTTTAGTTCGGAAGGTTGGGGTGGATTGGGCGGCTTGGATATATACAAAGTTACAGGTGATACCAAAAAATGGACCGACCACCAA
>JANYIQ010000040.1 GCA_025362575.1 Bacteroidia bacterium
AATTTATTTAGGAATTAAAAATGTTAGATCGTACCATATCTTTATACAGAACTTCCTTTACAGGGTTATCGTCTCAAACCTGGTTGTTATCATTCGTTATTTTGATCAACCGAAGCGGTACAATGGTAGTACCCTTTATGACGCTTTATTTAACCGGCCCCACCATGCAGCGAAGTTTGAGCGATGCAGGAACAGTAATGGGTCTTTTTGGACTAGGAGCAATCATTGGCGCTTATTTTGGCGGAAAATTTACGGACAGGATCGGGTTTCATAAAGTTCAACTGATTACCTTGCTGGGTGGTGGTATTATGTTCATCGTACTCGGACAGATAAGATCTTTTCCTTTGATCTGTTTATTTACTTTTTTATTAAGCCTGGTTAATGAAGCCTTCCGGCCGGCCAATTCTTCGGCAATAGCACATTACAGTAAACCTGAGAACAGAACGCGTTCATATTCATTAAATCGTTTGGCCATTAATTTAGGCTGGGCAGTAGGAACTTCCATTGGCGGAATAATTGCATCTTATAATTACGAATTATTATTTTGGGTAGATGGCATTACAAACATTTGCGCAGCCTTCGCTCTTTTTTTCTTTTTAAAACCGAGTAAAGAAATTCATCTTGATAAAAAACAAAACGCGATCGAAATACCTTCGCGATCCGTTTATAAAGATAAAGTGTATTTATGGTTCATCTTTCTTCTTACACTTTTTGCTGTTTGCTTTTTCCAGCTCTTCACCACAATTCCAAAATATTTCAGAGACGATCTTCATTTAACTGAACGTTACATTGGCTTGATAATGGCGCTTAACGGACTTTTAATAGTGATCCTTGAAATGGTTCTGGTGTATAGTTTAGAAGGTAAACGAAAAAATTTAATTTACATTTCAATAGGAGTTGCGATCTGCGCGATGGCCTTCTTTTCACTATTGCTTCCCGGCAGCGGAAAAATGATCACGCTTATAATGATATTAATAATTACACTTGGCGAAATTATTGCAATGCCCTTCATGGCTTCGTTTTGGAGCAATCGTTGTGATGAAAAGAACCGTGGACAATACGCTGCCCTGTTTACAATGGCTTGGGGCATTGGACAAACACTAGGACCATACTTATCATCGCATTTGGTAGAAGCTACAAACTTTCAGGTTCTATTTTTTGTGTTAGGAGGTATTTTACTCTTTTCCTCTTTTGGATTCTGGAAATTGAATAAAATTTCTTAAGCCTTATTTCCCGGTAACTTTAAATTCCGTTCTACGGTTCTTAGCTTTATTCTCAGGAGTATCGTTAGCCACTTTAGGTCTTGTTTCGGCATAACCCTTGAAACTCAAACGACCCGCGCCTATTTTACCATTAGTAATTAAGTAATCATAAACCGCTTTGGCACGATTGGTAGAAAGTGTTTTATTGAATACTTTATCTCCGCTATTATCCGTATGACCACCTAACTCGATCTTCACACTTGGATTTTTTGTTAAGAAATTAATGAGTTTATCTAACTCTGCTTTACTTTCCGGTTTCAGATCCCATTTATTCACATCAAAAAATACGTTCTTCAATTCCACGGTACTTCCTGTATCGATAGGCTGAAGCGGGATATCGAGCAAATAAGGCTTATTAAAATCAGTTACATTTCCTTTTAATGAAAAGTTATCACTGTAAAATAAAAACCCATCACGGTTCACGTTCACCAAATAATTCTTTGTTCCGGTAAGTGTTACCAAAAATTGTCCGCTTTTATCAGTATAATTTGTTGTTGCATTTTTTTGTGTTTCAAGATCAATTAATTCAAAGCGGGCCTCTAAAGGTTCTTTGGTTACTGCATTGTAAATTTTTCCTTTAACATAGGTAAGTTTTTCGGGGCGACTTTCTTTTGGTAATTCAAACTGATAAATATCCAAGCCTCCAAAACCACCTTTTCGTTCGCTGGCCATGTATGCTATTTGTCCGCTGGGATCAACCAAAAAACTATTTTCATCTTCCTCTGTATTGATGGGATATCCAAGATTCACAGCCTTTCCCCAGGTTCCATCAGCTTGGCGTTTACTCACAAAAATATCTTGTCTACCCATTCCCGGATGTCCGTCGCTGCTGAAATAAAGGGTTTGATTATCAGGGTGAATGAAAACACTTTCTTCTTCGCCTGTTGAATTTACGGTTTCAGGTAATTTAACCGGCATTCCAAATTTTCCATCGTAACCAATTTCACTCATGTAAATATCAACGTTCTTGGTTCCTTCACGTGTATGAAATCCACGAATAAAATACAATGTTTTTCCATCGCTGCTAAAGCTTGGTTGAGTTTCCCAATTGGCAGAATTTATTGGTGAACCCAAATTTCCGGGGCGGCTCCATTTGCCATTTACTTTTTGAGAGAAAAATATATCGCAACTTCCTAATCCTTTTGCATTACCTCCTAAATATGTTCCGCCCATTTCTTCACAAGCTGCAAAGAACATCAAATTACCATCGGCCGAAAGCGTTGGCGCACCTTCGTTACCCATTGAGTTGATAGATAATAAGGGTTGAGCGGTTGTCCATTTACCTGCCGCATCTTTTTTAGAAGTATAAAAATCTTCCTGACCACCACCACCCTCTTGCTTAATGCTTCGCGTGAACATGAATAATTTTGCATCGGCTGTTAATGCCGGAAAATATTCTGACTCGGCAGAATTGATCTCAGGGCCAACATTAACAAGATTGAATGGTACAGGATGTTTCTTTGCTTCAATACCAAAGTTGGCATTCAGCAAATAGGCTTTTGCAGCTTCTTTGCTATCCGGACTTACTCTTTCAAATTTTAAATATTCTTCAAGATGTTTTTTGGCACCGTCATAATCGGCAATGGTCAATTCAGCCATCCCGCAATCTAAAAAATTGCGTGGGAAAAATTTTGGATTCAACTCTAATGCTTTTCTTAAATGCTCAACGCCTTCTATTTTTTTATTTTGCTCCATATAAAGGTAGCCCAAACCAATGTGAGGTTCCACAAAAGTGGGATCTTCTTTTATGGCTTTTAAAAATGCTTCTTCTGCTTTTCCATCAACATGCCCTTCGTAATACTTCTTTGCTTCTTCCTGATATTTTATTGCTTTTTTATTGCTGCTGGTATAAGTTCCGGGAGGAAGATTCCCTTGAGACAAAGCCGAAAAAGAAATGAATAAAGATCCAATTAAAAAAATTATTGAAAAACGAAATTGCATACTCATTCTGATTTAATATTATTGAATTCCGAGCCAGGCTCTGCGTGCGGTTATTTGCTTATCGTTTGCGTCTTTAACAATATCAATGATGTTTGTTTCTGTAACTTTCACTTTTCTAACCTTAGCGCTTAACTCTTTCAGTTTGTATTTTCCCTTTTTGCCTTTGCGATAAACACCTATAGTTAATTTTTCTCCAACTTTTGTTGTTCCCATAAAATCGCCGATCACTTCCTGAGCATTTTCGATGGTCAACAAACGATTATTAAAAGAATACAATTCATCACCAACTTTATATCCAAAATCCTTACCAAAATCGTCAAGGTTAGCAAGATCAATGATCACAAGGCGTTTAGTGCTATCGTTATAACCTATTCCCATACCGCCAAGAGTAACTGTTTCAGTTTGGCGTTCTTTAATTAATTCTAACCCCACCATTTTAAAGATCTCAACCATAGGTAAAGGTTTATGGCCGGCAACGCAATCATCAAGGAATTTTCTTACTTCAGGAAATGTCAATTTTTCGATGTCGCCAAAAAGATCTTTGTCTTTGAATGATTTGTTCTTACCGTAAGTTTTGGCGAGATCTTTCATTAAATTCTGGGTTCCGTATTCTCCATTGCTGTAATAACGACACATAATATCTAAACACATTCCAATGAGTGCCCCTTTTTCGTAAACATTATTATATTGTTTGTGATAATGCGGCGTTAAAACATTTTTGCTCATGTAGGTGAAAGAGCATGTGTCGTTGTACTGATCGAGTGAATTATTATATTTCTCCATCATCACTTGAAAAAACACATCGTAACCTATTAATCCTGATTTAACCTGAGCATGATGAGCCGCATATTCGGTTAAGCCTTCATACAACCATAAATGTTCGCTCATTTTAGGTTCGTTAAAATCAAAATTCCCGATCTCGTCGGCATGAATGTTCAAAGGTGTAACAATATGAAAAAATTCGTGTGCGCTCACATCGCGAATGGTTTGCGCAATGGAAAGCGTATCCATTTCAGGTAAAACATAGAATGAAGAATATGAATGTTCTAAAGCGCCTGAAGCGCCCGATAATGTTGACTTATCCGTAAAATAAAACAAAAAGGCATATTTTTCAACCGGTAAATTACCATCCAAATAATCACGTTGCGCGCTCAAAAGTTGGCTTAAGGTATTAGCAGCAAATTTTGAAGTGATCACTTTATTAGGAGAATAAACCGAGACTAGAACTTTTGTGTTCGCTACCATAATGGTAGTGGTATCGGCAGGACAATACAAGATCGGGGAATCTACCAGATCATGATAATCAAAAACAGAAATAACATCTTTTGATGCTCCAACTTTTAAGTTTGTTAATCCTGTTGAAGGGAAAAATCCAAAAGGTTTATCGAATTCCAGAATAAAATTACGATCCGTTAATCCGGTAAAGTATCCGAAAAAACCATGTGTATTAAAAACAAAATTTTTGTCTTTCTCGATGTTCGTACCAGCCGGTTCAAATACTACTTTCTCGGAAATTTTGGTGTCCCAGCTATCTTCTACCTGATAGCTTATTTGTTCGATCTGATTTGCCGGTGAAAATTTATAAGTATCGCTATTTACTTTTTCAACTTTAATAACGGTGCCATTTTTTCCGGTTGCCTTAACATTACTGATGAATCTTCCAAAATTATAAACTTCGTAAGTACCAGGAACCATTGCCGGAAAATTAAATACGGCTTCGTTCTCGCGGATATCAGGTGGCGTTAACTCAACGGTAAGTTTATCATCTGTAACATTATTCAAGTTAATATGATAATGGTAATCTTTATCCGCCAAACAAAGTTGCGATGAAATTGCAAAAACGAATCCAAATAGAATATGCCTGATCATTCCGATTTATTTAATTAGCAAGGTAAAGTTTTTCCAGCGATATTTTTGCCAAAATATTATAAAAGTAATGGCTGCCATTACAAACCAGGTAAAGAGCTCTCCGGTTGGGTTTTCGCTGCCCGCCACAAAAATAGCATCGGTTTGTAATACGCCGTTTGGCGAGGTTACCAGCAATGAAGAGATCACGTTATTTGCGCAATGTATACCTAAAGCAAGCTCAAGACCTTCATCCAAAAGTGTAATGGCGCCCAAAAAGAAACCAAAAAAAGCATAGTACGGTAACATCACTTCCCAGCCATGGGCTTTGGCTTCGGGATTGCTCATGTGAACCCATCCAAATAAAAAAGAAGTCATGATGAGCGGCGTAATTGCGTTTTTAGTGATCTGAGAAAAACCTTGCATCAGGTATCCTCTGAAAATAATTTCTTCAGTACTGGTTTGAATGGGCATTAAAACAACTGTTACCAACATTAAAACAAAAAAATCAGCTGCTTTGAATTGTACGGTTATACTGTTCTTATTCGTAAAATAACTAATAAGCGTAGAAATTATGATGAGAACCGTCCACACTAAAAAGGCAAAGAAGAAACGTTTAAAGCGAATATTATCCCAAGCCGTAACAATACTTTTAAAAGGTTTTTTATGGATCTTTGTTACTGCAATGTAAAGGCCGATAAATGTAAAAATGAACATGCCTAAGAGTAAAGCTAGAAACAGATTTTTATTAATACCAATCTTTTCGGGATTAAATAATAACATTGGATCAGCCTGAATTTGTGGCAAGGTAAATCCGCTGTTGAAAGCAGCAGCCACCAAAGGAATGATCATGAAGAACTGAAACAGTACATATCCAAAAACAGCAGCGCAAACACCAAAAACATACATCCATAATTGGTTTGAGCCATTTACAAATCCGGCATTCAAAAACAGATTATTGAAAGGCAATGTTGATGGTGCGGGTTCTCGTTCAGGAAGTGTTTCTTGGTTAAGTTCCATAATGATGCTAAATTAAGCTTTATGTTCAAGGTAAGAAAACTTAATTACGTGTTCGCAACCTTATCCTCGACCATGATTTTATCATTTACAAGAATTTCATTTATCCATTTTATGGCCTCTTTTTCCTCAGTAAATAATTTTGTTGGAAAAAAAGGTTTATGGGTTATGATAAAAAAATTCCCAATTATTCTTGTCGCTAAAGAATCTACCATAACTGCCATAGCTGACATGTGGTCACCCATTTCCTTACTGGCGTAAAAATCACGGACCTCTTTGGTATGATCGGTATAATTTCTTGAATCTGCCAAAACCGGAACCTTGGCATAATTAACCATTTTTGCCGCCACTTCAAAATCATGCTTCGCATCCTCTAATTGGATGTCGGAACCTGACTTAGTTGTAACCCTTAAAAAGCCTTCCTTTGGATCAAAGGTAATGATTGAATTATTCGTCTCAGATCTTAACATTTCAGCAATAAATATAAATATATTTTTTGAGTTTACTTCAATCATGTTTTTTTAGTATTATTCGCATAAA
Source organism: Bacteroidia bacterium (assembly GCA_025362575.1). Taxonomy (GTDB): domain Bacteria; phylum Bacteroidota; class Bacteroidia; order B-17B0; family Aurantibacillaceae; genus JAHEYG01. The sequence goes on from JANYIQ010000040.1 coordinate 6,606, forward strand.
TTTGTATCATGAAGAGTTTGTTCGCCTTTTGCCTTTTTTCATTGCTTATTACATCCTGCAAGAGTGATGAGACTAAATTAAAAGACCCTGCAACCAGCGAACAACTAGGCGAATTACTGTTCTTTGACCCCATTTTATCAAGCGACAGCACTATTTCATGTGCCTCTTGCCATAAACCTGAATTTGCCTTTGCAGATAATGCTGCCGTAAGCAAGGGTGTTGGAGGAAAAAAAGGAGACAGAAACGCGCCAAGTTGCATGAATCTTACCTTCCGAAATTTCATGTTCTGGGATGGCAGAATGGAAACATTGGAAGAACAAGCCTTGGGCCCAATTGAAAATCCTGTGGAAATGAATTTACCGTTAAGTGAAGTCATTAATCGCTTATACCGGCATAAACAATACACCACTTTTTTCATGAACATTTATGGTAAACAACCCAACCGTGAAAACATTGCAAAAGCCATTGCGGATTACGAACGCACTTTAGAAACCAATAATACTGCCTTTGACGACTACATGCAAAAAGGCGATACAAGTGAGTTTTCCAAGTCAGCGCAGCGCGGACAGGAAATATTTAACGTAAAAGGAAAATGTTTTGAATGCCATTTTGGTCCCGACTTTACCAACGATCAGTTCCGTAACCTTGGTTTGTTTAATGGTAAGGATCTTAATGACAGCGGAAGATTTAAAGTAACACGGAAGCCTGAAGATATAGGAAGATTTAAAACTCCGGGCTTGCGTAACATCTCTATGACCGCGCCTTACATGCATAATGGCATGCACAAAACACTGAAAGAAGTAATTGATTATTATGATGAACCTGATAAATTCGTTAAGAACAGCGTTAACCGCGATACTCTATTAAATAAACCTTTGAATTTAACCGATCAGGATAAAAAAGATCTGGAGAATTTTTTATTGACCTTAACCGACAGAAGATTTTTGAAGAAAGAAGCTGAAAAAACTTCCCATTAGAAATTAAATTCCGGAAAGATCAATTTCTTTCCCGCATTTAAAATGGCCTTTAGGACATGCCGTATAACCGTGCAATCCACAAGGGCGACAATCTAAATTCTTTAGTTCAAGTATTTTTGAATTATCGGAAAGCGGACCGAAACCGTAAGCAGGAACAGTAGAACAGAAAAAAGCAGTAACCGGTGCATTAACCGAAGATGCTAAATGCAAAGGGGCGCTATCGTTAACATAATTCATTTGCGCATCTTTCATTAAAGCGCAAGACTCCAGTAAAGATAAACTGCCTGCTAAGTTTTGTATTGAACCATGTTTACTCGTTGTTTTTATTTCTTCGCAAAGCGCTTCATCATTTGGAGCGCCCAATAAATAAATTGTTGTACCCGGTATAATTGCTTTGCACAACTCGATCCATTTCTCTTTTGGTAATTGCTTGGTGAACCATACTGATGATGGTGCCATGCAAACAAAAGGAGATGACTTCAAACTATTTACTTTCTCAAATTGAACTGCACTTGGATATAATTTTGGTTTGAAAACTTTTGGATCCGTAATGTTTTCGATCAGTTGATTATAGCGTTCTGTTTCGTGAGTACCATTACCGATTACATGCTTAATATTAGTATTGAACAAGAATGAAAAAGGATTTTGTTTGTAACCCGCCGTGTACTTAGCTCCCGAAAAAGCAGTTAGAAAGCCTGAGCTCGCATAACGATGAAGGTTGATGACCGCATCGAATTTTTGATCTTTGATCTTTTTACGAAGTTTAAAAAGCGAAGCATATTTTCCTTCCTGCTTGTTCCAGACCAGAACTTCTTTTAAAAAAGGGTGTTGTTCGTACAAAGTTTCATTTCCTTTTCTAACCAAAATGGAGAGTTGCGAATCCGGATAAAAGGCATGTAATTTTTCAAGTACAGATGAAGCAAGGATCGCATCTCCGATAAAAGCGGTTTGTATGACCAGTATTTTTTTCAGCTCGATCTTCAATGCCTTTGATTATTTTGAGAATAAAATTCTAAACAGCAACATTATGTTCACGTAATGCATCGTTAAGCGATGTTTTAAGATCGGTACTGGCTTTGCGGCGACCAATAATGAGCGCGCAAGGCACCTGAAACTCACCTGCAGGAAATTTCTTGGTATAAGAACCCGGAATAACCACACAGCGTTCAGGAACATAACCTTTGGTCTCAATTGGTTTTTCGCCGGTAACATCAATAATTTTTGTTGACATGGTGAGAACAACATTTGCACCAAGAACAGCTTCTTTCCCCACTCTTACACCTTCCACAACAATGCATCGCGAACCGATGAAACAATCGTCTTCAATAATTACCGGTGCTGCCTGAACAGGTTCTAAAACTCCGCCAATACCAACACCTCCGCTTAAATGAACATTCTTTCCGATCTGTGCGCAGCTTCCAACGGTTGCCCAGGTATCCACCATAGTGCCGCTATCCACAAAAGCTCCAATATTTACATAACTAGGCATCATGATCACGCCTTTTGCTAAATATGCTCCATAACGAGCAATAGCATGAGGCACCACACGAACTCCAAGTTCTGCATAATTCTTTTTTAGTGCCATTTTATCATGAAATTCAAGTGGCCCAATTTCGATCGTTTCCATTTTACGGATAGGAAAATACATGATAACTGCTTTCTTTACCCAGTCGTTCACTTTCCAACTGCCATCTGCCAATGGTTCAGCTACGCGAAGTTTTCCTTTATCGAGAAGTTCAATAACTTCGTTAATTGTTTTTTGTGTTGAAGCTTCCTTTAAAAGCTCTCTGTTTAGCCAAGCGGCTTCAATTATAGTTTGCATATCAAGGTGCAAGTTAAGAATTTTTTAAAAACAGGATTTAAAAACAAATAATTAATATTGTATATAATGTTAAGAGCTTTCATCGTTATACTTTTTGTTATTTATGGATGTCGCTGCTATGCTCAAACCCTTGTGATAGCGCATCGCGGAGCCAGCGCTTACGCAAACGAAAACAGCCTTTCGGCCTTTGAACTGGCCATTAAAATGGGAGCAGATTACATTGAAACCGATCTGCATCAAACCAAGGATGGAATGGTTGTAATTATGCACGATCTTTCTCTTAATCGAACCTGTTCAATTCCTGAAACTAAGTCCGGAAAACTATTGATCAAGGAAATGGAGATGTCTGAATTCTCAAAGCTGACCTTCAAAAACAGTTCAGAACATCCGCCTACTCTTGACTCAGCCATTAAACTAATAAATGGCCGATGCAAATTGTTGATCGAATTAAAAAAGGGCAGTGACTATTATCCTGATATTGAAAAGAACATTTTGCGTATTGTTAAAGAAAATAATGCCGAAAGTTGGGTGAACGTAATTCATTCTTTTGATAAAAAAGCTTTATTAAAAGTACATGAACAAAATACGGGCGTAAAACTTCAGAGATTAATTGTTTTCAAATTACCATTGGGAAGTTTTAATTTTTCGAAAAAACTTAACAGAGATAAATTTGATACCTGGCAGGGTGTTAATATACATTACCGCTTTGCAAGTAGACGTACCATTAAAGAGCTTCACAAACAGGGCAAAACAGTTTATGTGTGGACCGTAAATAAAAAACAAGCAGCCAAACGCATGATCAAGCGAGGTGTTGATGGAATTATCACCAATAAACCTGACATGGTAAAAGCTTTGATAAACAGATCATAAAATTTAATTAGTTTAGCGATACAATTTGGAACGAATACTAAAATATTTTCTGACAACACTGTTGATCCAATCACTTTATTTTACTTCAGTCAGCCAAAGTAAGATCATCGATTCACTGCGTCATTCTCTTAAAAATTGTAAAGAAGACAGCAGTAAAATAAAACTACTCAATACACTTTCCAATCAGCTTAGTAAGACCAATCTCGACAGCGCCTTGATGTTAAGTACTCAGGCCTTTCAATTGGCAGAAAAAACTGGTTGGAAAAAAGGAATACTTCAATCCATTTTTCATATCGGAAAACATAATTACCTCAAGGGTGCCTATGCAAAAGCACTTGACAATTACTTAGCGTCTCTAAAAATAGCAGAAGAATTAAAGATACAGCAAACTCAGGCAATGATAATGGGCTCTATAGGCAACATCTATGTTTTACAGGGCGCTTATCCAAAGGCCTTGCGTTTTTATTTCAACGCCATGAACATTGCTGAAAGCTTACACGACAAAAATGGCATTGCTTCTTATTACAGTAATATTGGTCTTGCCTATGCCTATTCCGGCGAATCAGAAAAAGCACTGGAGTATCTGATCAAATCATTAAACTCAAACATTGAGTCAGGGAATGAAGTTGCACAGGCGACCACCATGGATTTTATCGGATGGACCTATACCAATCAGCACAACTACAGTAAAGCACTTGAATATTTACTTAAGTCGCTTAAGTTAAATGAGAAATTCGGTGATCAGGTCCGAATAATTGATAATTTAAGAAACATTGGTTCAGTGTATATTAAAACCGGGAAATTCAAGGAGGCTGAGATATCTTTAAAAAAAGCACTTGAATATTCGATCTCAATGGGACATCTGCACGGCATTGAAAGCGTGAACGAGGATCTAAGTAAATTATACGATACCACCGGAAGAGCCGAATTAGCATTTGAACATTATAAAAAATACATAGCAGCACGCGACAGCATTAAGAACGATATCAATCAGAAAAAACAGGTTCGTACAGAAATGAATTATGAATTTGAGAAAAAAGAGGCAGTGATGAAAGAGCAAAATGAAAAAGAAAGGGTCATTGCCGAAGAGAAAAGCCGTTTTCAGAAGATCATCATTTTTTCAGTTGTTGCGGGATTGATCCTTGTCATTATTTTTGCCGGATTCATTTCAAGAACTTTAAGAACTACACGATTACAGAAATTGATCATTGAAGAAAAACAAAGAGAGATCTTAGACTCCATTCATTATGCCAAACGGATTCAATCTGCATTGATGGCAAATGAGAATTACATCGATAAGATCATAAGCCGTTTGCAAAAAAAGAATGATCAGTAAGCAATGAATTGTGGTTGAGAAATTGCAAACACCTTTATCCTTGGCAGAAATAAAAAAGGATAAACCTTCTCGGCTTATCCTTTTTAAAGAGGTTCTTGAAAATTAATTTAAGCTTGCAGTACAGGTAATTGTAGTATTGTAAAGTTTGGAAATAGGGCAATTTGCTTTGGCATCTGCTACAACAGCATCAAACTGATCTTTGCTGATCCCCGGAATTTTAGCGCTTACAGTTAAGTGCGATAAAGTGATGGCGCCATTATCAAGAGTAATTTCGCATTTTGTGTCAATGTTTTCAGCAGTGAATCCGGCGGCTACCAATAGAAAACTCAGTTTCATGCTAAAACAACCGGCATGTGCGGCAGCCACTAATTCTTCAGGGTTTGTGCCTACTCCGTTCTCAAAACGGGTACTGAAAGAGTACTGAGCTTTATTTAATAATGTACTTTGGGTTGTAAGGTGTCCTTTACCTTCTTTTCCTGTTCCTTGCCAGTTGGCAGTTGCAAATCTGATCATGTTTTTTTAATTATAGTTTTTAGGCTGCTAATATAAACTAATCCCCATTAATCCGGCAGAATTGATGGCTAAATGTGGTTAGAAGTCCTGATTTACAGGGAATAAGGCATCTTTAGTGGTTTGATTATTGCAGATAAATGGAAAATACCTATATTTGCCCTTCAAATTTTGAGAATGGTTTCGTAGCTCAACTAGATACCTGCCTGCCGGCAGGCAGGGAGCACCGAAAGAGCGGAAAAAGAGTGAAAAAGTTCTTTGTATATGTACTGGTAAGCAAAACAAGAGGATTGAGGTTCTATGTAGGAATGTCTGAATCGGTCGATAATAGGGTTAAAGAACATAACTCCGGTAAAACCAAATCGACTAAAGGCTATAGACCTTGGGAGCTTTTTTTCTTTGAAGAATGTAATTCAAGAATTGAAGCCCGTGAAAGAGAAAAATATTACAAATCAGGTTCCGGTAAGGAATCAATAAAACAAAAATGGTTTCGTAGCTCAACTGGATAGAGCACCTGACTACGGATCAGGAGGTTTAGAGTTCGAATCTCTACGAGACCACGATTTCACTAGGGTTGCAGAAATGTAGCCCTTTTTTATTGGGGTAACTTCAGTGATTTTAACCAATTCCACCCGCAACTCACCCGCAAGTATTTTCATGTGAAAGCTACTAAAAACATGTAGCATGATAACTATTAATTTAATCATTGATAAACGAAGACCAAAGAAAGACAATACTTATCCATTAGTATTTCGAGTTACCAGTAACAGTTCTTCAAGAGATATAGCCACCGGTTATTCTGTTCTTGAAGCAAACTGGAATATTAGAACCAAAAATTTAAAGGAAACACATCCGACTTATGAAATAATAGCACCAAGAATTAAGGAATTAGAACTAAAATATCTTTCAAGGATTATTGAATTTGAAAAAGCCTATCCTGCTGAAACCGATATTCAGAAAATAAAAGACTTTATAGTAGCTATACCTATTAAAACGTTGACAGTTTATAAATTTTGGCTGGAGGAAATAAAGCAAATGAAACAATCTAAGCGATTTGGTAATGCCAGAGTGAATGAATTCACATTAGCAGTGCTTCATAACGTTAAGAGTTTAGATCTTTCGTTTGAAGAGCTGAATTATGCCTATTTAAAGCATGTAGAAGTAACACTTTTAGGTAGAGGGGTAAAAGTAAATAGTATTGGTGTATACTTTCGTTCCTTGAGAGCTGTGTATAATTCTGCTATTAAAAACAAGATGGCTAACCAAGCACATTACCCTTTCGGTTCTTATAAGATCAAAAAAGGAGCTACTACCCCAAGAGTACTTTTGTTATCTGAACTTCAGAGCTACTTTAAGTTAAACTTGCCTCAAAACAGTTTTATGTTTGATAGCTGGCTTATTGGAAAACTTATGTTTATGCTAATCGGGATCAATTTTAAAGACCTGATTATACTGAACGAAGAGAACATAAAAGGAGACAGGTTGATTTACAAAAGAGCCAAAACCAAAAAACTGTACAGCATTAAATTATTACCAGAGGTTATAAATATAATTAACTATTTCAAAGGGCGCGACGTTAAAACGCTTTTGGGTAAGTTATCAATAGAAGAACTGAATAATGAGGCAAAATTTCCGCTTATTATTAGACAAAAAAACAAGGTCTTCAACAACCATCTTACCAGAATAGGAAAAATTATTAGCACAAAGGAGGAAATAACAAGCTATGTTTTCAGATACACCTGGGCCAATATAGCCAAGCAACGTGGTTATAGTAAGGATCTAATTGCAGAGGCATTAGGACATGAATACGGTAATAAAGTAACCGGAATTTATCTTGAGGCCTATGATAAGGAATTGATTGATGATATGAACCAAAAGATTTATGATGCCATTATGGAAGATTAAAAGGCAAGGAGTAAATCTTTGCTTTTATCCTTTCTGCTCTGCAATATTAAGCTGAGCATTCGCAAATTGCTGAGTCCAGAAACCGTGTATTTTTCCATTTTAGGGATATTTACACTAAGGATTTTCATAATTTTCAATATTTGCTGCTTAAAATTAGTTAAATATTTGGTTAGAACAATTTCAAAAGAATAATTATTGCATGAGAGGCTGATTTCAATTACCCTGTAATAAACATATCAATTTTTAGAACAAATAGCTTCTTATCTATCCTTACCACCTCAGGTTTATTAGAAACCATTACAACATGACCAAAGTTCAATTGCCTGTGTGAACAACCCCTCCAAGCTTTAAAGGCTTTTAAATCCATTTTGATATTATTATACAATCTAATATTTATAGGGTTGTCTGAAATCAGCCTAAAAGACAGTTTATGTAAATCATAACTCTCTTTCATTATAGAGAATTTGGAGGTTTTCATTTCTAAAAGATCTTTATTTAGCATAGCCTCTTCAACAGTATCAAAAACAACGCCAATAAAAGGAGGTTTGCCTTCTGGTAGTTTAAATAGCATTTCCATCCACCAAAAGTAGGTTAGAACATTCCATTTGTATTGCTACAATTTATAGCATGGACTGTTAAAATTACTAGCCATCCTATAACCCAATGGTAATAGGGGTTATGGAGATAGTTGATAACATAAGGGAGAGGTTTATTATTAGTGATTGTAACTAATCTGATGATTGAGATTACTTATAACTACTTTGCTTTCTTTGAAAGCTTAAAATCGAACAAATCTGATACTTGAACATCTAATGTTCTAGCTATCTTAAAGATTGTACTTACAGTAGGATTAATTTTGATAGTTTCTATACGGGCCACTTGAGAAAGAGATAATCCTGATTCATAAGCTAAATCTTCTTGGGTATAACCTTTATTGCCTCTAACTTCTTTAATTTTTGAAGCTAACTTGGTTAATCCCTCTTCATCATAGATTAAAACCCGCTTATTTACCTTACCCTTTTTCACGTAACAAAAAGAGCATATTTGCTATAAATTCATTATAGCATACGTGCTATAATTTAATATATTTGATAACTATAAAACCAACTCAAAATGAAAGAATTAACAGTATTAATTTGCATTTTAACTTTACCGCTCCACTCTCAATCAAGGTTTGACCAACCAACAAATCAAACGTATCAAAGTACTTATGTCCCTAAAGATGTTGATTTATATGAACGAGCAGCAAAGGAGAAACAAAGACAGCAATATGAATTAGAAATTAAGAGCCTAAATCAGACACAGAAGAAAATAGAGCGATTAAAAAAAATGTATGACGACGCTCATTCTTATCCAAATGAGATTTCTAATGGATTACACAATGTCGAAATCACTGATGGTTCATCTTTTTCTGGAAGTATGCAAGTTTATGTTCAGGATAATAAAATCACACACATGTGTAATGATGGAGTAAAGGTCGACCCCGTGACCTTTGCATCTAAAATTACCAATGGAAAGTGTCTTTACAGATTTAATATTCCAGATTCCGGAGAATCTCCTTATATAGACGCTTATTTCATAGAAGATATTTACAAATAAAGTTATGGAAACAAAAAAAACACCTTTAAGAATACTGATATTCTTAATTCTACTAATTAATCAATTAAAAGGCCAGACAAAGGACATTGATTCACTGAGACCCATGCGAATTACTTTTACAATAACTGTAAACGAAGCTCCGTTAAAAGATAGCACGTTTAAAATAAAAGTAAATAATTTGACTCAAAATAGGGTGAATAAAATCCTTTCAAAAAATGTAGTGACTATTAATCTACCTTTCTATTGTAAGTATGAAATATCTATAACGCATAAAGGTTGTAATACGAAAATTATTGAGGTTGACACCGACGCCCCATATGATAATTGGCTTGTTTGTACATCTGTTGCTTTATCAACTAAAGTTAAAGGCACAATTGTTGCAGGCGGTGTTAAATATGATAGTTCCACTCAAACATTTGTGGCTTACCTCAAGTAAATATATAATATTATAAACTCAAGTTATTCAGAAATTCTATTAAAACTTCATCATGAAAACAGTAAGTAAGCTCGCCATTGTTTTGTTTCTTTTTGGCTTTAACCAAATATATTCTCAAATACTAATAATCAATAATGTTAAATCCGGGAAGAATTCAGCGGAAACGGAAGCTCACTATAGATATAGTGATGAAATGACACAGAAGGCAAAAGCTGCCTTGGAATCTAAAGACCTCGAGAAAGCGAAGTATTATCTAGACCAATGGTCTCAAAGAAGTGAAGGTGTTAATGTGAACTATTATGTATTACTAGCTCAATATTGTGAGGCCATGAAAAACTATAATTGTGCAAGAAGAAACTATAAGAAAGCCTACAAAAAATATGCATGCTATGAGTGTAAAGAAGCAATGGATAAACTACCTAAAGAATAAACTTAAAAAATAGATTATGATAATATTTACAATAATTGGGGTCATTACAGTTCTGGTATTGATTGGGGCAGGATTAATTCAGTATGGAAAGAATAAGGCAGAAGGATCAACTTCACAAAATAACAAATCTCAATCAAGCCTTATCATATTGCGTGAAGTGAATAAAAGAAAATGGCAAGCAATTGCCTCAGAAAGTGAGATCACCCCATATTTAAAAATGGTAGTGGAAGATTTTTATATTAGAGATAGAATAAATTATGAAACATATTTAGAAAACCAAAGGGCAAATGAAACTACCAAAGAGTTAGGAAGTGGACTTAACATCTGGGAGAAATCAAATCAATTAAAAATGATGCCTGAGCAACCAATAAATTGCTCTCCCTCTTTTAGAAAACACTACTCAGAAGATAGGTTTAATAGAGGTAATTTAGTTCCAACTTGGTTTTACATTGCATATCCTGATATAGCCTTTTGGTTTCACGATAACTTGAACTTATTTGAAAATGAAATTGAAACACGAGAAGCTGAATTATTTGATGAAGAAGGAAAAATGAGACCTCTTTTTTTCAGAGAGGTGATTGAGAAATATAAAAACCTTAAAGGAAAGATTGAATGTGCCTTATAAGACCAAAACAAATTTCAAATGGCTTACTTAAATCGAAACTACTCTTTACTAAACCAACAATGCGAGAATGCCTTAGATGAATATTTCAGGAGAGACCAAACTGTCTTATTAGATCAACAATTTATAGATCATGAAATAGAATGGATAAAAAAAAACAAAGTACTATTCTTTTCTATATCTATTAAACCAAAAGGACTGCCAACATTAATACTTTCTGTGGATGCAAATGGTGTTCACTATCCCCACATGCTTCAATTTGGCATAATCGTAGACCAAGGTAGAACTGGAATAATTTCTGATGAAGAATTAGAAACAAAATAATTTTTATAATTTTTTATTTCAAAAATTTAGTACCCACCTCTTCACAAAGGACCCCGCCTTTAACCTCCGCTAGCCTCTGAAGTAGGAAACTCCTACTCAATTTAAATTTTAAAAACACAATTTTATGATTACAATCAGCAATGCTGTTGAAAGAAAAAACAGCGATGGGGAGACATTTGTTGCCCTAATCCTAACAGGACAAGTAGAAATGGTAAAGTCAAAACAAGGTAAGTTTTACGCTACAGTTCGCAAGGCGAGTGTTCCTTCAACTTTAGATATTGAGTTAGCTAAAGGAATGATAGGCCAAAAAATGAATGGCATGATCATTAAGAAACCTTGTGATCCTTACATGTACACAACTCAATCTGGAGAAGAGATTGAATTAGAGTGGACATACGAGTATACTGATCAGGCAGCCAACTTCTCAGAGGAAGTTTTCAGTTAAGGTTTAGGTTATGGAGAGGGAACATTTAACCCACCTTAATCCTGAAAGTATATTAGTAGTAGCCAATAGGGGGCAATTGAGGAGACTCCGTTGCCCCTTTAAGGTTATGCTTATAATGAGAATAGATGGATTAACGGAAGGAGAAAACTATGTTGTGAGGTTGGTTTTACCTGACACAACTTTTAAGATGGTTTATGTGATTACAGGTCATGGACCTCATTATCCATACTATTATTTTGCTATTCTTTAAATCCTTTCTACATCTTGGCAAAGGTATCCACGCTTCATAATGTGCAAGCTTAAAATGAATTTTTGAAAATTTTCAGTAACGATTTGTTTGTGATATAATCAAAACGATTATATAATCTTCTAAGTTATACTGTAGAATGAAAATTTGTCAAAAAAGCTTGGCAAATTATTACGCTTAGGATTGCTAGTCGCTAAGATGTAAGAAAGGCTTATTGTTGTCAATTAATAAACTATAACAGTAAAATAAGTTCGCAGGCTCATTTTAATCCATTGATAATTGATCATTTATAGCTTACAAGGGATTACTGAAATGAAACTTTTAAAAAGTAGAAGATGAATTACGAACTGGAGAAGATTGAACAGGAAATAAGGTATTCAGCCTAAAAGCTATTTTTAATGCCCTGTTTTGGCATAGCTTTTTGTGCTTCATGAAATATACCCACACAAGCTATGGTATATTTCTTCTTTAATTTTAGCTCGCCTGCTTGGCTTATTACAGGCTGCGGCATTGGCTAAAGCACACATGCCTTGTGTTGCTCCTACGCACAATCTAACGCACCAACATGGGTCGTATATGGGGTAAACCCCATTAATACTCCCACCAGCATAAGCTACTCGCAGGGGCTTCGCTAGAGGCACTGATTTAAGATATTCACTTAGGGTTTAGTTGTATTAGTATGAACTTGAATGTTCGCTAACCTAAAACAGTGGATTAAGTTTTATGCTAGATTTCTTGTCCGGTAATATTCCGGAATTCTTTGAGAAGGTTTTTGCTTATAAACTAAAAACCGCTGAAAGAATATGCCACGTGGAAGAAAGAGGGTAGCCAGTAAGATGGTTACCCAATTTCTGTTTCCAAAGACGGAGGTGATCAAAAGGACCAATTTTGCACCTAAAATGGTTCGATTTAGTTTCCGATATATATTATATGATATAGCTTTTTTATTGTTTTTTACCCCTTCAGGGAGATAATTATAGAAATTATCTTATCCCGTCAAAAATCTGTTTCACACTATTAAATAATATAGCTGTTTTGTATAGTTAGAATAAGTTTTGATAGATATGATCTAATATAATAAAGAAACCACCCTTTTGAGGTGATCTCTTTATGCAGCAAGTGCAAGTAGTGCTAACCTACTTTAAAGTATTTTCCCCTCTTTTCTTGTTTAAGGATACCTTTATCCAGGAGGTTCTTTAAAGAGTGTTTGCTTGTCCTTTCTGGGATTTTAGCAGTCTTACCAAGAGCTACTATTTCTGCTGTTGATATTTCTCTATCTGAAGGAAGAATCCTTAATAACTTTTTATCACTCAAACCAAGGGTGCTAACTTCCTTGGATGGTAATAATTTGATGACGTCCAATGTATGTTCAAAAAGAGTACTTGAAATTTGAAGTGCACTTCTAAGGTCAGAGTTTTTACAATACATTATAGAAGATTCATTCTTGGACTCAAAAGATCGAATGCAAGTAAGAATCATCGCAATTCGATAACTTATCACAGCTAATCTGAAAGCTGACGCATCAATTGCTAAGGTGTAACACTTTTGGATATTTGATACCTTTTTAGAGAAGTAAGTGTTAAACAACTGCTTTTGAAAAGGATTCAGCCTAAACTCAATTTCCTTTTGTCCATCATTGTCTTTATAGAAGGAGTGGAGCGCCATTACTTCAGCGCCAAATTTCTTTTTGTAGTAGTCTGGATGAAATGTTGTTTCAAACACATCCGCCCAAATACCCCTATCAGGATTAAAATAGAATGCCATTCTACTAAAAAGTCCATCTTCAACGCTTTCCATTAACTTCGTTACCTGATTTGGTGTTCCTGATAATATTGCTGTTAGTTTTGGGCTTGAAATCTCTACAAAGCCATTTCCTGAATTTTTATTATCACTTATCGGTTCATGATGAAATGCCTTTCTAAGCAGGTCTGAAAAACCTCCCCAATCCTGTTTCATCGCAGCTGCAAGTGTATCACTTTCTGTTTCAAAAATTATACCCCTTCCATTATTTTTGTCTATCGAAGCGATTAGTGCAGCATTGCTACTATTACCTGGTATGAACAAAGTTTTAGGTCGCACTAGGTTATCGAGACCAACGGCTTCTTGGCTTTCCTCAGCCATTAAAGATTTATGTAGGATTTCACCAGCTTCTTTGGCATACATCATCGTTCCTTTTCCTGTTGCTGGATTTCCTATTAAGTAGAAGTACATATTCGAATACAATTTTCTTCCTTTGTAAACTCCGTACACCCTTTCTAAAATAGCACTGATAAGGCTTAACGTCGACAAAAAGAAAATATCACGCTCTTTTCCTTTGAATTTATAGCATTCCTTTCTCAATAAGTCAGGCAACTGCTGATAAACACAATCAGAAATTAATTTTCTATCCAAGAATCCTCTTGCACTTGTTGCCTTTATTGCACGAAATTCTTTTGATTCTCTAACTCCAGCAAAATCCTCTATTGGAGTCAAAATTTCTTTGATTGACACTAATGGTTTTGTTGTTTGTGAAATCTCTGCTACTTGAACAGCCTTTTCAAATTCAGAGTTTTTCAAATCATCTTGTGATTCAATTTTTTTCATAATAAATAATTTAATGACCAAATAATTTTTGAGCCATTTTTAATGCTGGTCTTTACACAAAAAATGACTAGACATTGGACACATGAAAAGAAATAACGAGGGCGATTTAATTTTTGATTTGAGTTTGGAAAGAAACTTCCAGATTAGGTTAGATAGTTTAGGATAAAAATTTAGGATTGAAGATTCTAGATTTGGATAATGATTTAGGTATAATTCTTTAGGTTTTTGTAGCCTTTTGTTCCAGTGGCGGCTTCTGGTGCTATTTATTTTCAGTAATTCAAAGTACATGCCTCAAATTTATGAAAGGTTTATTACATGATAAAATCCCTCACTCATTAATAGATTGTCTTCACGAACTTTAATACCTTAACCACCCCCTAAAAATTTAAAAGCCTTTATTTAGAACAAAATATTCATTATTTAACCAAGCTTTCACATGCAAATTAACTGCAAATTTTGCCTCTCCGAACCCCAGTAGCTCCAGCGAATGCTGGTTGCAACTGGATAGAGCACCTGACTACGGATCAGGAGGTTTAGAGTTCGAATCTCTACGAGACCACTTGTAGGGAAAGCGTTTCAGAAATGGAACGCTTTCCTTTTTTATTGCCCTGCAATTGCCTATCAGACAAGCAAATCAGACTAACAACTTCATTTATTTTAGTGGTTCGATACTTATTATTTTCAAAAGTCAAGCCCTCTGGGAATATCGAACCAATTATCTTACGTTTTACTTCAGTATCTCCACTTATATAGTACTTATCTATATTTGTAAAGAGCATTGTACAAAAATTAATCTGCTTTGTGAAGTCTTCATTTGACACTCTTAATTGACTTTCTTGTAAAGACAAGCGGTTTATTGTTTCCTCTATATCAATTCTCATTTCTTTATACTCACCTGAGGAAATTTCGCCATCTAACATTAAGGCTCTTGCATTTTTCAAACGCTGGGTTTGCTTTTCTATTTCCTTGGCAATCTCAATTAGTTGTTCCTTGCCTTTTTTGTTATTACCGTGTAATAATTCTTTCAATTTGAGGGCATAAATTTGCCCCGCTCCTGAATCTATTTTGAATATTCTAAGAACATCCATAAAAGTATCATTTACAAGGTCGGCTTTTTGTCTTTCTTTGCACCCTTTACTGCAATGGTAGTAAAAGAATTTTTTGCCAGTGCGACTTGTGGAAGCAGAGGCTGTTAAATTACTTTTGCATTGAGGGCAAATTAGAAAGCCACGCAAAGGAAATTCAATCCTCATAGTTAAATTTTTCGCAGGTGTTTTCTTTTTACGACCCTCTAAAATATCTTGTACATTATAGAATAAACTTTCATCAATTATTGGTTTGTGGTCTCCTTGCACCCATTCGAGCGGTTCATCTTTATATGCAGGAACGCAAACTTTTCCGATGTATCCTTTATTTCTAAGCATTACCCAAAAACCATTACGACTAATCTTTAATCCTCTTTTGTTCATTAACTTTCTGAGTTCCTCAATTTGGTAAGTTTCAGAAGCGAATAATTCAAAAGCCTCTTTTATAAGGCTCTCTGTTGCTCCACTTTCAGGGATCATAATCGGGCGGTTGTTTTCATTTCTTGCGTTTTTATATCCACGCAAACAACTACCAATCCAACGCCCCTCTTTTTTTGCTCGACGTACTCCGTGAAAAATATTTAAGGCTCTTCGGTCATTATCAACTTCGGGGGCGGCCAAATAAACCGCTAACATTATTTTGCTTTCAGGAATTTCAAAATTCAAAGGCTGTTCAATTGCTTGTGGTTCCACTCCATAATCACGAAGTTTTTTAATTGCTATATAAGCCTCTGCAATATTTCGTGAAAATCTATCCCACTTAATAAATAGCATTACGTCAACAAGCCCCCTGTTTTTCTTTATGAACGCCAAAATGTTTAACCACTCAGGGCGGTTAAAATTTTTACCACTTTCGTCTTCATGGTAAATCCCTACAATATCAATATTGGAATTTTCACAATACTTTATTAATCGTGCCTTTTGGTCGGCAGGACTGTATCCGTCATTTTGTTCATCGGTACTTACCCTAATATATAGTATCGCTTTTTGCTTCATTTTTTTAGCTATTTAATTCTAATCAATTTACGAAATTTATTCGGACTTATTTCCTTTGTTAATATTTTTAACCTTTTTTGTTAATTGTTTTTCCAATTCGGTAATCTCCTCTGAAGTTTTGCCATTTAAAAACTCCACGGTCATTTCTGCGTATTGAAAAATCCAAGCCCGAATTTTTAAAATTTGCTCATCAGTATATTTTTTGCCGTTTTGATTTAAAATTTTTCTACAAACGGCTAGCGAAATATTTTCACTTTCAGAATTCGGATTCATAACTGTAAGAATTATCCGTTTGCATCTTTTTACGCAAACGGCTGTAAACAAAGGCACCCCGGAGGTGCATTTATACAGCAAAGCATCGGTTTAAGATCGGAGGTTTTATACAGCTAAAACGTTTGACGGAAAAATTTCAGGGTAGAAAGTACTTTTTTCGAGAATCCTATTCGTGTTATACGATGTAACTTGTTTAGTCGTTGCGTTGAATTGAAATAATTTGTCGGAACAATTTGTTTGGTGTTGATTGATCGAGATTGGTCGACTTTTATATTTTCCGATGTGAAATCATTTTTATTTCGATGAGAAATCAAAATATTTCATCAACATTACATTACTGTATTATTAGGGAATCAACAATAAGCTTAATGCAAAACACCAACTAAATACAAATGAATCACCAATGAGACATCAATGAATCATCAATCGAACACCAATAGGTAGAAGATAAAACACTGATTAAACAACTCAATATCCGGAAATTTTGATTTTAACGCAAAAAAACCTAAATTTAGGCTACCGAAATGACATGAAAAAGCTTGCCCAAGTAACAAACGTTTATTCAGACAATAAAGTTTATCTCTTTAACGAGGATCAAAAAGAGTTTAATGCTTTCGTGAATAAGATAGATGGCAAACTATCTACTAAAGAAGCGTTGGAAAAATTAGAAAGCATGGTGTTTTATGAGGTTGTTTTACCTTACACATCAGGTGCTCTTGTGATAAATATTGAAACAACCGAAATACCTTGTTTCGAGGTGTAAAACAATTATATAATGGCAGACTTAGAAAAAATACAGGTAATTGAAAGCAAGCTCATTGATTTATACACTAAAATAAATTGGCTAAATTATGAGATAGGGGAAAAGGTAAGGTTAGAAGAAGGTTACGTTATGACCGCTGAATATTCCGATAAAAATGAAAAGAAAGGGAAATTAAATTCAGAAATCAATTTGTTAAGAGCCGAAAAACTAGCTCTTTTGCATTGTTATAAATTTGTTTTAGTTGGCGAACTTATTTCTGTTAATGGAACAACTATCCCTAACTACCCATTTACTAATATCCTTTATTCTTCAATTAATGTAAATTCCTATAAAGAAAAAACTCCAATAGGTACTCCAATTAGGATGGTTCCAGAAGAGTTACTCTATGAAATTGCAAATCAATTTTCGTCTGTCTTTAAGGATGGATTTGAGTGCAGAAGTATTGTTCAGACTAAATAATTAGAATATGACTAAGAATCAAGAAATGCAAATGATGCTATATGTTTGCAGAATAGCTGAACATTATGGCTTAAAAGAATCAGAATATCTTACTTTTCAGGAAAGAGATGTTTTGCTTAATAAATTAAAGAAGATTAACCATCCAGCTTGGCTTGTGATTTATGAATTTGTTGAAAGTTGTACTGAATTGGAGAAAGCAAGAACAGATGATTTTACAAAGAAAGTGAATTTAGGAGTTTGGCAAGGAAGTATTACAATAGCCAGCGAAGATTTGATTGGTTCAGCATTAAGGTTAGTAGATTTTTGCTTAGATAACAAGATATCACTGAAGGATCTTACAATTATTAATTGGAGCCATAAAAAAGCCCCCATTAATAATAATGAGGGCTTCAGCTATGAGAAAAATTAGAATTTAGTACCTCTACTAAACTCTACGGTAAATATAATCTATTTATTCATCTTGAAAAATTCAAAAGGGTTAGTCCCTGCAATCAGCCCGTAATTTTCCTCCCCGATACTTGCCCTTAAGTTGATTGAAAACTCCCTTTCAGAAACTTCTTGCTCCACCATATAGTAATCGGAACCGAAAAGGATCTTGTTTTTTATGGCTTCATTCTGTAAGGTTATTTTTAATAAAGGACTAAGATCGGTTTTGTATCCGGTGTATGAAATATCTGCATATACATTGGGGTACTTTCTGACAAGCTCTCGTACTTTCACAAACCAAGAAAGCTCACCATCTTCGTCTATTGTGTTTTGCAAATACTTATCCCATTCATCAGCGCCACCGAAATGCGCTAGATTAATTTTCAAGTTCGGGTATTTCTGCAAAACATACTCGTAATTGTCTGGGTCAGTGAAAATATCTGTGAAGTATTTGTTTTTTCGAGCCTTATTTATTTTTCCTGTGATAGGATGTTTTCGCATTTCGTCTGTAATTTTACCCTTGTAAAATATTCCACCACGAGAGCAATGAGTTGTAATAGGAATGTTATTACTTTGAGCATAGGCATAAACCTGATTTAACCTTTCGTCAAAAGGGTAATAGCCTAAAGGCGGGTAAAGCTTAATACCGGCAAAGTTCTCTTCCTCAATGTATTTTTGAATCAAAGAAAAAATATCGGGTCTTTCAGGGTGTGCGAAAATAAAGGGCAGGATTATTTCTTTGTAGGCAGGGTCTCTCTTAATGACCGCTAATTCGTCTAATTGTGCCTTAAAGGGCTGTTTAACCGCTCCTGCCATCATATACTCCATATCCATAGAAAGCACGCAGAGCTTGGTTCCTTCAGGATAAAAGCCCTGAAGCAGTTTGAAGATTTCAAGCTGGCTTTTTAAATCTCCTATCGTTAAGAAGTAATGGTACTTCTTAATTATAAGTGCCAAGTCCTTTTTTCCAAAGAATGAAACAAGTTTTGATAAACCACCCGAAGTCTTCCTGCTTTCTAAAAGGGTTCCTAATGACCTAACCCAAAAGGGCACAAAATTATCAGGCACGCAGTTGCGTGTGAAAATATGGGTATGGCAATTGATTATTTTTATATCGTTCATAAAATTTAAGTTTTTGTTAAACTCTCCAGTTAAATTCTTTTTTTGATTCCGTTGATGAGGGCATCAAAATCAGCTTCCAGTTTTTTCATTTCGCTAAGACTGAGATATAAGTCAAGATCATATTTAGTTTCAGCCAGGAATATGTTTTTGTACTTCTTCTTTTGCATCTTAAAATGAACATACACTTCAAAAGCTCTTGCGAAGATTTCATTTCGGCGAAAGAAATAATCCGTTACTCCGTACTTACCCTTTACTTTTAAAAGGCGCTGATAAAATGGAGTATGGGTAGTATCATTTTTCCAAATGATCTTGTAAAGCAACCTTTCCATTAATCCTTGCAGGGAATTTGCCTTCAATAGCTTTTTGTCGGGTTTAATTCTTGCACTTCTTGCACCCGTCAAAGCACCACTATTGGCTTTTTCAATAAACATACCTCCGTAATAATCCAAAGCGTGTCCGTATTCGTGTGCTAGAGAACCAACACCTCCTGAAGCGGTAAGTAAATCTGATCGGTCGAAGCCTCTTTTTGAAGTGCTTCCTTTCTTTGGTCGCTTGTATCGAGTTAAATTGATTGCGAAAGTGCTTTGTTCAAAATGTGCAGAGGCGGTTCCTCTGCCTCTTGCTCCAAATGCAATGGTTATTTTGTTTCTTAGTGAAATTTGTTTTGGCGAGAAATTTAAAATATGGTACAGGTCGAATAACGAGAGTCCTAATCCTGCCAAATAATTCGAGCGATCTTGTTGAGAAAGCCAGTTACCAAATTCTATGCCACGCAGGCCATAAAACTCTTGTACATAGTCAATGTCTTTGTAATCGTAAGACCTTGGGATTTCAGCACCGGAACGGATCTGTTTATTATGGGCATCAAAAACCAATTTGATCTTTTTGCTATTCCAATATTGATCGGCTCTGCTTCCTGTATAAGGGATTTCTCCCTCGTCGACCAATTTTCCCAAGTTTTCAGTTTTATTCGGCAGTTTTATTTTTCCTAAACGATCTTTGGGTTTTTTCGGTGTCCGTTTTATTGGCCCATGATGTTTACGGTGTTTTTCATAATAATCTTCAAGGTCTTGCTCGGTACAATCTATAATGACTTCTATTTCCCCGTGAAAGATCGATTTTTTGTAACCATAATCCAGCTTATCAAAAATGTATTCTAATTTTAAGTAGGCTTCTTCATCTTTGCCTTTGTTTAAATACATTTCAATCAAAACGGTATCTCTTATTGCTTTAAATTGCTCGGTGGTTCTTGTTCCTCCAAACTGTAAGAATTTTTCCATGAGTTTTTTTACTGAAGTTTCCATGATCAATATTTTTAATTTTTCTGTTTTAATGTTTTTGTTTTGCTTTTTTCGGTTTATTGCCTGAAAAAGAATTGAAACCAAGCCATAAGCCTAAAGCTGATAGGATGGTAAATAAGATCCCTAATTGTAAAGGCTTTGGACTTTTTTTTTAGCGATCTCAAGAATTAGGGTGGCTGATTTGATAATAAGCTCTTTATACTTAACTCTGTTATCTCCGTTCTTCTCGCTGATATAGGGCGAGTAGGCTATCTTTTGTGCATACTCACTTACATTGTTACTTACTTTGGCCGCCTCCTTGTAATAGCTTGTAATGATGCGGGCGAAATCCGAAAATCCGTCTTCAACCGTTTTGTAACTACGGAATTTTAATCCTGATACTTTTGATACACGGCTTTCACCTTTCCAATACTCATTGGGTTTACCGAAAGCGGTAACGCCAAAGAAATTGTGATTCTGTGTGGCTAGTTGTGAAGTTCCCCATCCTGATTCAACAGAGGCTTGCGCCAAAATGATTAGTGGATGTATCCCGAATTTCTTACCCACCTTTACAGCGGCTTCATAGAAATTCATTACAAACTCAACTTGTTTACTCCCTTTAGGACTTGTGCCTAAAGTTTGAGGTATGATCTCAGGAGCGCCTTGCAGTCCCAATATGGTGGGAACACGCAAGAAATATTCTTGTTCCATTTTTCAAGGTTTTAAAGTTTTGTATCATAGACTTCTGTCTCTGACTACAGCCAACTCCGCTTTTATCCAGCGTACCAATCCTTGAACGGTTCTAATTTTTATGAAATTTCCTTTCCCGGTATCTAAGGTCATAATCGGGAAACCTAATATTATGTTCTTTGGGGCTATGCCCGTTTGTTTAAATGACTCGTCATAAACAAGGCAGACACTTGTAGTAACGACTTCTTGCTTTGGTTCTTCAATCTGATCAATTTCATTCTCGCCTGTTATCCCTTCTAATACCTCCAAAGGGATTTTACCCTGTTTTTCTCTTTTCTTCTTTTCATCACCCGAAATAAGTTCAACTTGGCTCTTGGCAACGTAATAGGTTTTCTTTTCGCCTTTGGTGGTCAGTGTCCAAAACTCTATGAATAATACTTTGTTGATTTCATCATAGGAAAACTTGCCAGTACTGGCTCCAATGATCTTTCCTTTCGGCACAAGTTTTACAATGTTATTTTTAAAGGCGTGTTGCCACTCATACCTTGCAGTTTTCCTCACATTGGCATCTGATGTTGTAATGACCCATTTATTAGCAGGTACTTTATCGCTCTTTGGAGCATAATAATAGGAACCTGTTTTACCTTTTGAGGCAAGTGATAAGAATTTTTGATAGTCTTCAGGGCTTATCTCGCCTTGAAGCTCATCATATAAATCTGAACCTTCAGTTTGGTCTTTAAAGTGTTTGGCCACACTATCTAGGTCGGTGATTTCTGAGGCTAATTTGAAAATGGCCTCTTTATCGGTGGTATCAAATTTTCTCATCCACCAAAACCCGGATGGGTTGATCGCTTGTCTTAAACCTACTGCTTGTCCTGAAGATGGGTCTGTGTCCATATCGGCTTCAGAGCCTCCTTTTTTAAACTTAGAAATTGCTTCCTTACCTAAAAAAAATAAAAACACTGTTCCGCCAACTTTTAGCAGTGCATCTATATTATTATTTTCAGAGAGTTTCATTTTTTCGCTAATTATTTCTTTTAACTCAATAATTTTTTAGCGGTCTTTACAATCGACGGATTTGCCTTTAGTATTTTAGCTAAGTCCTTTAAATCCTTATCAGACAAACTATTTTTTATATCCGCTAAAGCCTTTACAAGCTCTATGGCTTCCTGCTCACTTGAAGCATCAATGCCTATTTTAATTTCAAAAATCATTTTGTTTTTTATTTGAGTTTGTTTTTACTGTTAAACGATCATTTTTATTTTAGGAACTATCGTCTAAATCAGTTTCCTCTTTTTCTGAATCCTCTGAGTTATTATTGGTTTCAACCTTGTTAGGTTTGATCTTTGTCTTTTTTGTGTCAGCTTGTTTCTTTAACTGAATATATATTTCCTGTAAAACAGGGACATTATTTCCTGCTAATTGAACTATTTCAAAGTATAAGCGTAAAACAGCATCATCCGAGGCAAGTAAAAAATCATTAATGTGTTTTATTACCTGTAATCTTATTTTTTGTTCTTTGGTCACTTCTTGTTTGGGGCTGTCCTCAGAAATGATGCTGGCGGTTGATTTGGTTTCTTCTTTTGTTTCTCTGGTTTCCGCTTCTGTTTCTTTGCTTGGATCAATGCCAAGTAGTCCATTTAGAACTTCTTGTTTGGCACCGAACACATTTTTTAAGATACCAAGGCCAAAATCACTTTTAGCAAAGCTTTCAATGGCATTTGAAGTAACGGTTCCGAGCGAAACATTAGCAAAACTGTTCTTCTTGGCCTTTTCGCCTTTCTCCAGTTCTGATTCAAGTTCCTGTATATACTGTTTTTTCTTTTTGTTCTTCTTTCTTAAAATCTCAAGTTCATATTGCAGGCGCTTATTTTCAAACTCAAGCATCCAAACTTGCTTTTCCTTTTCAGCCAAAGTGTAAAAATGCTTTTCCGTGCTTACTAAGCTTTCAGGATTGGTAAATTCGAGTTCCGCTTTTTCTGAAGGATTTCCAAGGGTTAAACTGGAATCTTTTTTTACCTGTACTTTAATGGTTTGAAAGGGTGTTTTTGTTCTTATGCTTTTTGAACTGTATAATTCAATTATTAAGGCGGATAGATCATATCGTGTAAGATATTGGATAACCGTTTCATAAAAAGTGCTTCCTTCTTCTTTGTTTACAAGCGGAGTTTGTTTTCCCATATATTCAACCTTAACCGAAAAATAGGTAGGCTCTTTCTTAGATTGCCTGTCTTTTATGGCATCATTGATGAATTTGATTTGGTCGTATGGTGTTTGCGCTTGCATTTTAATATCCTGTTAATGTCTCTTTAATGTATCACTGCTTTTATAAATTCAACCGGCCTTTGAATCTCTATTCCCGCGGGGTCAACTGTGCTTATGCTCCAATTGGTTCCGCCAAACTGTATAAGTTGGATCATGCCTGAAAATTCCTGTGGATTATTATCCGTAAAATCATCTGTATTAAATGTTCCTGTATCTGAAATAATTACAAAGCCAAAGCAGGATTGATAATTCACTAAATAATAATATTCATTATAGGCTTTTATGATGATGTGCTTATCTGCTCTTTCCTGATGAGTTCCAACCACACTTACCGATTCAATATGATATTCATCGGGAGTTTTGCCGATCTCTCTCATTCTTTGCTTGGCTAGTTCTATTGCAGTCTCGTAGTTCATTTCTTTGTTTATTATAACTTTTCTTCGTAGTGCAGGTAAATTGTAATCGTAAAGTCTGTTAGGCTTGGGTCTCTATTAAAGAAGAAACCTTGTATATATGCACTTGTTTTTACTTCCTCATCAAAAGGGATCGGGTGAGCTTGATGGCGAATGCGATTTGTATTAATTACCGCCGTTTGAATACTTTTAAAAATTCCTTCGTTTAAAAAAAGGGAAATATAGCCTACTACTTTTTCGGTGCTTAAAGAATTGCAGGTAAAATATAATCCCTTCAATACGCCAAAGTGCAATGGTAATTTGTTTTCAATTTTAACAATGAATTTTCCTGATGCTACTGTTACTTGAAAAACGTAACATTTTGTCGAAGAAAAATTATAGGGTTTATATGTGTCGGCAATTTTCACTTGTGCGTTTCAATTTTGATCTTAATCGTTCTCTAGTCGTTTTCAAGTCTAAGAGAAATCGTAACATTGTAAGGGTAGGTCGCTCCGGTATTAATATCAGTATAGCTTCCTTTCACGCTACTACCGCCACCTTTTTCATTTAGCTCGTGGTATTCATAACCAAATGGCACTTGTTCTCTGAACAGCAAACGCAGAACCTCAAATTTTTCAGGAAATAACTCAACAGTATTAATATCAAGTTTTATGGCACTGAATTTATTCAAGGAATCGGTCAGGATAATATTTACTCCCGTTACTTTCTTATAAAGTTTGTCGGTCTCAGCATCAATAGGAACTATTTGTCCTACGGAATTTACCTGAATGGTAATGTGCTGATATTTTATTTTTGGCTGGCTCATTGTAGTAAATTTTAAATTCGTTCCGATTCGCAATCGGTGACCCCAGTAGGCAGGGCTTTGGGAAGAATGTTTTTAGTATTTTTTTGAGAGAAACGTTCTTTTAAAGATTCCTTTACAGAATTAGTTAAACTCTCACATTACCTCTTAAATGAGCTTCCCTTAAGCCCTGCCGTTTTTAGTGACTGGAGAAAATATTTTAGAATGGAATTACGCTTGTTCCGATCAAAACCACTTTTAAGAAACTTGAAGCGGCAGCAGCAGCGGCAAATTTCACAGGCATTTTTATTTCAACTTGCGGTTCAATCACTTTGGTTGAACTCAATTTGTAATAACCGATTTGTAAATCGTTACGACCGAAAGTGTCAAATACATCAGTAGAAATTAATCCCACTAATTTTTTGTTTCCTGCTTCAAACTCAAATTCACCGTTTCTGATGATTGGAGCAATATGCGTGAAATCTGCGGTAAACATACCCGTCAAGCTTTCTGCGTAGGTCATACGGATCGCTGACATTAAAAACCAATTGTCTTTTTCAAGTTTGGCGGTGGCTAAGTTTCCTAAACCCACGTTTTTATTGTCCGTTCCTTGAAAAACGTCTATTTGGTTTTTTGTTGCAATATCTTTTACCACATAAAAACGGGTGTCGGCTAATTGCAAGCGTTTTTTCAAAAGACCATCGCGGATTTCCTGCGGTAATTGTTTGAATTTGGATTCAAACTCTACACGGGAATTATTATCACTAATGGTCGGCGAAGGGCGTTGTAAAAGTGATTTTATTACACGGTTTTGTTGGTCTTTTGGGACTCTCGAAATACGACCTAGTAATTCGGCAAAGTCAGGGCTATCCCCTAATAGGTCTGCGGTATTACTGTACTCGCTCCCTAGCAAATCATCTGTTTCCATTTGAATGTTTTTTAAGTGTTATTTATATTTTTTAGTTTCTTTTTTAATTTTTCCAATTATTTTTAGAGAATCGAATGGGGCTGATGACCCCATTCGATTTTAAATGATGCCTTTAATATCATCCTCGGTTGTCGATGAATTATAACCCAAACCTTTAACATCGGTTTGATCGCTGTTATATCCCAAGCCCTCTAAATCAGGCAAGTTTATTTTAACCGTTGGGGCATCTTCCATACTGTAAGACTTTACAGGCAGAGCGTTTAAGCCGAAGCTTCCTAACTCCAATGGTGGTTTATCGTTTTCGGTATAATACGTTGTGGCGATCCCTTCAAAGCCTGTTAGCTGTTCTTTAACGAAAGGAATTAGTTTCAACCCTTCAAAGGCTCCTGACACAGTTAAACCATATCCAAAGGCTTTGGCGTAAATTTCGTTGTTGTCGGTAGCAGAAGTAATTAATAAGCCTCCACTTCCAAGCACTATCGGTTTGGCGTATTTTACAAAGCTTTCTGCTTCAGGGAATTTTTCTGAAAGCATATCTAAGCCCTTAGATATTCCCACTCCACTCACAAAGCCAAGTATCACCATAGAAGTTTTTTTCACTTCTTCGCCGACCTGCTTTTTAATATTTTCAATGCGCTTTTTCATTTTATTTAGTTTTAAATTCTTAAACTTTAAATTTTGCTTCCTTTGGTTCTGACTTTACAAGGTTATTTGTGCCCCGCCTTTTCCTCCTTTGCCACCCCTGCCACCTTTTCCTTTTTTGCGAGGCGATCTTCTGATTGTTTTTGGCGGGTGATTTTTAGCCTTTCCCGATTTCTTTTTTCCTTTTCGGGAAGCACCTGATAAACCTTTTTTGTGTTTACCCATTGTGGTCAGTTCGTATATTCCGAATATGATTCCTCCGGCTATTAAAGCACTTGCTCCTTTATTTTCACTTACCCATGCCTTGGCTTTGTCAAAAACACTTTCCGTGGTTCTTATCGCTGAACTTTCAGGAACTTCGATTTCGTTTTTAGTGGGTAGATTATCTTTTGGGTTAGTTGTTTCAACTGCGTCAGTGGTTTTAGTATCCGCTTCCTTGTTATCGGCCTCGCTGCTATCTTTATTTAAACTTTCTCCACCTCCCGAATCGCCTCCGCTTTCCGAAGGGCTTTTTGGTTCGCTTGATGAGGGTTCATCATTAGGCATAGCACTCGGTCTTTCTTCTTTTGTGTCATTGCCATCACCGTTTTCATCACCACCGCCTGAAGAATCTGATGCGTTTTGTGCATCTGCGCTTTCGGTTTCCTTATCTGCTTTCTTCTTTTTAAGTTTTAAATAGATCGGTTTAACGTTGGCAATTAATTTTTTGTAATTGATCTTCTTTAAAAAGCCGACCACCTTTTTAATGAAGGGCAATGCTGTGGTAACTGCTGCACCTGCCGAAGCAGCTACAACGTAACCTAAGTCCTCAGAAGTTTCAATTCCGTTTAATCCGCCTGCTCGTCCTGTGAGAATTGCCTTTTTAAGGTTCTCGGCTTTGCCTTGAAGTACATTAACAAATAGTTTTTCGGTTTTGTTTAATGCTTCACGAGCGTGTTGCCACTCTTCAGCGTTAAATCCGTGATCTCTTGCTTCGCTTTCGGTTAAATAGCCCCATTTTAATTTTTCGGCCATTTTTAAGAAGTTGGTTTTCATTGCAGCCAACATTCCACCCCTCGCAGTAATTGTGATTGGATTTACTCGAATCAATTTTTTTGCGATCTTTTTAATTCCACTGCCTGCTTTTTTAGCGGCTTGCTTCACTTTTTTAAAGAAACCTTTCTTCGCTTTTACTTTTCCAAGTAAAGCAACCCCTCCCAGACCTTCCACGCCATAGTAAAGACCAGTTTCTTCATACCCGTCAACCATACCGCTTAATCCGTTCAGATAGTTCAGTTTTTCTTCCTGTTCTTCCAAGATTCCTAAAGCTTCGTCTCGTTTATCGGTATCCCAATATTTTATGGCATAATTCACCATTCCTAAGAAGCTTTCAGGATCTTCCACTTGTTTTACAATGTGTGGGTAGCGATGTACCGCATCACGGGTTCTGATTAAGTGGTTACGGATGGCGTTTAATTCTTGGCCTCTGGTCGGAATTCTTCCCAAACCTTCAAGTTCGTCGATCTCTCCGAAGTCAATACCTGATAATATTCCTGATATTTCACTGAGTTCATCATCACCGATGCCACTTAGTACGGATACATCTATCCCGTTTAAATTTGATTTATTCATGATTAAAAAATCTTTAGTTTCTATAGGTTCTTTTTCTGTATCGTATTGGTCAAGGACTCCGTCAATGGTGTAATAATTTTTACCTGTGCCGGGAACGATGACGTAAACGTGTTGGAAATAATCTTTTCCTTTGTATCGTGCTATTCTTAAATAGTGCGGTATGTTTAAATTGTAAAGGATCGTACTGGCGAATATTGAAAAGTCATCGCAATCAATTCCTCTGCTTGTTCTTAGTTTCCAACTCAATGCTGGAGTTCTAAGTTGTTCCTGCCCTTCATCATCTTCTCTATATTTTATATGAGAAAATAAAAAGTTCCAAATCTTACCACACGTTTCATATATGTTTTTGCCTTGTAACACCTTTGCGAGATCAGCGGTTTGCCATGCACAGGATTTTATTAGCTTTTCCATTTCGCCGACTGTTCCGTCAACGGTTGCATTGCGTCTTACCACTTCTTCGTGCCAGTCGGGAGCGGGGATAAGTCCCCTAAACTCGTCCCCGTTCCTTATGGCTCTTAAAGGATTGTTATTGGCTGTATAACCTAAGTTTTCTATTTTAAATTCTTGTTCCATTTTAATGGAGTATTTTTTTCTTTTAATTCAACGCTGTAAATAATTTTATTATTTCCGCGAACTTAAAATCTTTTTTATCGCTTACCGAAAAACCATTGGCTGTGGATTCAACTTTTAAGCTGATGGCCTGATCGGAAAATTTCTTACTGAATACTGCTCCAACTAATGCGGGTAGGTTGCTAAAAGGTATTCTTATGTTCACATTTTTTATTACTGTCCTTGAGTTACCCTTTACATTTATCATTTCTCCACTTGGCAGACTGTTAGCGACTTCTCTTTCATTGTAGTAGGCTGTTAAGTATGGTTTTTTGATATTTAAATTATTCATCGTCGGATTATCAATTGCGATCGTGAGTGAAATTTCAAATTCGCTTCCAACGCTTCTGAACCTGTCAAGGTTCAATATCTTAATTGAAGACTTGTTTCCTGCTTTTGAAGTAGCAACCGCATTTGCGACTGCTATAGCACTAACACCTAAAATGAATATGATATATAAGGGATTCATAATTGTTTTCTTTTTGTAATTTGTTTTTTGTGTTTTTGAGAGTAACGGTCGGCGAGAATTTTAAATCCAAACCAAATAGCACT
Source organism: Bacteroidia bacterium (assembly GCA_025362575.1). Classification (GTDB taxonomy): domain Bacteria; phylum Bacteroidota; class Bacteroidia; order B-17B0; family Aurantibacillaceae; genus JAHEYG01. The sequence continues at coordinate 35,607 of JANYIQ010000040.1, forward strand.
TCCAATGATTGCCTTTAGGGCGTAGTCGATTATGCCGATATAGTCTATATTGGCTAATTGAATGATGACGTAAAGGATGAATGAACTATAATTTCCTGTTACAAGCTGGTGAAGTTTCATGGCTACATTTTTTGTGCCTGTCTAGTGCAAAAAATTGCATCAGGGCAAACGGTTTAACGTTGTGCCAATAACCTTTCCTTTTTTGTTTTTTGTGGGGATGAACTGCTAGGGGCAGTTTAGGGGTGATCTTTTTTTGAGCTTTTGCTTTCTTTGGGATGGAAAGCCGATGGTTTAAACTTTAAATTTTAGACCACCACAACATCAGAGGGTAACTGAATCAGCTCGAAAATCTTCTTGACTTGATCGTAGTCGAAATAGTAGCCTTTTAATTTTCCAATCTTTTTGATGTGCTGTTTTATACGTTTGCGCATCATGTATTGGGATACCTTGTAAACGTCCGCCAGTTCCTTAAGCTTATAATCTCGTATACTAACGACTCTTTTTTTGAAACTCTCATGGGTTTCCATAAAACTTGATTTTAGAGTAGGTTTCTTATCATACGATTAAAACGTTTAGATTGATTAATTATTGCTTATTACTACTTATAACGAGTGTTTTAGTAATAGGTTGCAGGCTGGATGGGGCTTTTGTGCAATTGGTCGAGTTTCGTTAACATTCGGTGGGATTACAACTTATTTATGTTTTGTTTTTGGGGAATTTTCAAATCTATAAGGTTAATTTCGGATGTTTTTGTAACTTTAAATGCTCCTGTTGAATAGTTAGCAGTAAGCCGCGCGACAGACATACATAATGACAGTTGACAAAGACTACATATTAAAACTAACCAAAGACTTTACATCCGAGAGCATTCACGACCAAGACCCCGCAGGACTTTGCTTTCCGACATCATTTCTACTCCACGTCTATTTAGGAACAAAACAAATAAAAAGTAGTTTAATCAAGGGCGATTTTCCCGAACTACAACCTGACGGGACAACAAAAAAAACCCCGCATTATTGGCTTCAAATTGACACAACAGACATCATTGTTGACGCTACAATTCAACAATTTAAGAATCCCGATCCTATTTATGTTGGCACGCTTCAAGACAATGAAATCACAAAGACCTACATCCCGAATGAATTAGGCTTACAATCATGGTTCGAGACTGATTTCAATGTTTGGAAAGACAAATATGAAGAGTCTCGGTATCCAGCAAGGTTAGATGAAAGCCCTTATGAAAAAAGAAGTACAATTTATATTTTAAAACTTGCGACTATCCTTAATCGTGAATGTAAAAAAATGACTTCGGTTGACGAATTCACAAATCATCACTATGGACTTTATTTGGGACACATTTATTGTTTTCTGTATAACTTACAGAAGGGCATAGTAAGTTTCGACATTACAAAAGAAAATATGCCAGCGGGTTTTGATAACTTACTCGAAGATGTTTTGCAATGGGGCGACGCACAACTTAAAAATCAAAATGGCGCGGCCTAACTACTAACGGCAGTCTTGCGACCATTTTTTGCGCGTTAGCGCTAAAATGCTTAACTTGGCGTAATCACCATCTCAATACACTAAGAGAAGCTGAAGACAAAAAGTGCAAAAAAGAGTTTGAGGAAGCTGGTAAAGAATATAGACGGACATATTACACTGACATCTACAAATAAAGACAAATATTAAAAGGTTATTAGCAAGCTATACATGGATATAAAAATTAAAAAAGACGACAAATAATGTATTTACATAAACATATTTCTGCCAATAACGTTTCAATTTCTCCTTTTCCTTTTCAGCGTGAGATTGCTATGGAAGCATATTTAATTGAAAATCCTTCGGTTTTATCTATGGAAACAGACGGCTTCAATGAGATTGATATTTTAAAATGTGAAGTAACTCTTCTTGACGGTAGACTTGATAGAAACTCAGACGGTAGAATCGACATTTTAGCTAAATACGGGCAAGAGTATCTAGCCGTTATTGAATTAAAATTAGGCGAACTTACTGAAACACATTTATCACAGTTAGAAAGTTACTTAAAGGAACGCAAACAAATTCTTCAAAAGTTTCCTGACATTTGGGACATTACAGTTGGCAATCATCCTAAGTGGATTGGTGTAATGATCGGCGCAACAATAAGCCCCGATCTTATGCTTAAAATACGAAAAGGCTATTATTTTGAAAACGATATTCCAATTGCTGCTTTGACGATCAATAGATATAAAGGTAAAGACGGAAATGTTTATGTTGTTACCGACACATACTTTGTTGATAAAGTAAAAAACAAAGATTATACAAAATATATTTTCAATGGGCAAAAATATGGTAAGGGCAAGCTCGTTTTAGCTGTCATAAAAGATTACGTTGAAAAAAATCCTGCAATAACTTTTAGCCAATTGAAAGCAAAATTTCCAGACAAATTACAAGGACGCGAAACATTTACAACTGAACAGGATGCTAAATTAAAAAGAGACAAAAGAAATTTCATCGAGCCTGGTGAGCTTATTGCTTTAGCTGACGGTACAATTGCAGTTAGCACAGAATGGGGGCTAGCAAATATAGAACCGTTCTTAATCCAATGTGATAAATTAAACATTGACATAAAAGCAACTAAATAATAGTGGACAAAACACCAGTTTATCGCACGGACAATTGATTAAGGGAGGCAATGAGGGGACAGAAACATTAAAGTAATAAATAACTAGGTGGTTGAACTTTAAAGACAGTTTTATGAAAAAAAGAAAAAAAGTTTTTATGGCAATAACCTTGAAACCTTGGAGAAGAATGTTGAAGACTTCAAAAAAATCATTAAGGACAAGGCTCCAACTGTTACTCTGACAAGAAATATTCCCAACTATGTATTAACAGTTCGATACAACGAATAAAATTAACTCTTTAATATTATTTATTTTAATGACCCCTTACTTATAATGATTCAATACTGATACAAGCGGTCTGTGACAGTTTTTATACTCATTATCCGAACCACAAAAACATTTACTATCAACCGTACAATTGTGCTTATACATTAGATCCAAGAAGAAGGAAAATCCATTAATGGCTTGCCAAATGTCGGCTTCTACCCCTTCAAGTTTTATCTCTCCAATTATATTAGCTCTTTCGCCTTTATTTAGAAATCTATATCTTGTTTTTGCTAACTCGATTATGTCATCAACTATTTGACTCGTTGTAGTATTAATTCTTATGTTGTCCGTTTGCTTTCCATTAAATGTTTTGTTTTCATCAACGACAAATAGAATCTTTTTTACACTTTCATCTTTCTTCGGAGTTATATCTATTAATTGGTTGGTAGGAGATTTCCAAACAGCGTGAAATTCAGCCTCAATCATATATGGCTGTTCCCAAAATTGCCAACCATAAACAATTTCACCTTTATCTTTTTCAACCTTTTCCTTTACGTTTTCAAAACAGCTATCAATTTCAGCATCTTTTTCTCTTTCGATATTGATATAGAATGGTTGGGTGCTTATTTTTAACATTGGCAGTATTTCCTTCACATGAGGGTTGTTAAGTTCGGGAACAAGAATATTATATGATTCTACTATTTTCAAAGCTGTTTTGCTTTATCTATTGATATCATATTACTCTTTTTAAATACATAAAAAACATAAGTTCTGCCTTCGTCGTACAAATGCAAGCAAAAAAAATGCAAATCCACAGTAATTAAATGTACTGTCAGCGGTTAGATTGTTAATTACCTACTGCTTTAAAAACTACGTCTTTTAATTCTTTCTTCAATAATGCGCCAAGTAAAATAACTTTCGCTTGTGGAACGTCGAAAGTTTTTCCGTCTGCAACTTGAATTTGAATTGTCGACTTAGCAACATCTTGTCCGATTGCCCAATAGTAATCGCCTGACTCAAGAGCTGAACCATCTAAAAGCTGTATGCTTTCAGACAACATGCAAATTCCTGCGCCCGCCGGTGTCGGCGCTTTTGTCAATGAGCTAATGTTTTCAAAAACCATTTGTCTACCGCTTGGGTCAAACGCCAATACTTTTCCGCCTGAAACTTCATATGCGATTACTACTTCACCTCCGTCAGTCATTAGTTCTTCTGCGGTTGGATAATTGTAGCAGTTTTTGGCCTCATCTAAGTCGAAGTCTTCGCCTCCCGGAGTTATAACCGCGAACTTTGCTGTAGAATTAACGATGTAATAACCCGGAGTGAAATTTTGCGAAAAAGCGATTGTAGTCCCGATAACCGCGGTCAATGTCATTATTGTTTTTTTCATATTATATTTTTTTGGTTTGTTTAAAGATAATTGTTTTTTGGAACAAACGCTAAAGCTGTCCAAGATTAATATTATAGAGGTTATCATCAAATTTAAAAGTATAATTACTATAAACAGTTCCACCTTTTACCCGAAGTTCCTCATTATTATAACTACCTTCAGGATACTCAGAAACATTATAGTTTAATTCAATTTCCTTATTGCATCCCGAACAATTAAATTTTTGCTCCCACGAATGTATTTTTTCTGCCCCCATTTGCCTGTCAGTATCTTCCCCTACAGAAACGAAATTAGCCTCATAAGCAGGAAAGTGTGCGTGTGTTCTACAAAAGTCACAGGTCACCGAAAAGATCCCGCTTGCTATGCTCATGAATTATTTATTTAGAGTTTGTTTATCGAATTTAAGTAAGATTTATTATTTAGCCTTGATATAGAAGTTCATAATATCTTTTTGAGTACGAGGTAATTTCTAGCATACTTTAGTTTTTTAAATCATTCTTAGCTCTTTCAATTTTATTGATAAAGTCCATCAACTTCTCGCGCTTCATTCCATTTGTCGAAAAATTAATTTTTGTACCCGAATCGGATGAAATTGAAACAACGTGTTTCCGAGTGAAAAAATAAATTAAAACAAGTACTGCCCCAGCACCAAGTCCAAGAATCATTGCATCTCCATTATTATTTGCCCCCATAATAACACCACCTGTAACCAAAATGACTCCTACGACTAAAAATAACCAAAGACTTTTATAATGAATTTCTATTGAACTTATTTTCTCAAGCATTATTGAAACGATGTGTGCTTGTCCCCAACTTGAGGAATTGTACCTGATTCTTCTATTGGTTAATAATATTACTTTGTCATCTGATTCAGTAATAATTTCTTCCTTTTCAAATAATAGGTTGTTTTCCATATAATTATTGTTTTAAAAATTTGGAGAAATAGACTTGCTTGTTTGTGGTTATAATTTTCAAAGTATAAAATCCCTGACTCAATTCAGAAACATCGATTGTAGCTGAATAATTTCTCACTAAAACTGCTTGCTCTAAGACATTTTCAATTTCAATTTTTGAATTTTCAAAATCGCTTCCGTAGGTTTCAATATGAATGTTATTTGACGAAGGGTTTGGATAGATTTTAATCTCATTTTGCATTTGAGGTATTTCATTAACTCCAGCAAACAATCCTTTACTTAGTTTATGAATAAAAACATCCGATTGCCCTTTTGAAATTAAATTAAAGCTTCCCCCATTAGGATCAAAATTACAAGTGTCTTTAAAATAACCGGTAGTATAAATATTTGAATTATTATCTATTGCGATTGAATTGCTTTCACATAAATTACGGCACTTGAATTGCTTTGCCCAAACAAAATTACCTGAAGCATCAAGTTTAGAAACAAAGCTATTATATAATAAAGTACTAGTTGTTAAAATATAAATACCAAGGCTCGGATCGAAATCGGCTGAGCCTTGAAAATAACCAGTACTATAAATGTTTCCTGATGCATCAAGAGCAGTAGACATTAAGTTATCGTCATCAATTCCTCCCATTTGTTTTACCCAAACAAAATTTCCTACAGGATCGAGTTTCATAATAAAAATATCACTTCCGCCATAATTGCTAAGTGTATAATTGGAAACACCGGGATCATAATTACAAGTATTTGCAAGTCGACCTGAAGTAATTGAATTACCAATAGCATCAACAGTAATGCTAAGTCCATAATTAGTCGCAAAGCCTGAGCCCACAAAGCTTTTCGCAAATACAAAATTGCCATTGTTATCTAATTTTGAAACAAACCCATCCATACTGCCTAGTGCGGACAAAGTAAATGTTGTTATTCCGGGATCGAAATCGCTTATGCCGCTAAAATTACCACAAGTATAAACGTTTCCCAAAGGGTCAAGGGCTATAGATCTGCTCGTTTCACTTTGCGCTCCTCCCATTTGCTTTACCCATAATAAATTTCCTGAAGGGCTGAGTTTAGCAACAAAGATATCGCCAATGGCTGTTAGATTATAAACTGCTGGGCCCGGATCAAAATCTACAGTGTTGTCAAATCCCCCCGTTACATAAATATTACCAAATGCATCAGTAGTAATCCCCGTTGAACTATCATCATATGGCCCTGTAAATTGATCAGCCCATATAAAGTTGCCTAGCGAATCCAGTTTCAAAATAAAAATATCATCATGTAAAAAGGCATCGTGAAAATCATTAGATGCCGTCATTGTATAAGTACTAGACCCCGGATCAAAGTCAACTGTTCCAAGAAATGTCCCTGTCACATAAACATTTCCTGAATTATCAATTTTAATGGCATTGCCCTTTATGGAAAGGCCGTTTACTATTTGTTTTGCCCATACAAAATTTCCAGTTGAATCATGTTTTGAAATAAAAATAGTACCCGATAGCATGGTATAATTGGAAGCCCCGGGATCAAAATTTACTGTTCCTTGAAATTGGCCGAGAGTATAAACATTACCACTAGCATCAGTTGTAATTGCGTAACCCAATTCAGTTAGCGATGCTCCGATTTGTTTGACCCATTTACAACTAGCGTTTTGACTGAAGGAATTAAAAACACAAAAGCACAAAACTGTAAAAACAGTAATGTGCTTTTTGTATTTGTATTTAGTCTCCAAAGTATATTAGTTTTGCTTAACAAATTTTGTAGAGTACTTACCTGAGCTATTGTAAACCTCCAAAAAGTAAATTCCATTACTAAAATCATTTACTGAAATTGTATTTATTTTACTTTGAAACTTACCTGAATTAACTTCTCGACCCATACAATCAAATATACGATAAAAAGTTTTCGTTTCTTCTGAGTTTAACACAATGTTCAGCTGCCCATCAGTCGGATTAGGGTAAACTAAAGTATTACTATTAAACAGTGAATTATTTACTTTTATGCCAATCATTTGAAGCGGTACAATATCAAATTTGGTAATTGTAGCGTCTTGTGTTCCGTTTAACACCTTGCTAAACCAAGGAATACCCGCTCCATTATCTAACGGAAATTGTTTTGTAGAATCGCTTTGAGTTAAACCTGTAAGATAAATATTACCACCAGAGTCATAACAAATAGATACTGAACGGTCGTAAAATACAGTTGAAGTTTCTTGATTAGTTCCGCCCAAAAATGTTGACCAAACTATGCCACTGTATCCTTGAAGCGCACATATAAAATTATCCCAACTACCTTTGTATGTTTGTGTGTATGTACCAGAAGGGTTAGATCCAGTGGTCGGTATATTAGTACTTGAAACTGGTCCTGCAACATAAATAGAATTAATATCATCAATCAAAATATCCGTGATTGCATTATATCCTGACCCCCCAAAATATGAGAAATGCTTTAAATTATCAGAAGCATCCAATACCAAGAATGAGCCGTTTGCAGGGCTTGAAGCTGTGCCTTGATAATAATACCCACCAGAATTAACTGGAGTAATGCTAGGAGATTGTACAACTCCAGCCACAAAACATTTACTGTGACTTATGGTTACCGCATAAGCTTCATCAAAGCCACTGTAAGCACCACTGTTTGCGCCACCAAAATATGAAGAATAGGCAATATTACCTGCATTCGTAAAGCGACTAACAACCATGTCACTACCATCGGTAAAGGCTCTATTTGTAGAGCTTCCTGATGATACATTTGGATAATTGCAGCCTGCGGAAGAACCAACAACATAGAAGTCATAAGTACCGGCATCGGATATTGCACAATCAAACAAATAATCATTGGGTGATGTAGTGCTTCCACAGGTGCTTGTTGTTGCCCCGATACCAGTAGACCATGTCAATTGCCGATTAGGATCGAAACGAACGATAATCCCATCAAAATAAGAGGAATTATTTACAGTATATTGATAGGAAGTTCCGTTTGATCGCGAAACAATAAAATTTGTTGATTTAGAATATCCCACTCCAAAAAAGTTGGCATTTGGATCGAATTTACAGGCAGTAAAAATGTCATCACTTGTTCCGCCAAAATAAGTAACCCATTTAGCAACTGTTCCACTGGTGTCAATATCAAAAATAAATCCATCCATTTTACCAGTTGTACCTGAGTAAGTCCATGTTGGAGCGGTACCAGATGCATTGTGAAGAATCATATCTCCTTTATTGGAATAACCAATACAATAAATATCCCTACTAGAAGGGTTAAAATCAAGGCCATTTAGTCTATCTGAACCTGAACTCCCAATATAACTTGACCATTTAAGAATGCCTTTTGGGTTGAATTTAGACACAAAACCATCAGAATTACCAGATGAGCTTGATTGGTAAGAACCAGCTGAGGCCGGAAAAAAATTGGCATATGTTTCTCCAGTTACAAATAAGTTTGTGTCAATATCACATTTCGATTCTTGAATGCGATCACCACTTCCTGAACCAATATAAGTAGACCATTTTATATTATTTATGTTTTGAACCGCTGCCATTCTGCCTTTGTCAAATTCTATTACCAAAGGCCAAGCAGTGTTATATGTTCCGGGATTAACGCTATATGTATTGCCCCCCATACTTACCCAACCATTCGTGCCTGTAACGCTGGTAGTAGAAACAGTAAGGTTTGTAAAACTTGGCACAGAAACATTATAAATATATGGTTTCATAAAAGTAAAAGACGAAAACTTGGTTGTAATTTTCAAATTATTACTAGTTAGAGTTGTTGATTGAGCCCCTGTAAGTTGTAAATTAATTAAACTTGGATTACCCCCGGGTTTTACAACAAAATAATATTTAGCGCCATTCATATTACTTGAATAATGTAGATCGATTAAGGGATAAATATTTGGAATCATTAGATGACTTGCGCCCATTACGTTAGTAATTCCATCTGTTCCAGTAGAAGGTAAAAAGTAATTGAGTTTAGCACTAGTTTGAAAATCGAGAGGAAATATTTCAGCGTTTTCACTCGCTCCTAAAAATGTCATATCGACTCTACTAATAGTGTCTTTTGGACTAACACGGGCAGTATCTTGTTTTGTTTCGCAAAACGCAACCCGATCTTTAAGAACAAATTCAATAGGTGAAGAATATTTTGTATAAAATAAAACTTGTGGTGTCGATGCAAAAGCATCGTTAGTTATCTGACCTGTATTTCTGTAGAACAAATGAGCCATACTAAATGTGTCTTTTGCTAAACTGTAATTGCAAGGCATATATACAGGCGTTTGGCTGTAACGGATCAAATTAATAGAATAGACAGCAGATGTTGTTGTTTCGTTATTTGAAGAAACATAAATACGTCCTGTTCCATCGACTACAATATCGACGTGAATATCTTTACCATTATTTACACCATTGTGTTTTTGAACCCACGATTGATTACCACTTGGTGTAAGTTGATAAAGCATTCCATCTAGATTTCCTGTAGCTGAATTTGAATAAGTACCGCAAATGTAAAAGTGTTTTGCAATTGTATCGGTTGCAATGTGAGGGTATGTAGTATTGAAGTTACCACTGATAGGTTGTTTATGAGTCCATAACGCTGTACTACTATTATATACACGGGTGTGGTATTCGTAATTCGGCGAATTTTGAACTAATCCTGTAATGGCATAATTACCTAATTTATCCGGCACTAAAGAAGCTGCAATATCTGAACCATTAAAGCCGCCATCGTAGGTGTTAGAGTAAGAAACCGTGCCTGTGCTTGCACTTAAACGGGCAAAATAGTAGTCATCACCAGTTGTTGTATTATTAACGCTACCACAAAGAACGACATTGCTACCATCTACTTTAATATCCAAACCTGTGTCGTTGCCATTCGCAGAACCGTTTGCTGTTGTTGACCAAGTTTGTGTTACACTTGTTGTGTTAAGACAAAGGGTCAAAACATCGGCATTAGTTGTTGTGTTATTTATACTGCCAGTTACATAAATGTTTGTGCCTGATATTACTAACTTTTGGGCAATATCATCCACATTGGCAGTACCGCTCTTTTTAGGCGAGGCTGTTAAACTACCCGTACTATTGTATTTAAGAATTTGATAATCTTTGCCTTTGCTCGTTATTGATGCGAAACCGCAAACCCAAACGTTGCCACTGCCATCAACTCCGATCGAATTACCTGCGTCATTTGAATTGGCTGAACCGTTAAAGCGTGAACTCCATTGTAAAGCACCGCTGGAATTGTATTTAATAGTTACAATATCGGCATTACCAGATGCTTGTTCACTATAACCTGTAACAAAAACGTTACCGCTACCATCAATGCAAACTGCGTTTGCTCGGTCATTAAAAGACGCAAAATTATAAGTCACGCTCCATAATTTTATTCCTGATGAGTCGTACTTGATTAGGAAGAGATCTTTACCTGCGGAAACGGTGTTTACAAAACCGCACATATAAACGTTACCGTTTACTTTATCTACGGCAGCGGCTCCACCTGTAACGTCTAAGCCCGTTGGCCCAGTTGCAATTTTAACCCAATCTTTATTAGGAATAACTTGTGAGATCGCATTTAAGCTAAATACAAGCATTATTAGCTGTAGCGCTTTTTTGAGATTTTTTGTTTTCATTTTTCTGTGGGGTTTTATGTTAATAGTTGTTTTATTCAATTTTATATAAAAAAAGGGGGCGTAACAACTGTGCCGCCTACACCGAGGAACCGCGAAGCTCCCATAGTAAGTCAGCAAGTGATACGCCCTTTCGGGCGCTCTCTTACTGAATGCTTACTATTAAAAAAATTCGCGGTTTTCGGTGTAGCTATTTCAGTTTAAAAACGCATTATGTCTTTCAATTTATCCTATATTTTTCCTTTTTTATATTTTAGCTAAAGTACAAAAAAGATTAATCTATCAAGGTTATGTTTAAACTAAGTTTTGCGATAAATGTATTTATACGGCGATGAAATTATTCTGATTTTAGACTAAAAAAATGAAAAAGGGGTAAAAACACCCCCTAAAAGGGTTAAATAGGGGGTGTTTCTACCGATTTATCGAAGAGGTGGTTTCGACGAATGAAAAACCCATTCGGCTTATAAACGAATTATTGGCGGATAAATCCCCTTTGTGATTATCAGAGTATTTTCCTCGTGAAAAACTGAAATATCACTACCACAATTAAAACCTAATTCTTTTAGCCATTTACCGCAAAGTCGAATTTCGGGTAGTTCTATAAATTTATTATTGCTCCTTGACCTAAATTTTTGGTAAACTTTTAAAGTTTTTTTGTCATTTTTTTCATATTCTCTCTTTTAAATAGTTTGTTAAGTATTATAATGCAATGCAATCCTTTAGTGTAAATAGTAGGTTTATTTCTTTATCCAATTGGTTCGGTTTTTTGTCGGTTGAGTCCACAGATGAATGTAAAATGCCAACCCAGAGGGTTGGCATTTTTATTTTCAGGGAATGCGTTGAAAGTTTTCTTTCATAAGCAGACGCTGAAAATAAAAAACCGATGCGAAGCAGCGGATTTTGCATTTTGACTTTTGGTTAGGAGAGATAACCGCAGGTAATCTCTACGAGACCACGGATAACAAGGGTTACAGAAATGTAGCCCTTTTTTATTGGGGTAATTTTTGGGGTATTTATATAATGCAAATACATAATCTGATCAAGGGTGCCAAAAAAACAACTTAAAAACAAAAAAGCCTGTCACAGCAAATTATGACAGGCTTTTGAATATTAATTCGTATTTCTAATTAATAACGATCTTCTTAGTACAAACCTTATTTTCCTGAGTGATCTTAATCAAATAAACTCCTTGTTTCAAGGAAGAACTATCAAAGATCATTTCTTCTTTTGATTTAGTAAATGGCAATTCAAAAACCTGTCCAAGCAAGTCAGTAATAACTACAGAAATATTTTCAGTATTGGAAACCGTTAGCTGAAATTTATCGTGTGCAGGATTTGGATGTATTTGAACCGGACCACTAAGATCATATTCTTTAACACCTACATAAGAATAAGGTTTTGTACTGAAACTGTATTCGAAGCGACTTCCAAAATCAGGTTCAAAAGTTTTGATCACCACACCTTGTGCATTCTTCAATTTTACATATCCTGTTCCTTGCGCTGTATTTGCCCACCAAGAAACTCCGTCGTCGCCGGTATCTTCAACAATAAGTTTGTAACAGCCGCTTAAAATATAATTATCGGCATAAATGGTATTTGCAGTACTTAAAGAACTTGCACCCGCAACATTATTACCATTTGCATCCACAATTTTATATGAATTTTCAAAAGGAGAATTATTCGTTTTAAATTCAACTGTTAAAGAATCT
>JANYIQ010000047.1 GCA_025362575.1 Bacteroidia bacterium
GGCGGCGATCGCCGCCGCAACCGGTCAGGCCGTGCGGATCGAGATTGCGGTGCCGATCGAATTAAATTATCCCGGTTTTAGTATAGACTGGAATGTGGTGAAACAAAAAGTGAATGACAGAACGCGAATGATCATTATTAATTCGCCGCACAACCCAAGCGGAACTACGTTAGATCCAAATGATCTTTTAGAACTTGAAAAGATTGTAGCAGGTAAAAATATTATTGTAGTAAGCGATGAAGTTTACGAGCATATGGCTTTTGACGGCAAGCCACACCAAAGTGTGGCGCTCAATAAAACATTGCGTGCTCAAAGCATAATTGTTTCATCGTTTGGAAAAACAGTTCATACAACAGGATGGAAGATAGGTTATGTTGCCGCGCCAAAAGAATTAATGCTGGAGTTCCGTAAAGTGCATCAGTTTTTAGTGTTCGCGGTTAATCATCCTTTTCAAATGGCGCTTGCCGATCATTTATCCGATAAAACAACCTATTTGGAACTAAGGAATTTTTATCAGAACAAGCGCGACTATTTTCAAAAACTGATTGCGCCATCCCGTTTTAAAATTGAACCCTGCACGGGAACTTATTTCCAGCTGGTGAATTACAAAAACATCAGTGATGAAAAGGATACGGATTTTGCCATCCGATTAACTAAGGAAAACAAACTGGCCACAGTGCCTTTATCAGTGTTCTATAAAAAACAAACAGATAATAAATTGTTGCGGTTTTGCTTCGCCAAAAAGGAAGAAACGCTGGAGCGAGCTGCTGAAATAATTTGTAAAATATAATCCGTATATTTAGTGTGTAAATCACATTTATGAGAAAGCAAATTGTAACATTTCTTTTTTTTGCCAACATCCTTTGTTATTATTCTCAGGACACCATAAAGTTCAGAAATAACGAAGTTAAACAGGTAAAAGTTTCGGAGGTAGGAATTAACGACGTAAAATACCGTCGTTTCGATAATCCTGAAGGCCCGCAATATATTGCCAACAAGAACGACATCAGTTTCATAAAATACCAAAATGGACATAAAGATACTTTTGGAATTGCTGCGCCTGCTGTGGTAGCATCTGCACCTTCAGTTTCTCAGTCTTCACCATCTTCTTTTTCTTCCTCAGCGCCGCGATTAATTTCTGTTGATGGCAGCAGATTGGTTTATGGCGGAAGAGGTTTAGGAGATTCAAAGCTGTTTCGACTTATTGATGAATATCAGTATCCAAAGACCAAAACAATAATGTTGGATCATTTTAAAACGTATAAAAAGTATAAACGCAACCAGTACATATCCGGTTTTGTAGGTTTAGGTGTTGGTGTTCTTGCGCCATACATCGGACTCATGACCTCTTTATTCTCAATAGATCCTAATAGCGGCTCTTCGGATTTTACGCCATTTGTGGCTGGTATAGCAATAGGAGCAACCGTAGGGATCACGGGCGGAGTTCTTTCCAGTATCTGCAAACACAAGCGAACTGCAGAAAAAAGAGAGATCGCCAGACTCTATAATGAAATGAAATAGTTTACAGATGCGTTTTATAATTTTCATATTTATTTCAGCAAAACTTTTTTCACAGGATACAATTGTATTCCGAAACAAAGAAGTGAAAGCTGTTAAGGTTTTTGAAGTAGGAGTAAAGGAAGTAAAATACCATAGTTTCGATAATCTGGAAGGACCAATGTACATCACTGAAAAAAGTGAGATACAATATTTAAAATACCCTAATGGTAAAATAGACACGTTTAAACTTTTGGCACCAAAGGTTCAGGCCCCGGTTGTGAATAACGGACCAGCCTATCCCGTTGAAAGGATAGAGATCCGAGGAAAAAAACTGATCTACGAAGAAAGGAGCTTAAACGATACTAAAATGATCGGACTGATCTTGGAGTACCCTTTTCCGAATACGAAATCCATTATGATGAAAGAACTTTCTAAGGTAAGTGCTTATAAAGCTAACCGTCGTTTCGGTTTGGGGATGCTCGGAGCAGGCATTACCTGTCAGTTAATTGGAATGGGCAGCAGACGCGGCGGTGGATTGTTCCTTTTTGGCGCGGCGGCCGGAATAACCGGAACCATAGTGGCCAATGTGAACAAGAATAAAAAGAATAGCAAAAAGGCAGAAATTGCCAGGCTGTACAATGAATGGAAATAGGTCTTCCGATCCTATTTGCTAATCCCTAAAAGTTGGTTTTGCGAATAGAATATTCCGTTTAAAATAGTGCCTTCCACTTTTTCAATGTTCTCAATATTCTCAAGCGGGTTAGCGTTTAACAATATAAGACTCGCTTTTTTGCCCGTTTCAATTGTTCCTGTTGTTCTGTCGGTTTTGAAGAATAGCGCTGCATTTAAAGTAGCACATTTAATGACCTGATAATTACTTAAACCAGCTTTAGCATAAAGTTTCATTTCTTCGGCCATGCTAAAACCCGGAACATTAAAGGCGCCGTCATCGGCACTTAATAAAAGCAAGGCATTAGCATCGGCCAATTGTTTAAGGGCCTTGTCAAATTTTTCGAATTTGGTTTTGTAAGCATTCACATATTTATTTTCGAATTCATCTTTTAACTGCTCTTTAGCTGAGCTAAGCGCTTCAGTATATTCTTTATTCCATTTTTCTTTTGTGCCAGCGTCCATATAATTCATGCCGTTACGTTTTTCGAGTTCTTCAGCTGTTTGAGAGAACGAGAACACTTTGAAAAAAGAAAGAGTAGGGCATACAGCAACATTTTTTAGCCGTAGTTGATCAATAATTTTTGTAAATACATCCGGTGCTTTTTCATAAGCCGCCAATACCGGTTGAAAATGTTCTACCGAAATAAAATCACGTGCCATGCTTTCTTCTAAACTCTTATTATAAGCGTGCCCCGCAATTGCCATTTTGTAATTGTAACAGCTTTGAGTTAAAATATCCATGTGCTTTGGTTTTATTCCTCCCAGGTATTTTACAAAATCGTAATGTTTTATTTTGGCCGCAAAAACCAACGAATCTATATTGTCTTTATTGAGTAGTGAATCTACTTCCGGAAAAACAAAAGACACATAAATGGTTGGAGCAACTTTCAGATTTTTGTTGATGCTGTCGCGCAAAGCTATCTGGCCGGCTTCTCCGCGCATGCTGCGTAAGGTTGTAACACCGGCAGCAAGATTCAATTTTAAATAACGCTGCAAACCTATTGTACTTTCTTTATCAGGAAAATGCGCGTGCATATCCGCCATGCCGGGCATTAAAAATTTGCCTTTGCCATCAACGATCTTCCAGTCTTTTGATTTTACTTGTGTTCCTGCAGGAATGATCTTTTCAATAAGCCCGCCGGTAATGAAAACATCAACGTTTGTAATGACCGTATTTGTGTTCACAGGAATGACCGAAACATTGGTGATGATCATATTTTGCCCCAGACATAATTGGGCAATCAAAAAGAAGGAGAAAATGTATCTCATGACTTAAATTATTATGTAAACATAAGAATAAAGTAAATTAATTGTACATTTAACCTTATGAGATACCTCATTTTTATTTTTTTTATCACCTCGCTTGGTAGTTACTCGCAAGACACGATCCGCTTTAGGAATGGCGACATAAAAATTGCAAAGATCTCGGAGGTTGGAATTTCAAATGTAAAATTCCGAAGTTTTGATAATCCAGATGGGCCCATTTACATCGCTGATAAAAATGAAATCGATCGTATTAAATATAAAAGCGGACACATTGATACCTTTTCAGTAAATTCAGTTAAGATCAGTGAAGGAACACAACCAATTATCGCAACCCCGGCTCTTAGATCCTTATCATTAAAAAACAAGAAAGTATTTTTTTACAATAATATACCTCTAAGTAAAAATGATGTTGAACACCTCCTTCAGGTTTACCCGAACGAAGGAATAAGAAATAAATTACTTAGTATGAATGAGGAAGCTAATGACTTTGATAAAAAAGCGGGGCTTGCTGTTGGCTTGGGTTTAGGTTTTGGATTTGCAATTCCGGTTGTGTTCACTTTTTTTGGTTTAGTCACCATGGCTTCGAATCCCTCTTTAGATAATGCAGTTACTATAATAGTAGCAGGGGCTATTGTTGGTGCAGCAGTTAGGATCAGCGGGGCTGTAACTCAGAAAGTAAATAAAAACAAAGCGGCTCATTTAAGGAGGCAAATGGTAGAATTATATAATAACGGAATGAAATAATTTTATTTCCTGCCCGGGCACTTTTTACAGCGATCGCCTTTTTTAAAAGACTTGCAACAATCTTTCTTTTTCTTGTTGGTTTCAGCAATTGGCATCAATGGATGATTAAGGGTCCATTTTTTAGTTGTATTGCAAAACTCGATAATCATATCACAAAATTGAGTTAAAAGAGCCTGATCCGCCATACCTTAAATAAGGTAATTTGCATATAGCATATTAAAAGCCGAATTTTGTTTCTTAAACTAACTTTCCTCCCCTCTCCTTTGGAGAGGGGGCGGGGGTGAGGCCCAATGAAAATTAAAGCATTAAATACCTATCTCACCTCGGGCAACGAGCCCCTTATTATTGCCGGCCCTTGCGGCGCCGAAACACGCGAACAGGTTTTAAAGATAGCTGAATCCTTATCTCATATTAAACAGGTAAAAGTGCTGCGTGCCGGTATCTGGAAACCGCGTACCCGCCCGAATTCATTTGAAGGCGTTGGTGAAGAGGGATTAAAATGGCTGGCTGAAGCAAAAGAAAAATACGGTTTGTTAACTACCGTTGAAGTAGCCAATGCACAGCACGTTGAATTGGCGCTCAAACATAAAGTAGATATTTTATGGATCGGAGCACGTACGACTGTTAATCCATTCACGGTTCAGGAAATTGCAGATGCCATTCAAGGAGTTGATATTCCGGTAATGGTAAAAAATCCTATTCATGCTGACTTACAATTGTGGTTAGGAGCAATTGAGCGCATTTATAACAGCAGCATCACTAAATTAATGGCGGTGCATCGTGGGTTTCATTTCTCCGGAAAAAGTAAATACCGCAATAAGCCTCTCTGGGAAATTCCTATTGAATTAAAAACCTTAGTTCCCGAACTTCCTATTATTTGCGACCCAAGCCACATCAGTGGCAATCGCGAATTGATATTTGATGTATCGCAAAAAGCATTGAACATTGGAATGAATGGTTTGATGATAGAAACTCATCCCGATCCGGATAATGCTTTAAGTGATGCGAAACAGCAAATAACCCCGGATGTTTTAAGCGATCTGCTTTGTAAATTGCAATTCCGCCAGGCGAATACAAATAATCCTGAGTTTACCAATAAACTGAATCAGTTGCGACAAATAATTGATGAGGTGGATGATGAATTGATAAATGTTTTGCGCAAACGCATGTCGGTTATCGAAGAAATTGCGAAGTATAAAAAAGAACATAACATTACCGCTTTTCAATTAGAGCGCTGGCAAGAAATTTTAAGAACCCGTCCGCAATGGGCTGAGAAATTGGGCATCAACCGGAATCATATCGAAAAAATATGTCAATTATTGCACGAAGAATCCATTCGTGTGCAGAATGATGTGATGAAGAAGTAACCGGTTTTGTTACAAACAAGTGTATGAATTCATTTTTGTCGGTGATAACACCGACAATGGCTTAAAGATTAAATTATTTCACATAAAATTTAAAAGAACCCGAAACATAATTCTCGCCTATTTTGTCCCACACTTTGAATGCAACAACATAAGGATTGTAAATTTTATCGAAAGGAGTTACTATGGCAGGAATAGTTATTTGACCTGCATTTTCTACGGATATTCCTTCAATGGTAAAAGCAGCTAATAGATCTTTTTCGTCTAAAATTAATTGCCCCTGATTATTTTTAATTATTTCCGATGCCCCTAAAAATGCTTTTCCATCCCTTTCTTTCCATCCTTTTGAAATAATTAAAATGCAATTTATTTTTTTGCCAACTTGAGTACGATTATTTTCCGGGACAGATGATTTATCTTCAAACATTAAAAAGGCTTCTTGAACAATAAGCCCATGCTCTTCGAGTTCAATACCATTTTTTACTTTTGCGGAAGAGATCGCGTTTTGTTTTTTAGCAGGAGTTTTAGTTTGAGATGAACCTGGATTTGCGAAGGAAATGAAAAGAAAAAAATACCCTATGATTAAATACGACCTCATTAATCCAATTTCAAAGTAGTATTCCCGATCACGGCACCATCGCAGGTAACTTCGATCATGTAATTACCGGGAACAAATTCGCTGTTGCCTTCGCAATAAGTTACGCCGCTAATTTCGATGTTGGCGTAATTAAGCGTTTCTTTTCCTGCAAAATAGCCGCTCGATTTATTGAAAGTGAATTTATAATTATCATCGTAATTTTTTGCCATCTCTTTTCCGTCAGGAGTAATGATGCGAATGAAAACAGTTTTCTCTCCAACCTTAGCAATTTTATTTTCTCCTAAAGTAAAAGATACTTTTATTTTTTCTACACGTTTGGCTTTGCTGGTTTCTGATTCTTTTTTGCCGCCGTTTTTGAATTTCACGCCTTTAGCAATAACATTGAAACAGGTAAGTACCGAACCTTTTACAATGGTTTCTTTTAATTCGTCTTTTTCTTTATTGAGTGTAGTGATCTTTTCTTTTTCCTGATCCAGTTGTTTTAGAACATGTTTTTTCTCCGCCACTAAGGTTTGATTTAATACACCTAAAGAATCAATTGTTCTCACAAAACCTTTCATGATCTCGCGAAGCGTATCGGTTTCTTTTTTGAGTTTGGCAATGATGTAAGCATCGCCTTTATGTTTTTTAGCTTCGATCAGTAATTCTTCTATGTATGCTTTTTTCTCATCAATTTCTTTTTGAATGGCAGCGTCGTTAGTTTGTAAAGTGGCATATTCTTTTTTCAAAGCCAAAAGATCGCTTTGAAGGGTTTCGCGTTCAACGTAAATTTTTTCGGTGATGATGATCTGTTCGGCTACTTTATTTTTTTCCTGTAAATAAAGCCAAACGGTAACACCATTGCCTCCCATGAGCAGAGCAATTAAGATCCATAGTATGGCACCGCGTTTTTTACTTTCTTTATTTTGATCTTCCGTCATAAGGGCTGTATTTTATACAAAATTATGTATTTTAGAAGCCTTAATTTGTTATTTATAGCTAATATTTAAACAGTTAAATGTGAACACATGGGCATTTTCCGTGATTTTTTGTCATTAATATACCCCCGAAACTGCATTGCCTGCAAAAATCTGCTGTTTAAGCACGAAGAATTTATTTGTAATCACTGTTATCTTACCCTTGCCAAAAGCGATTTTCATCTAAGTAACGATAACGAACTGGCCAAGGTTTTTTATGGCAGAGTGCCGATCAATATAGTAGGTAGCTATTATCTTTTTGAAAAAAGCGGCAAGGTGCAACAGATCCTGCATAGTATAAAATACAATGGCAATAAGGCTTTGGCCAAGCAGATCGGACAATGGTATGCTCAATCTTTACAGCAGCATCCGGAGCTTTGCGGAGCAGACCTGATCATTCCTGTACCCTTGCACCCCAAAAAACAAAAGCAAAGAGGCTTTAATCAGAGCGAAGCCTTTGCGCTTGGCATAAGCGAAACCTGGAACATTCCTTTAAGTCTGGAAAATCTGATAAGGACAGAGCATTCAAGTACGCAAACCAAAAAGCGAAAATTTGAACGCTGGGAAAATGTTCAGGATATTTTCGAGCTTAAAAAACCGGAATTACTTGAAAACAAATCGGTGATACTGGTGGATGATGTGATAACAACAGGAGCCACCATAGATGCCTGCTATCAGGCGCTGAATAAAGCTCAGGGAATTAAGATCAATGTGCTGAGTTTGGCTTACGCCAAGAAAGGGACTTAAGAAACCCTAGATATAAAAGAGCCTCAAGAGACAGTTAAACGCGCAGATAAAGAAGAAGCGGCAAAGATTGCAAAGAAAAACTTCGTGCTCTTTGCGGTTAAATTAAAACTTAAAGAAAAAGAAAACCACTGCAGCCCATTCTTTTTTTACTCCGCTGGCATGGCCAATGGTAGAATGTGATGAGTTCTCTACAGTTCCGTCTTTTTTCACATACCCAATGGTTGAGTGAGATGAGTTTTCAACTGTTCCATCATCTTTAACGTAACCGATGGTGCTATGACTCCCGTTTTCAATGGTGCCATTGCTTTTAATGTAACCAATGGTAGAGTGCGACGAATTTTCAATTGTTCCATCGCTTTTGATGTATCCCTTTGTGCTGTGGCTGCTGTTCTCAATAGTTCCATCACTTTTCACGTAACCCGTGGTGGAGTGATTTCCGGCTTCAATGGTTTGAGCTTTTACTCCAAAAGTCAATCCTAATAATATAATTGCTAATAATTTTCTCATGTAAATTGTTTTATGTGATTAAAGATAGATAAATTTGTATTGCCCGCCAAAGCTTTAGTGCAGGGGGCTTAAAATGGCCGAGGAAATAATCATTACATCCAATAGCAAAGAAGAAAAATACTGCGAATTATTACCGCAGATCGAAGCTTTGTTAAAAGGCGAAGAAGATGTTATTGCCAATTTAGCGAATGTGTGTGCTGCCTTAAAATACGGCATGAATTTTTTCTGGGTGGGATTTTATTTAGTGGAAGGGGAACAGTTAGTATTAGGTCCGTTTCAAGGCCCTGTTGCCTGCACCCGCATTCATAAAGGCAAAGGTGTTTGCGGCAAAGCCTGGGAAAAAGGAGAGACCATAATTGTAGAAGACGTTGATAAATTTCCCGGACACATTTCCTGCAGCTCACTTTCAAAATCAGAGATCGTAATTCCGATCTTTAACAACGGAGATATTATTGCGGTGCTAGATGTAGACAGCGATACTCTGAATAGTTTTGACAGAACCGATGAGTTGTGGTTAAATAAGATCTGCGAGTTACTGACCCTCTGAATTATTCCTGTATGTAAATGCGTTTTATGCGCGCCGATAAACTGGTGAGCACCTCGTAAGGAATTGTGTTTTCGGCTTCCGATATCTTTTGGATCTGATCAAAATTTTCGAACACGATCACTTCATCTCCTTCATTACAGTTCATGCCGCTTACATCAACCATGCACATGTCCATGCAAACATTACCAATGGTTTTGCAGTATTTTCCGTTTATGTTCACGCCGAATTTACCGTTCCCTAATTCTCTTCTAAAGCCGTCGGCATAACCGATCGGGATCGTGGCAATGCTCGTTTCTTTTTCAATTTTACCGTTACGGTTGTAACCAACGGTTTGGCCTTTACTTAAATGTTTTATTTGTGAAATGCGTGTTTTTAAACTCCCCACATTTTGTAAGTGTTCTTGTTCTGCTTTATTAACACCAACACCGTACATTCCAATTCCCAAACGCACCATGTCAAAATGCGCATCTTTAAAACGCGTAATGCCACCGGAGTTACAAATGTGTTTAAAAAAAGTGTAGCCTAATTTATTTTCCAGTTCACCGCAACACTTTTTAAAAATGGAAATTTGCTGGTTTGTGAACTCATCCAATTCTGGATTGTCGCTCCCAACCAAATGCGAAAAAACACTTTTCACCAGAACCTGCGGCGTTCTTGAAAGTCGTGAAATTAATTCATCGATCTCCTTTTCTTCAAAACCTAAGCGATGCATCCCCGTATCAATTTTTATATGAACAGGATAGGGTTCCGAAAAACCAATTTTATCCAAAGCGCTGCAAAAATTTTCTAAGATCTTGAATGAATAAATTTCAGGCTCCAGCTGATGATTGATGATGTCTTCGAATGAATCCTGTTCAGGACTCATTACCATGATCGGTAAATTAATATTTGAATTCCGTAGTTCAACTCCTTCGTCGGCATAAGCCACTGCCAGGTATCCGGCGCCAACATGCTGCAGAGTCTTTGCAATTTCAACACTGCCACTGCCATAGCCCATGGCCTTCACCATACACATGATCTTTGTATTCTGAGTTAAAAGGCCTTTGTAATAATTTATGTTCTCAACCAAATTATTAAGGTTGATCTCTAAAATGGTATCGTGACTTTTTTGTTGAAGTACCTGACTGATCTTTTCAAATCCAAAACTGCGCGCACCTTTTAATAGAATGGTGGAACCGTAGAACAGATGTTGTAAACTCACTACTTCTGAAATGAAATCGTTGGTGCTATTGAAAAACAAAGAGCCCGGTTTAAAAAAACTTTTGTAATCCGAAATTTGTTTTCCTACACCAATAACAATGTCAATTTTATATTGAGCGATAAGATCAGAAAGTTCTTTGTATAGTTTTGCGCTGATCTTGCCGGATTGTTCGATATCGGAAACAATGACGATTTTTTTCTGACTCAGGCTTTGCTGATGTAAATGATTAAGTGCAATAATGAATGAATCGATATCCGAATTGTAAAAATCATTGATGAGAACCGAATTGTTTATTCCGGTTTTTATCTCAAGGCGTAAAGCAACCGATTGAAGTTCCTTAAAGGAAGAGATGAAATCTTCAGGATTTAAGTTCATGGCCAACAAAGCACCAAAGCAAGTGGTTGCATTAATGATGGAAGCTTTATCGGTAAATGGGATCTCGATCGTGTAATGCTGATCTTTGTATTTTAAATTGATCCTGGATGTGTCATTTTGTGTAGAAACACTTTCAACGATCACATCTGCATCGTTGTGCTCAGAGATCAAAGTGATTTGGTGCATCATAATATGCGCGGGAACCTCATGGCGCTTTAAACCTTGTATCACCAAAGTACTGCAATGTTCAAAGAGTTTAAATTTCTCGTTCAGCTTTTGCTCTGCACTTTTAAACCCTTCCTGATGTGCGTTTCCTAGGCCGGTAAAAACCCCGATAGTAGGTTTTACAATTTCCTCAAGCGCATGCATTTCGTTAAGTGCCGAAATGCCGGCTTCGAAAATGGCAAGTTGATGCTGAGGGTTTAAAGTCCAGACCGAAAGCGGAACACCGATTTGTGAGTTGTAACTTTTCGGACTCCTGCAAATGGCATATTTATTTTTGAGTAATTGATAAAGCCATTCTTTCACAATTGTTTTTCCGTTACTGCCTGTAATGGCAACAACAGGAATGTGAAATTGCGAACGATGATATTTCGTTAACTGCTGCAATGCTTTTAAAGGGTCGGCAACAGTAATGAAAGCAGTTACTGTAAAATCGATTTTTAAAGCCGGATTTATTTTTTCGGAAACAACAAAACATCTTACCCCTTTTATATAGAGCTCTTCAATGTATTTATGTCCATTGTTTCGATTTGTGACCAAAGCAAAAAATGCACTTTCGCCAAAAAAATTAATGCTTCGGCTATCCGTTAAAAGGTGTTTAACAGAAATGTTTTCAGGACCACCTAAGGTGCCATTAGTGACCTGCGCTATTTGTTTAGAAGAATACAATTATGGATTTGCTTTATTAAAACAGTCACGGCAAAGCGGCTCATAACTTTCAGTTTCGCCTAACATTACTAATTTGTTGTTACTTATTTTACGATGAGATATGTGTGCTAAATTACCACAATGCATGCAAATGGCATGAACCTTTGTTACATATTCTGCGCAGGCCAGTAATTGGGGCATTGGACCGAATGGTTTGCCGGAGTAATCCATATCTAAACCCGCAATGATGACACGAACACCGCTATCTGCTAATTTTTTACAAACGTTTGGCAATTCCATATCAAAGAATTGAGCTTCGTCTATTCCAACCACATGCACATCGTTAGCAAGCAATAAAATATTTTCGCTGGCCGGAACAGGAGTGCTCTGTATCTCTGATCCCTGGTGAGATACAACGTTTAGTTCGTGATAACGGGTATCGAGTTGTGGTTTGAAGATCTCAACTTTTTGTTTCGCGATCTGCGCTCTTTTTAATCTTCTAATGAGTTCTTCTGTTTTGCCTGAGAACATACTCCCGCAAACAACCTCGATCCAGCCGCGTTTTTGATGAGTATTATTATGTTCTAAAAACATTGTTTAAAAAGCGTTAATAAGAATGCATAAATGTAAAATTACGTAAAATTAAATGCACTAACTTTATTTTGAAATTTATTTGCAAAAAATAACGAAAATGACATCTGACAAAGCTTTTGAACAGTTAAAACTGGCGGCACTTGAAGTAAAGGCTCTGCTTATTGATATTGACGAGAATATTCAGCCTACTGTGCTTGAGATGGAAAAGATCAATGTGAAAGTGAATGAGCTGAGCGAACAAATTGCCATTTACAAATACATTAAAGGTCAAAAGGAATTGTCACCAAGTCTGAGCCTTCATTTAAAAGTGATGGAAAAAACTCCTGAATCAATTGTGGATACTACAGGAATAAGGGAACTGGAGATGTCGGAAAAGATAGCCAATGCTGAATCTGTACTGGCAGAATTAAAAGCCGAAAATCTTCCTGAAGTTAAAAAATTGGAATTCAGTCTGAATGATAAATTCAGGATCATTAATGAATTATTCAAACAAAGCACTACTGAATTTAATCTTGCGGTAGATCAGATCAACTCTTTTACTAGTCTTGAAACCAGCACTGCTTATCTTAACGAACTGAAGAATATTTATTACTGGAGCGAGACGAGCGATCTAACCAAACTACTTTATCAGATCAACAAAAAACGTTTCCAATGATCATTTTGCGGAGAAGAAATTCTTGAAATATAAAGCATGAAAAAAATTCTTTTCCCGATCTTCTTTTTATTTTTTTGTGACCATTTTGTTTCGGCCCAGGATTCGCTTTACGCAAGACAAGTGATCAAAAAGCTGACCTCGAAAGAATTTTTTGGAAGAGGTTATTTGAATAACGGTTTAGACCTTGCCGCTAAGTATATTGTACGAGAAATGGAAAAGTCGGAAGCCAAACCGCTTTTCGCAACCGGCTATTATCAGTGGTTCGATCAAAATGTAAACACCTTCCCGGATAAGGTTACTGTTAAGCTCAACGGCAAGTTATTGAAGCCCGGATACGATTATATTTTTAGTCCAGAAAGCGGCAGTATCAAAGGAAAATTCAATCTTATTAAAAAAGACAGTGTTAATTATCTGGCTGAAGGAAGTCCAATGCCCTTGGTCGTTTCCGTAAAGAAAAAACTGACTTTCAGCGTTGCGGATAAAGCTGAAAATTATTGTGTGGTTGAAATTTTGGACCAGGAAAAAACAAAGGATCTTAAAACCGTTGAAGTTAATTTGGAAAGCAAGGTTTTAACCAAATACATCAGTAAAAATGTTTGCGCTTTTATTCCCGGTAAGGAAAGAAATGATACCGCCATTGTTTTTACAGCGCATTACGATCACCTTGGCGGGATGGGAAAACAAACGTACTTTCCGGGCGCTAACGATAATGCAAGCGGCGTAAGTTTGCTTTTAAATCTGATAAAATACTACAGCAAAAATCCGCCTAAGTATAAAACTGTATTTTTATTTTTCGCCGGTGAGGAAGCAGGACTTTTAGGTTCTAAAAATTTTGTAGATGAAAGTAAGTTCGATCTAAAGTCGATCAAATTTTTAATTAACCTTGATCTTCTTGGAACGGGCGATGAAGGTATTATGGTAGTAAATGCTACGGAATATAAACCTCAGTTCGAAAAACTAAAATCGATAAACAACGAGCAGCATTTGATCAAAGAAATCAAACAAAGAGGCAAGGCAAGCATAAGTGATCATTATTGGTTCAGCGAAAAAGGAGTTCCATGTTTTTTTATTTACACTTTGGGTGGCATCAGGGCTTATCATGATGTACAGGATATTGAAAAAACACTTCCGCTCACCGAATATGTGGATGTATGCAAATTATTAATTGAATACGTTAAGCTCCTCTGATCAAAGCCTAAATCCTTTGCAATGCACAGTATTTCAGTCTGATACAAGCATTCAAATACTTCATTGCCTAAAAAAAAAGTGTTACCTTTAGTGGTTCTTCACTATGAGTTTTAAACGTTTTTCACATCTTTTTTTGTTATGCCTTTTAATGGCTGCGAAAGTTTCTTTTGCGCAGTTCTACTATGGCATGCAAATGGATTTTGGGAAAAACAGAATTCAGTATCAGAACTTCGAGTGGACTTATCTGGATTTCGATCGTTTTAAAGTGTATCAATATCAAGGTGGCGGAGAAATTGCAAAATACGTTGCTACCTCTTTGAACAATCAATTACCGATCCTGGAAAAACGACTCAACCATCAAGTGGAGGATAAGATTCAGGTATTGGTTTACAATAATCAAAACGATTTTAAGCAAAGTAATTTAGGTTTAGCGATTGAAGATAATTCGAATGTTGGTGGTATGACCAGAATAGTTGGCGATAAAATCTGTATCTTTTTTAATGGCAGTCATGCCGACCTCGATCGTCAGATCCGTGCAGCGCTTGCCGAATTAATGATCGATCAGTATCTATACGGTGGAAGGACACGTGATGTAGTAAAGAATTCAACACTATTGAATTTACCGGAATGGTATAAAAGCGGATTGATCGCGTATTTATCGGAAGACTGGAATACAAAAGTGGATATTGAATTAATGGATGCAATCAAGAACAATCAATTCTACCGTTTCAATTATCTTACCGGCAAACAGGCTACACTGGCAGGTCATGCCATTTGGTATCACCTGGCAGATGTTAACGGCGAGTCCGCTATTCAAAATGTGTTATACATGACACGCGTAACACGTTCGCCGGACAATGCTTTCATTCAGATCGCAGGTTCCAATCTCAATAATTTTATTTTGGAATTGAGCGATGCTTTCAATAAACGTTATTATACCTATAATGATTCTTTGCGAAATTTTCCGGTTGCTCCACTCGCACTTCAAAAACCAAAAAAAGGAAGACACTATTATAATTTAAAGATCAGTCCCGACGGACAAAAAGTAGTTTACGCATCAAGTGAAATGAGTCAGTCTAAGGTTTGGATCAATACAGTTGGAGATCCAAAACACAAACGACTTTTAAAAATGGGTCCAAAGTTGGAGCGCATGGACGATTACAACTATCCATTACTCGGATGGCATCCTAATAATAACATTGTGGGAATGATCTATGAACGCAAGAACCAAATGATACTTCAGACTTACGATGTTACTACCGGCGAAAAGAATAAACGAAACATGACCGGTTTTGAAAAAGTAAATAGTTTTTCGTTCAGTGCCGACGGAAAAAAATTAGTGATCAGTGCTGTTAAGAAAGGAAAGGGTCAGGCCGATATTTTTGTGTATAGCCTGAGCAGTGGCGGTTTAGAGCAATTGACCAATGATATATGGGATGATAATAATCCGATCTTCATTCAGAATAATACCGGAATTGTTTTTGAAAGTAACAGGAAGTCGGACACCGTAAGATCGACAGACGATGCCAAGTATACTTATAAGATGAGTAAGTATAACGATATGTTCTATGCAAGCTATCCTTTCAAAACGCAGGTGTTAATTCGCATGACAAAAACCGATGAGATCAACGAAACTCAGGCGCAGGAATATTCAAAAGATAAAATTTCTTTTTTAAGTGAGAAGAACGGAATTTACAACCGTTACATCGCGCAATTCGACAGCAGTATCGCTTTTGTGGATACAACCGAGCACTACCGTTACTTTTTTAATTCGAAAGCGCTTACCAATTATAACCGCAACATCATTGAACAAAATATAAGTGCAAGGCACAATAAGGTAGCCGAAATATTTTATGATGAAGGAAAAGAAAAATTAATTGTTTCTGACCTCGTTGAATTGAATGATGCAACGATGTACCCAAAATTAAATAATACCTGGTATAAAGTTGCGGCCCGCCCTAATATTTACGACCCCGAAAAAACGGCCTATACACCGTTGCGAAAGCAGGAAGAAAAAACAGCCCAGGTAAATAATAAAGACACTACCGCTAAAAAAACGGAGGGCATCGATTTTAATAATTATACTTTATCCGGCGAAAAAAATAAACCGAAGGATAAGGGTAATACTCAGACCGTTAGTTTTGGAACAACTACTCCAACGCCAAATGATACATCAAAAGCAAAACAGCCAACAGAATTCAAGTTCCCGATCCAACAAAATTATTACACCGCTTTTTACACTGATTACGTAACTACTCAATTGGATAACTCTTATTTAAGTACAACCTATCAGCGTTTCACTGGTGGAAGCAATCCCATTTACCTGAATCCCGGATTGAATGCCCTGATCAAAGTAGGATTAAGCGATCTGTTCGAAGACAGAAGAATTGTAGCGGGTTTCCGAATCTCAGGAACTTTGGATAACGAGTATTTATTGAGTTTCGAGAATCGCAAAAAACTGATCGATCATCAGTTGGTTTTACACCGTCAATCATTCTTAAAAGTGGCAGGCTATTATGGCGACATTGCTAAAATTCATACGCATGATGCACGCTATTCAATGAAGTTGCCATTTAATGAAGTTGCGGCTACAAGACTTTCCATTCTTTACCGTAACGACAGGACCGTATATGCCTCTGTTGGCGATTACTCGTTACCGAGAAAAAATGTTTACGATAATTATGTTGGGGCGCGTTTGGAATTTATTTTTGATAACACCCGTAAACGCGGATTGAATTTATACAACGGTATTCGTTTTAAAATGTGGGCCGAGTACTGGCGCTTGATCAAGGAGACCCGCCATGATATGATCAACTATGGTTTTGATCTGAGAGGGTATAAAAAAGTGCATCGTGATCTGATCTGGTGTAACCGTTTGGCGGGCGGTTCGTCGTGGGGAACAGATAAGCTCATCTACTATCTTGGTGGTGTGGATAACTGGTTCAATGCTTCTTTCAATCAAACCATAAACGTGAATCACTCAGATGAGTATCAGTTCCAGACCTTAGCAACCAACATGAGAGGCTTTAAACAAAATATCCGTAATGGAAATAATTTTGTGGTTTATAATTCGGAGTTGCGCTGGCCAATTTTCAGATACTTATTGAATCGTCCGATCCGATCCGACTTCATTAATAATTTTCAGGTCGTTGGATTTGGCGATCTTGGAATGGCATGGTACGGTTATAATCCTTTAAGCGATGATAACGTTTTAAATAAGAATACATACTACAATAATCCGATCACACTTACTATTTACAATCAGAAAAATCCGTTGGTTGCAGGTTATGGAATTGGTTTCAGAACGCGTTTGCTTGGTTATTTTGTGCGATTGGATTTTGCGCGTGGAGTGGATGATATGAAAATCCAGAAGGGTGTAACGTATTTATCTTTTACAACAGACTTTTAAAAATCTAATAAGCCGGTAGAATTATGAACAGTATTTTAGTATTACTTCTGGTTGGTTTAGTGGCGGGTTTTTTAAGCGGCATGGTTGGCATTGGTGGCGGTATAATAATTGTTCCCGTGCTTGTTTATTTTTTGCACTATACACAACATCAGGCTCAAGGCACCACCTTATTCATGTTCTTATTACCGATCGGAATTTTAGGAGTAGTAAATTATTACAAGGCCGGTTATGTTGAATTTAAAACTGCGTTTATCATTGGTTCCACTTTTGTGATCGGAAGTTATTTGGGAAGTAAACTTGCCATTTCCATCGATCAAAAAACAGTGAAACAGATCTTTGGTGTGATAATAGTTGTACTTGGCATTAAAATGATCTTCTGGAAATGATGCCGAACGTAGATCAAATAAAAGCCCTCGCTAAAAAATACAATGCCATGGTGATGGATGCAAGACATCATATTCATCAGCATCCTGAATTATCGTTCAAAGAATTTGAAACTTCAAAATTCATTTGCTCCATTCTCGACGAATTAAAAATTGAATATACCACGGGCCATGTAAAAACTGGGATCGTAGCTTTGATAAAAGGAAAAAACCCTGATAAAAAAGTGATCATGCTCCGGGCCGACATGGATGCATTGCCCATCCTTGAAAAAAATAATGTGGATTATGTTTCAAAAAACCAGGGCCTAATGCACGCTTGCGGTCACGATGTACACAGTGCCTGTGCTTTAGGAGCGGCCGCAATTTTGAACGATACAAAAGCAGAGTGGGAAGGTACTGTAAAAATTATTTTTCAGCCGGGTGAAGAGGTGTTGCCGGGAGGTGCATCATTGATGATCAAAGAAGGTGTGTTGGATAATCCCAAAGTGAACAAAGCCATTGCACAACACGTTCATCCAAGTATGGAAGTTGGTAAAGTCGGTTTCAGAAGCGGAATGTACATGGCGAGCACCGATGAAATTTATCTGACCATTACCGGCAAAGGCGGACATGCTGCCATGCCTTCCGAATACAATAACCCCCTGCTCATTACGGCAGAAGTTTTATTAGAGCTAAAGAAATTATTTCCTAACGATGGGAAAATGAATCCCCCTACTGTTTTAGCATTTGGGAACATTGAAGGAAAAGGTGCGACAAATGTTGTTCCCGAAAAAGTAGATTTGCAGGGAACTTTCAGAACAATGGATGAAGCCTGGAGAAAAGAAGCGCATGCCATTATCACCAAAACAATAAATGAGGTTTGTGCCAAAAACAATGCAAAAGCAGAATTGAAAATTCTGAATGGTTATCCGTTTTTGGTTAACGATAAAGAGCTTACCGAACTTTGTAAAAATGCAGCCATCGAATATTTGGGAAAAGAAAATGTTGAAGAATTACCTTTACGAATGACGGCAGAAGATTTTGCTTATTTTTCTCAGATATTGCCGGTTTGTTTTTACCGTTTAGGAACCGGAAATAAACGTAAAGGCATAACTTCAGGGGTTCATACACCTACCTTTAATATTGATGAAGATGCTTTGCTAATAGGCTCAGGACTGATGGCCTGGCTGGCTATTAGCGAGTTACAAAATTAAATTCAGAATTTCCCCTGATTTTAAGGCCATTAAGAGGCGAAAATCGGAGTTTTTCTCCGTAAAATATACTATTTTTACAGGTTCTACGTTATAACGGGTTGTGAGACAAAGGTTTTCGACATATTTAGTGCTGTTCCTGGCAATTATTACGCTTCAAAATTGCAGCACCAAAAAAAACACGTTCATTCATCGTGGTTTTCATAATCTTACTGCGCGCTACAACGGCTATTATTATTCTAACGAAAGCATTAAAGACGGCATTTATAAAATAGAAAAAAACAACAAAGAGAATTTCGAAAAAGTACTTCCGGTTTACATTTTGCCTACTAACGAAAACGCAAAAACAACTTTTCCTGATTTTGATAAGGCTATAAAGAAATCATCGCTGGTAATTCAGCGTCACGCCATCAAGGATAAAAAGGATAATGAGATCCCGACTGCCGGAAAATGGATCGATAACAATTGGATCAACATTGGAATTGCACACTTTTATAAAAGAGAATTTTTTTCAGGGATAGAATCTTTTGAGTATGTAGCAAGAACCTATAAAACAAAAGATAAGTACACCGCTTTGTTATGGTCGGCAAAATCGTATAACGAAATTGGCTCCGTTTCCAATTCAGCCCCTTTGATCAGTTTACTCACTAACGATAAAAAACTTCCTAAAAAGATCAAGAATCAGCTTTATCCTGTGCGTGGAGATTATTTTATTAAACGCGGTCTTAATAAAGAAGCAATCGCTGTTTTGGTAGAAGCCTCGAATCAGAAAGGGATGATCAACGGCATTAAAAGAAAGCAGCGTGCGCGTTATGCTTTTATTGCGGCTCAGTTATCGGAGCAGGATAAAGATTACAAAAGAGCAAGACAATATTACACTAAAGCAATTGGGTTAAAGCCATCTTACGATATGGTGTTTTATGCTACAATAAAACTGGCAAGATTGTTCGACACAAAAAATCAGAACACTGTTAAGCTTAAAAAGCAATTACTTAAAATGACAAAAGATGCAAAGAACTCAGATTACCTGGATGTGATCTACTATACACTCGGTGAAATTGAAGAGAAGGAAAAACATCAGGCGGATGCTTTGGTGTATTACAAAAAATCGGCACAAAGCAGTGTGAGTAATCCGAATCAAAAAGCCTTATCGTTTTTGAAATTAGGAGAGATCTATTTTGACAGAACAGATTACACGGCGTCGGGTGCTTATTACGACAGTACGGTTACGGTATTGCCAAAAGATCATCCGGACTACATGAGTATTTCGAGTCGGAAAAAAACGCTTGAGGTTTTAGTGGGTTACATTAAAACGATCCAGCATGAAGATAGTTTGCAATCCCTCGCCAGAATGGATGAAAGCACCAGAAACAAAGCGATCGATAAACAAATTCAGAAACTGATCGATGAAGAACAGCGTAAGAAAGAAGAATTGGAGGCAGCGCTTGCTAAGAACCAGAATCCTCTGAGTTCAACTACCAATACCAATGTGGGAAGCAGTATTGGGCTGGGCGGAAGCGGTTG
This sequence comes from Bacteroidia bacterium, assembly GCA_025362575.1. Classification (GTDB taxonomy): domain Bacteria; phylum Bacteroidota; class Bacteroidia; order B-17B0; family Aurantibacillaceae; genus JAHEYG01. The sequence continues at coordinate 20,291 of JANYIQ010000047.1, forward strand.
GTATTTTTATAATCAAACTACTATTAGTTTTGGTATAAGTGATTTCGCAAAAAAGTGGGGTAACCGAAAACTTGAAGATAACTGGCGAAGAAGTCAGAAAGGCGTTGTGATAGAAGACCCAAATAGTACCGCTACCAATACATCTACCAATACAACAAAAAATGGCACCGCAAAAAGTAACGATCCTAAAAAGACAAGAGAATATTATTTGAAGCGCTTGCCTTTAAATGACAGTTTAATAAAAGTTTCTGACGGGAAAATAATTGAAGCGGATTACCTTTTGGGTTCAACTTATCGTGAAGAATTGAATAATAATAAAAAAGCAATTGCTGCTTTTGAAGATCTGAATAAACGATATGCCGATCATAAATATCGCTTGTCGTGTTACTACCATTTGTATCGTTTGTATCAGGCTTTAAAGAATCAGGAGCAATCCGATTTTTATAAAGAGAAATTATTAAGTGAGTATCCGAACAGTGAATATTCTAAACTCATTAAAAATCCGAAGTACGCCGAAGAACGCAATGCACAGCGCAGTGAGGTAGAAAAAACGTATGCTTCTACTTACGAAGCTTATCTGGCGGCGAATTACGAAAGCGCTTTACAGCAAAGTACTGAAGCCAATAATAAATTCGGGAAAACTGATTTCTTCACACGCTTTGAATTTATCCGCGCAATGAGTTTAGGAAAAGCGAAAGGAATTGATTCTATGGAATCGGCATTAAAGCAATTAACCATTTTGTATCCAAAAGCTGAAGTTACACCTCGCGCGAACGAAATCTTATTGTCGATCAAGAAACAGAAAAACCCGGATATGTTCTCAAACGCCACAAGTACAAATGTGGCGGTGGCGGATACATTTAAAATTAATTTCGACAGCGAACATTTTGCCATGGTTATTTCGCCCGACGATCCTAAAATGGCAAACCCTTTTAAAAGTGCTATTGGAGATTTTAATGCAGAGTATTACAGCAACAAAACATTTGAAGTGACCAGTAATTTGTATGGAATTTCACAGCAGATGATTTTGGTTAAGTCTTTTCCGGATGCAAAAGAGGCCCAAACCTATATCGATAATTTAAAAGGAGATACTAAAATTTATAAAGGAGCTATTATTAAGGAAGCCTACAGTTTTTTCATTATTTCGGCTAAAAACGTGCCTTTATTCTTTAAAAAGGCTAATGCATCCTCATACAGAGCATTTTACGAGGAGGCTTATAAGACTATTTTTGCCCCTTCCAAGTAAAAAATTGCTCTTTTTTGAATTCAAGAAAAAAACCTTAACTTGCACTGAATTAATTAATTATCATGTTAGGACTAGGAAATAAAAACTCAAGCAGCGAAGGTTCAGCTATTAATTTAATTGGCAGCGGAACTCAAATTACGGGAGATATAAATTCAACCGGGGATGTGCGCATTGATGGCACTTTAACAGGAAATATTTCATTGAACGGTCGTTTAGTGATTGGCCCAAATGGGAAGATCGAAGGACATGTAACCTGCCAGAATGCCGATATATCGGGCGAGATCAAAGGAAAGATAAATGTAAGTGAGATACTGGCGCTTAAAAGCACAGCTAAAATATTAGGCGATATTGCCACCGGAAAAATTTCTATTGAGCCGGGCGCAGTATTTACCGGTACCTGTAATATGGGTGCTATTGTAAAAAACATTAAGAATGTCAGCGAACCCCTCGCCGCAAAAACCGCCTAATCCTTACGTTAAATACAGCAACATGGCCATACAAATGGCTGTGGTTATTGGTTTAGGGTGCTGGGGGGGCTATAAATTGGATAAGATCTATAATAAAGATTCAACTCCGATTTACACCATAATATTAAGTCTTATTTCTATTTTTGCTGCCATGTATCTTGTATTAAAAGATTTTATTAAACCTAAATAATAGGATGTTTCTCAAAATAACAAAAGTGTTTTTTTTGGTTTCTGTTTTGGCGGGAATATTGTCGTTTGGCATCAATCTATTAAATATTGAAAAGATCAGCAATCCCTATTGGTTTGTCAGCATTTTATTTTTTCTGAGTACAGGTTTATTGATCAATTTCATTTTATTTAAAAAATATGCCGACCCAAAGGATTTTGTTTTTAAGATCATGTTCACTTCTATGCTACGCCTGTTACTTTGCATGATCGGCGTTTTTATTTATAGTCTGATTGATAAACCGCATATGGTCAGTTTTGCTCTTCATTTCATGCTTCATTATATTCTGTTCACGATATTTGAAACCTCTTATTTACTGAAATATACAAAAACACAAATCCAGAAATCATGATAAAAACAACGCGTTTATTTTTTGCAATCAGTTTTATTGGCACTGCAGTTTTTGCGCAGGATGTAAGGAACGACATTAAGGTTACGCCGCCTGCCGGGCAGGAGCTGACCAACAAAAAAGGCAGTGAATATAAATTCACAGTGATAAAGAATTTGGATGCAACCGCTGTACAAAATCAAAACATGACCGGAACCTGCTGGTCGTTTTCGGCTTTATCATTTTTCGAAAGCGAATTGATCCGCATGGGTAAGGGCAAAGAATTTAATTTGGCCGAAATGTTCGTAGCGCGTAAAGCATACCCTTTAAAGGCCGATAATTTTATCCGCATGCACAGCCACACTAACTTTGGCCAGGGTGGCGGTTTCCCTGATGCTATTTGGGTTTTAAAGAATTATGGTATGGTGCCTGAAGATGTTTATACAGGAAAAAAAGATCCAAAAGATCAGCACAATCATACAGTGGTTGAAGAAATGCTGACCGGAATGGTTAAAGCAGTTGCTGATGATAGTAAAAATCAGAAGATAGATTTTGATGCGGTGCATGCTTCTATTGAAGCAACTTGTGACGCCTTCTTAGGAAAAGTGCCTGAGAAATTTGACTACAAAGGAAAGAGCTACACGCCGAGATCTTATGCCGATGCAATGGGAATTGTTGCTGATGATTATGTTTTCATAACCTCATTTACTCACCATCCTTTTTATTCAAAATTCGTTTTAGAAGTTCCTGATAACTGGAACTGGCAAGATATGTACAATGTACCTTTGGCTGAATTCAGAGAGGTGATGAATTATGCGATCCAGAACGGATTCACGATTGCATGGGCTGCTGATGTGAGCGAAAAGGAATTCATGTATCGTGACGGTCTGGCCCTTGCTACAGATAAACCATTTGAGCAATTAAGTGATGAAGAAAAAAAATCACTTGCTGTTAAACCTCAAAAACAACTCAATGTAACGCAGGAGCTTCGTCAGAAAGCATTTGATAATTACGAAACACAAGATGATCACGGCATGCACATTGTAGGAAGTGTGAAAGATCAGAACGGAACCATTTATTATGTAGTAAAAAATTCTTGGGGAAGCGATCTGAATGAATGTGGCGGTTATTTTTACGCATCCGAAAGTTATGTGTTGTATAAAACCACGAGTTTAATGCTTCATAAAAAAGGCTTACCGCCGGCAATTGCGAAAAAACTGAATATTACACAGTAAAAGCGATTCTTTAGCTCAATAGTTCACTCAATAGTTACCCGGTTTCACGAACTCAAAAAAACATAACTTATTAATTTATAATTAGTTATGGTTTTTCTATTTTCCTCGCTTCGCGAATTTACCAAACCTTTTGCACGATTATTGCGTCTAAGTCTATAAAGGAGGTCAAAATGGCAATCAAGCAATTAACAATACCAATGTTCCCTTTAAATGTGGTGGTTTTACCGGGAGAAACCCTTAAGCTACACATTTACGAAGAAAGGTATAAGCAGCTCGTAAATGACTGTCTTGAAAACGAGGCACATTTTGGAATTCCATTTTCTGTAAATGGAAAAATAAAATCGAATGGTGTTGAGGTAAGTATTTCAAGAGTTCTGAAAACATTTGAGAACGGTGAGATGGATATTCTCATAAAAGGAGAACGCGTTTTCTCGATCCTGGAATATTCAAATGTATTGAAGCCCAAGCTGTATGGCGCGGCTATCATAGAGTACGAGGAGTTGGAAGAAAGATCTGCATCCAATTATTTGCAGGAACTCGCGATGGAATTTTTAGCATTATCACAAAGTAAAATCTTTGATTACGAAACATTAAATGGAATTGTGATTTATGAAATTGCAAACTTTTTGCAGCTTTCAGCAAAAGAAAAATTCCAATTAATTTCAATATAAGGTGTTAG
>JANYIQ010000050.1 GCA_025362575.1 Bacteroidia bacterium
TCTCCAAACCCAACTTCAGGAATTATTAATGTAAACTTTGCACAGGATACAAAAGGTACAGCTGAGGTATTTGACGTGAGTGGAAAACTGATATTGAAAGAATCGCTGAATGCGAATTTGAAAATAGACATCAGTAACAAAGAATCCGGAGTTTACATGGTGGTTCTGAAAGATGAAAATGGAGCTCCATTTAAAACGGAAAAAGTGATTAAGAATTAAATTTAATTTTGAGACTCTATTTCGAGTCAAAATAATTTTGTGTATAGATGGACGAAGTGTTTGCGCAGTATTTGGACGAGGCAAAAGTTTTGAAGTCTCAAGGAAAGTCCTCTAACGCCATCAGGATAGAGCTTAAGGAGAACGGAGCCGATCTCAAATTGATCGAACAAATATTGCGCAAGATAGATGAACGTAGGGAAAACATTCCCGGTAAGGGCTCAATAAAATGGATTCTGCTTGGATCAATTTTAGCTTTTGTTGGATTTTGTTTGGCGTGGTTGCTCGCGTTTCAATTCTCTGAAGCCGCGTTAATATTCGCAATAATTTCAATGAGCGGAATAGTGGCTTTAGGTGTGGGAATAATAAAGTTAATTATCTATACCATTAATAGAATCAATTAATTTAAAAGTCAGGATAATCTGAACGTACAGCAAAAGGCCCGGTTATAGGATGCCTTTTTTATTTCTAATCCCACACTAAACGAAAAAGGGGAGCCTTATCATTTTCCTGCTCTTCTTTTTCTTTTCTAACCTTTTTTATCCTTTGTGCCTTTTTCACTTTAGCAGTTTCTTTCACTACTCCTTTTTGCTTAAACAGCCGGTAACAAATTCCCAGTTCTGCACCAACTCCCGTTAAACTGGTCGAATAACTTGAATTGTTAACTGCGTCAGAAACGGTATTGGGTTTTTGTTTTTCTTTTGCATAGCCATTAAATGCGTACAACAATCCCATTACCCCAAATCGTTTTGTAAGATAAAATCGGCTACGCACTCCAACGCGGGCAACAGCCCCTCTGCCATTATAATTGTATAATGCCGGCATTGACCATTTATCATCGAAATTATTATTGTAGCAACTTCCTGACACGTTGTAGTAACCAATGCCTGTAAATAAAGCCAAATCTAGTCTTTTAGTAACAAAAGGGTGATACGAAAGGTCTAACGTTAAGTATTTAGTAGTGGAGAACATATACTCACTACCTTCCTGCACATTGGCGTTATAAAAGTCATTCGCATTAACGTAATAAGTTTCTCCGCCATGACTAAAACCAATACCTAAACGGTTTGTAATGCCATACTCCATAATAATGGGATCAATACTACCGGTTAATCGATCGCTGTGAGAAGGTCTCCCGTCATTCGTTCTGGTTGTGTACAAAGCCGAACTTGGGCCGCCGGTGATACTGGTTACCAGACATCTTTTATAAAAGGCTAATGGTTGTGTTTGAGCGCATAGTGTAGTTCCAACAAACGCGATCAGGTATATTGATTTGGCTAGCTTTTTCATGGCTGTGGTTTATTTAATAACGCATTAAAGACATTATTATTTGAAGTTATACTTTAAAATGGTAACCGGCAGACCCTTTTAATAGTTGGTCAAATAGCAGGGTAAATCTTAACACTAAAAGGTGTTAGGTGGTAGTGAAGCAGATCCTTCGGCATCCCGATAGCTGTCGGGACAGGATAGACTCGCTCACTTCACTATTGAGATAATTTTATACCCAGTTCTTTTAATTGCTCTTCGCTGATTTCGCTCGGACTTTCGATCATCATATCTTTACCGGAATTGTTTTTCGGAAAAGCAATGAAGTCGCGGATGGAATCGGCACCTCCAAATAGAGAACACAGGCGGTCAAAACCAAGAGCAATACCACCGTGCGGAGGTGCGCCAAATTCAAAGGCATCCATTAAAAAACCAAATTGTTTCTGAGCATCTTCTTTGCTGAAGCCTAAAACCTCAAACATTTTTGCCTGTAAAGTTCTGTCATGAATACGAATACTTCCTCCGCCGATCTCCACACCATTCACAACAATATCGTAAGCGTTGGCTCTAACAGCACCCGGATCTGTATTCAGTAATTCAAAATCTTCAAGTTTTGGTGACGTGAACGGGTGATGTTTAGCATGCCATCTACCGGCAAGTGATGCCAGTAAATTCGGATCGCCTTCATTCCATTCTAACAATGGAAAATCAATTACCCATAAACACGAGAATTTATTTTTATCGCGTAAACCTAAACGGGTTCCCATTTCCAAACGCAATTCGCTTAAAGCTTTTTGTGTTTTTTCTGTTGGCCCTGCTAAAATTAAAATAAGATCTCCGGCTTGTGCATTAAATGCTGCTGCCCATTTTTTTAATTCTTCTTCGCTGTAAAATTTATCTACACTTGATTTAATGCTGCCGTCAGCGTTAACACGTGCATAGACCAAACCGGTCGCACCAATTTGTGGCCGCTTAACAAAATCAGTTAATTCATCCAGTTGTTTGCGGGTATATTCGGCAGCACCTTTTGCGCAAATGCCGATCACGGCTTCTGCATCGTTAAATACTTTAAATTCTTTCCCCTTTACAATGCTGTTCAGGTCCACGAACTTCATTTCAAAGCGAGTATCAGGTTTATCGTTGCCGTAATATTTCATGGCATCGGCATAACTCATTCGCGGCAGGGCAGGGATGTCAATTCCTTTAACAGTTTTAAATAAATGTTTTACCATTCCTTCAAAGGTTTGCAGAATGTCTTCCTGCTCTACAAAGCTCATCTCACAATCGATCTGTGTGAACTCCGGTTGTCTGTCGGCCCGAAGATCTTCATCTCGGAAACATTTAACAATTTGGTAATAACGGTCGAAACCACTCACCATTAATAATTGCTTAAAGGTTTGAGGCGATTGAGGTAAAGCATAGAATTGTCCCTGATTCATGCGGCTTGGCACAACAAAGTCGCGGGCACCCTCGGGTGTAGATTTAATTAGTACTGGAGTTTCTACTTCCAGAAATTTCAGTTTATCCAAATAGTTTCTGGTTTCAATGGCTAAGCGGTGACGTAGCTCTAAATTTTTTCGAACTGCATTACGACGAAGATCGAGGTAACGGTATTTCATTCTTAATTCATCGCCACCATCAGTTTCATCTTCAATAGTGAAAGGAGGAGTTTTCGATTCGTTTAAAATTTTAATGTCGCTTACTTTTATTTCAATGTCGCCAGTAGCAATGTTCTTGTTTTTGCTTTCACGTTCAATGACCAGTCCTTTTATCTGAATAACAAATTCACGACTCAATGAGCGCGCTTTTTTTGTTATTTCAGGGGCTGAGGTTTCATCAAAAAATAATTGAGTAATTCCATAACGGTCACGCAGATCGATCCACAGTAAGGTTCCTTTATCACGAGTACGTTGCACCCATCCGCAGAGGGTTACTTCTTTATTTATATCGGCACTTGTAAGTTCGCCGCAGGTAAATGTTCTAAGCATAATTATAAAACATCAAAAATAGCAAAAAAAGGGGATACATTGAGGCTCTTTTGTAGAGCAAATTCAGAAGTAAACAGGAAAGTTTGTAGGAAACGAGGGGCTTAACTTTTGTTTTTAGTTTCGGCCTCAAATACGCTTTCGGTAATGGGTTTTCCATCACGAAAACAGGCCACGCCACCCCAGTCGAAGATCTTTTTGTGATATACCCAGGCCATTTCGTTTTTTACGACCAGTATGCGCTGTATAATTAGAACATGGCTGCCATTGATCACTTCTTCCGTAACACCGGGCTGGTATTTTAATAAAAGCTCTGCAACTTTTTCGCCATTATTGTTTACGATAAGTGCATCGGCTGTAAGAATTTTTTGAGATGAGGCAGCTGGAGTGGCAACAGGTTCAGGTTTGTTCTTTTTTGCTTCTGCTTCAAGAGCGAGTTGTTCTTCTTTTGCGGTTTTTTGTTTTGCTAGAGATGAATTCTTTTTTTCTTTATCGGCTTTTTGCTGAGCAAGTTTAATGGCCTGTCTTTTTTCATCTTTAATTTTTTTCAACTCAGCCAACATCTCCCTCAAATAATTGTCGTCGTATTCAAAATCATCTGTCTTGGCATTGTAATAATATCTGTTCATGGGTTGATTCAATGCAGAGAAATCAACACCGGGATAATTTTCGATCAATTCAAGATCAGCAACCATCACCGAAAACCGTTTGCGCTCTTTTACATCTTTAACGCCTAAAGTACTGATTGTAAAAAATTTCTTTACATAACCTTTTTTGGTAACACTTACTTCGTATTGAGAACCCATTTCAAGGAAAAGAAAATAAGTACCGCTTGCTGATGTTAAGAATGAAGTGAAAGGTTTTCCGTCGCGGGTAACGCTAACAAGTGCATCGGCAAGTGCAGTTTTATCTTCCTGAGAAATAGTACCACCCATGTTTAAAGTGGGAGATTGCGCTTTTATGGAAAGGCTTAACGCAATTAAAAAAACTATTTTAAAAAATGACCTCATTCTGATTTGCTGCCGCAAAGGTAAACTTTCTTAGAAATAAATAAGTTATCTATTGATTAAATGTAATTGTTAACCGTTAATTAGTGTTAGTTTAACGATTTGAAAACAGGCTTAAATAGCTTTAGAAAGCTATTTTCCGGCCAATAGGTTATCGGCAGTTTGCCAATTAACAATGTTCCACCAGTTGTTAATGTAATCGGCGCGTTTGTTCTGATACTTCAAATAGTAGGCATGTTCCCAAACATCTAAAGCTAAAATTGGCTTTCCGTTTTCGGTTGCAACATCCATTAAAGGATTATCCTGATTGGCAGTTGTCATGATCTTTAATGCAGGTATTCCGCTTTGATCACCTGGCGCTGAGCTTTGTACTATTAACCAGCACCATCCGCTTCCGAATATTTTCGTGGCTTTTTCTGAGAATTCTTTTTTGAAATCGTCGAATGACTTGAAATTTTTTACGATCGCTTCCATTAACTTTCCGGAAGGTAAATTTACAGAGCCTGTTGGATTAGCTTTTAATAATTGCCAGAACAACGAATGGTTAAAATGTCCACCGCCATTATTTCTGATAGACGCATCTAATTTTGAAGCCTGAGAAAATAGTCCGGTCCATGTTGTATCGCCTTTATAATTTTCGAGAGCTTTATTTAACTTATCTACATAAGCCTGATGATGCTTGCTGTGATGGATCTCCATGGTTTGTGCATCAATGAAAGGTTCCAGGGCATTGTATGCATAAGGTAGAGCAGGCAACGTAAATTTTCCGCCGTCATTTATTTTTTGAGTAAGATCTTCAATGGCATTTAATTTATCCTTACCTATTAAATTAGCGGTTAAACCAACTAATCCAAGTAAGGCACTTTTTTTTAAAAAGTCTCTGCGGTCATTTTCCATTTTAAAATTGTATAAGCAACTGATTTTTTTCTACGGCAACACCTTTTGTAGCCACAACTTTTTTAATGGTTCCGTCGGCCGGCGATTTTAAAATATTTTCCATTTTCATAGCTTCTAATATCAAAAGCGAATCTCCCTTTTTTACAAGCTGCCCTTCTTCAACCAAAATATTCAAAACCATTCCGGGCATAGGTGCTTTTACATCATTAACTTTTTTCGCAGCAATATTGTCTAATCCTAAATTGTGTAAAAGCTCATCGTATTTATCTTTTACATCAATGTTATATTTTTGCCCATTTATTTTTATCAGTAATTTTTTTTCGATGTAATCGGCTTTGATCAGCTGAATGTTGTACGACTTGTTATTGAGCAGCAAATGGTATTCGTTTGCGTTTATGGTTTCAATATCGCCTTCAACAGCTTTTTCATTAAGTGTACCTGTTATCTTGTTCCCCTGAAGATTTAAGTCGGTTTTAACCGGAGCTTTACCATTTATGCTGATTGTATACATGCTTGCAAATGTATGGCTTAATTCCAAAAAAAAACCCCCGAAGTCGGGGGTTTTGAAATATTTACTTTAAAAAATTATTTTTTAACAAACTCGCCCATTTTATTATCGAAGTTTAAGAAGTAACCACCTTTAGGAAGATTAGATACATCTACTTTGCTGCCAAATCCTTTTTTAACGATGTTACCGTACTGATCATAAATCTCGTACATTGTTTCAATTGGCTTATCGTTAGAAACGAAATTAATGTCTTTAGAAGCCTTTACAGGAGCAAATGATACATCCGGAACATCTGACATCAAATCAACCGGTTTAGATAAACGAGGCTGACCGCTATAATCTGTTTGACGAACGCGAATTTGATTTTTTCCTGAGTGAGGCTGAACTTTAAAGGTGTAGTTGTTTGTAACAGGTGTGCCTTCACCATCAACTTCACCAACTTTTACCCACTTGTTCCAGCGGAACTGTTCAACGTTAAAGGTTAATTTACCGGTTTCTGATTTAGTAGACCATTTAACGGTACCATCCTTATCAACTGACATACTTATTACCTCAAAAGTACTTTTTGGTTTTAAAACCTCTTGGTTAAGCACTTTTGGCTTACAATCTTCTTTATGTTTGATCTTGATCTCAACTTTATCGCCAATATTAAGCTTATGCGGCTTAAAATCCACCTCAAAAGCGCTCGATTGGATCTCGTCAGTGGTAATGTTACCGTTAACGAACACCTCGGTTACGCAAAAACCAACTCCACCGCTTCCGTAAGGATTCTGGATGTATAGGTTTTTACCCTGATAGTTACCTTCTAAAATAATTACCCCTCCTTGCGAGTGCGCCTGTAAAGAAGCTAACACGCAGAAAAGTACATATGGAAATAATTTTTTCATCGACAAATTGAACAAATCGCCATTTTACTTGGCGAGTGCAATATTAAAACGATATTTTCAAAAAACAAAATAATTTTGCAAAAAAAATAGCCTATTTTCAATGTATTGATAAATATGTTATATTTCAGTACCTTTGTATAGAATTTAGACTTTATGAGGATTTTAGCACAATTAACCGGGTTTATAGCCGTTTCAGCTATTTTAGTGGCCTGTAATAGTAGTTCTAGTGAGAGCCATCGCTCCGAAGGAAGTGGCGGTACTGTAAGAATTGCTGAAGTTTCTCCCCCAAAGAGCATTTTCCCGCAAGCCATTACCAATCAGGTAGAAGGCTTAATTGCATCCCAGATATTTGAAGGATTAGTGCGACTGAATCCTAAGACCTTAGAGCCGGTTCCCGGATTGGCAGAAAAGTGGGAAGTTTCGGAAGACGGTAAAACAATAACCTTTCATCTTCGTAAGGGTGTTCATTTTCAAGAAGTTGATGATTCAAAAGGTGGAATGGGCCCTGAGCTCACCTCAAAAGACGTAAAATTCACTTTTGAGTTATTGTGTACCGACCGGGTTACTAATATGCACTTTCCAACCGTGGCTAAAGACCGAATTGTAGGGGCAAACGAGTATTTTGAAGCCAGTTCAAAGGGTCAAAAAGCTGAATTGACAGGATTTAAGATCATCGACGACTATACTTTTACGATAACATTGAATAATGCATCTGCAATTTTCCTTCAAATGCTGGCTAATCCGGTAACTTCCATTATTTGCGAAGAAGCTTATAAAACGCAGAAGGAAAATTTGAAATCAGGTGCCGGCCCCTTTAAATATGATGCAAAATCCAGTACGCCTGCTCATATTGTTTTATTGAGAAACGAAAATTATTACGGTAAAGATGAAAAAGGAAATTCTCTTCCTTTGATCGATACTGTTATTGTAGATATTTTATTGTCAACTGAAGAGTGCCTTACCCTTTTTAAAGAAGGAAAATACGATTACTTAGGTTCCATTCCATCTAATAGTGTTAGACAAGTTGTGGAAGAGAACATTAAAGCTTTCGAAAGTAATCCTCCTACATTTATTTTAGAGCGCAGTTCAGAAATGATCACGCAATATTATGTTCTGAACATTAATAAAGCACCTTTCAATAATGTAAAAGCTCGTCAGGCCATTAATTTTGCCATCGACAGAGATAAGATCATTGATAAAGTTTTACGCGGTCAGGCTTTTGGTCCTGCAATTAACGGTATAACCCCTCCGACATTCAGCGGATACAAAATAAGTGAGATAGCGGGTTACAATTTTGATCCTGAAAAAGCTAAAAAATTATTGGCAGAAGCCGGTTTCCCGGGAGGAATTGGTTTTCCTGAGGTTACCTTACTTGTAAATACAGGTAACTCACGTAACATGACCGTTGCCGGAGAGATTCAGAAACAATTAAAAGAAGTTTTAAATGTGAATTTGAGCTTCGAATCATTACCAACTGCCGATAAATTTACTTTACAGGTAAAAGGTAAAGGTGATATTTTCAGAGATGGATGGATCGCAGATTATCCAAGTCCGGAATCATTCTTATCTGTGTTTTACGGAGAACCAATTCCCGCCGATACTTCAAAAATTTCATATCCAAATACGCAACGTTACAAAAGTGCTGAGTTCGATAAGTATTATAAAATGGGTCGCGATTCAAGGAACAAAGACAGCGCCATGGTTTATTTCATGAAGGCAGAACAGATCCTGATGAATGATGCGCCTTTGATCACGCTTTGGTATGAAAGTAATTACCGTTTAATCACAGCGCGCGTAAAGAATTTTTATGTTAACCCAATGCGCTATTTTGATCTTACGAAAGTGACTGTTGTAACTTCGGCCGCAGCAGAAAAAAAATAAAATAGTTCAAATTATTAGAAAGCCCTGCTTTTGTGAATACAGAATCCAGGGCTTTTTCTTTTTATAAATGGCATCGTATTACGACATATTAGGAATTCCTGTTAATGCCGGTAATGAAGAAATTAAGGCCGCTTTCCGTCGATTAGCCAAACTTTACCACCCCGATAAAAATCCTAATGGAAAAGAACATTTCGAAAAAATTCTTGCAGCCTACGAAGTACTCATAAATGCACATCGTCGGAAACAATACGATGTAAAATTAAAATACGGTTCGGAAGTAAAACAAACCAGTGCTCAGGCCAGAGCCACCAAGAAAAAGGAGTGGAATTTTTCGGAAGAAGAATTAAAGCGCCGTCAATATTTCAAGGAAAACTATAAAAAAGAATATCAGCAATACAAAAGATCGGAAACCAATTCTGACGCGAAGATCTATAACGAATACAAATACATTTTGTTTGCAGCACCATTAGCGGTCGGATTATTTCTGTTCATCATCAACGGTTACGAAAAAGAAACAACGATAAAGAACACTGAAAACAAAGACAAAGTAGTGCAAGCCGAAAATAAAAGTTTGAACCTTGGAGATGATCCATATGCCACCTATTTTTCAAATTCTGTTTTTGATAATGAAGCCAATAAGTCCATTACCTTAAAAAACCTAAGCGGAAACGATGCGGTGATCTGTTTTTTTGGCAAGGAAGATCGTTTTCTGCGCTGCTGTTTTTTAAAGGAAAATTATTCGGCAGAACTAAGTCAGTTACCCAACGAAGACATTGTTTTAAGAATGGTTTTTGGTAAAGAATGGAATAAAGAAAAAGTATTTAAAGTTGCTGAAGCCGTTGGAGGTTTTGAAAAACCCTTAGGGTATTTCAGTTTAAAGAACGAGATCAAAAATTTCGCCTATCCAATCACCTTGGATAAAACCACTCTTGAAGGATTGGAACAAATTACCGAGAAAGAATTTTTTGAGAAGGGTAATTGATTTTTTAATCAACCGATTTCGCTTTTTTAATTTCCATTCCAAAATCAGTGATCAAAGGAAGCGGATCAGTGCGCATGGCTTGCTCAAAACTGAAAGTATATTTTCCAACCAAAGGAAATTTTACACTTTTGGTAAGGCCAATTGTGAGATCAAAAATATCTCCGGCACCATTCCCCAACCATTCGCCCTTACTGTTCGATAAGCGGCACTCCAAAGTATCAACGGTGCTTTTACCATCCGGATATTTGGTGGTAAGAAATAGAAATAAATTGCTGTATGGATATGCTTCTGCATGGCGCACCATTAAATTAACGTCGTACAAAGGTTGATTATCGGCGATCTCAACTTCAAAAACCGCTTTGTTCTTGCCGTACCATTCGCTTTTCTCAAAAGTGTTGTATTTGTTATAAACCACGCCGCTGTTGCAGGCCGAAAACAGTATAGCGCAAAAGGCAAATACAATGAAAAAATTCAGTTGCTTATGGATTTTCTTTTGGTGCATCATTTTCGGGTCCTTTGTTCGGTCCTTTATTAGGATGAGGTCTTGGTTTATTTTTGTTGTTATTGTTGCGGTTCGGATTTGGTTTGTTGGTATTGGCTGTATTATTCTGCGGACCTTTAGCGTTTTGATTTGGCCTTGGTCCTTGTGGTTTATTGTTAGGATTATTTTTATTCGGATTCGGTTTGTTTGGGTTTGGCTTGTTCTGATTGTTCGGATTTGGCTTATTCTGGTTAGCGTGTTTTTTGTGCGGACCATTTTTATTGCTTTGTTTTTTTCTATCGAAACGCGTTAAACTATCCTGACCAACTACATTCTCAAAATCGGGTTGTTTAACTACTGCAGTGGCTTTTTCTTTAATGATAACAGCAAGGTCAAAAGGGTGTTCGCCTTTTTCGTTCAGTTCTAAAACTTCTTTTACGCGCTCTATGCTGAGCGGAATGAAAACATCGCGCTCGGTTGTATAACTCCACCACATGGTGCGTTTAAAAATATCGGTTTTTTGCAAAAAAGCTTCCCCTTTTTGTGAGATCAAACGTTTGTTCTCAACATTCGGAAATTCTTTTATCGCATCCTGATAACTATCTAATTCGTAATTCAAACAGCATTTTAATTTACCGCATTGTCCGGCTAATTTCATTGGATTCAATGACAATTGCTGGTAGCGCGCTGCTGAGGTAGAAACGGTTCTGAAATCGGTTAACCAGGTACTGCAGCATAATTCGCGTCCGCATGAGCCAATAGCGCCTAAACGTGCTGCTTCCTGGCGGGCACCGATCTGGCGCATTTCAATACGTACTTTAAATTCGTCGGCCAGTACTTTTATAAGTTCTCTGAAATCCACACGCTCATCGGCAGTGTAATAAAAAATGGCTTTCGATTTGTCTCCCTGATATTCAACATCACTTAATTTCATTTGCAAGCCAAGCTGTAAGGCAATGGTGCGGGCCTTGTACATGCTGCTTACTTCAAGGTTTTGTGCCTCTTTCCATTTATCAACGTCCTGAGGCTTTGCCTTGCGATATATTTTTTTTATTTCTTCGCTGTCGAAATTGATGTTCTTCTTTTTCATTTGCAGGCGAACGAGTTCACCGGTAAGCGATACCACGCCTATATCGTGGCCGGGACTAGCTTCTACGGCCACTACATCGCCAACGTTAAAAGAAAGGTTATTGGTATTTTTAAAAAAATCTTTGCGTGAGTTCTTGAAACGCACTTCAATAACATCAAAAGCTTTCTGGCCATCGGGCAAACTCATGTTGCCGAGCCAGTCGAATACGTTTAATTTATTGCAGCCACCGCCTGTGCCGCAAGAGCCGTTATTATTGCAACCGGCGGGGATTCCGCCATTTGTATTCTGGTTATGATTGCCTCGCCCCGTTGAACATCCACTACATGACATAATTTTATCAGTTTTGTGAAGGCTAAGATAAAAATTCAAAACCATTAAATCTAATTTTATAGGCCATTGCCAAAAAACTTATCTACCTGAGGGTGTTGATGGTAATTGAACACTTTTAACTTTTAGATGAGGCTTTTTTTTACTTTCTTTGGTATATACTACTGGTCTAATGAAGAAAATCACATTCATATTGTTTGCCAATATTCTGTTAACTCAAATTTTATTTTCTCAAGACGATGTGATGATTGAAAATTATCCTCAGCAAATGACGGAGATTGACAAAGTGGTGAGTGCCATTAAAAGCAAAACTGCTACTTTTAAAAAAGTGG
The DNA here is from genome assembly GCA_025362575.1 of Bacteroidia bacterium. Lineage (GTDB taxonomy): Bacteria > Bacteroidota > Bacteroidia > B-17B0 > Aurantibacillaceae > JAHEYG01. The sequence continues at coordinate 11,860 of JANYIQ010000050.1, forward strand.
AGAAGGCAAAAACTCAGGAGGCTTCTAAATTTATTTTCCTTAAAGAAAAAGAATTACAATTTATAACCGTTAAACAAATGGAAAACGGTTTGGAGAAAAATGTGGAATGGTATTTTTCAAACGGATCTTTAATTTTTTCAGAAACTAACTGGATCGATCTTATCTCTAAAAAAGTAATGGCGCATGAAAAACAATATTTGAAAAACGGCACGCTGTTATGCTGGCTGGATAATGAAAATAAATTAGTTGATCCCATTTCACCCGAATTTAAAGAAGTAGATAAAAGAATTCAGACATACGCTGTTAAATTAAAAGATGAAGCGATGAAATGATTTTTTAAACCTTTAAATACAAACTTTCAAACTTTCAAACTTTAAACATGAACCATTGGCTTTTAAAATCAGAACCTTCCGCCTACAGCTGGGAACAATTAAAAAAAGATAAAAAAACAGCCTGGACCGGCGTACGCAATTACGCCGCGAGAAATAATTTAAAGGCCATGAAAAAAGGCGACCTCTGTTTTTTTTATCACAGCAACGAAGGTTTGCACATTGTTGGTATTGCCAAAGTAGTGAAAGAATTTTACCAGGATCCAACCACCGAAGAAACAGCTTGGGTGTGCATTGACATTGCACCTGAAAAGCAATTGAAAAAACCGGTTACACTAGCCGAGCTTAAAAAAGATAAAATGCTAAAGGATATGCAATTTGTAAAGATCGGCAGACTATCCTGCAGTGTTGTTAAGCCCGAAGAGTTTGATAAGGTTTGTCTTTTGGGCGGACTCTAAAGTTTAACCGCAAAGACCACAAAGATTTCGCAATGGTCGCAAAGATATGTTGCAATTAGAGTAGCTTCGCGTTCTTTGCGATTTTTTCTTTGCGCTCTCTGCGGTTAAATAAAAAAAGGAAGCCTTTCGAGCTTCCTTTCTTATTAATTATTTCAAATTTTAGCTATTGATCAATAATTTAAATCCTTTTCCGTGAATGTTAATGATCTCAACTTTATTATCATCTTTTAAATATTTACGGAGTTTTGCAATGTAAACATCCATGCTACGGCCGTTAAAATAATTATCGTCGTGCCAGATGGTTTTTAGTGCAAAGTTGCGGTCTAGCACATCGTTTTTATGTACGCACAATAAACGCAGTAACTGACTTTCTTTTGTGGTTAATTTTTGTTCATTGCCATTAACCAATAACATTTGTTTTTCAGAGTTGAATTGATATTTTCCGATCGCAAAAGAAGATTCATCTGTATCCTGAGAACGGTTCTTATTACTGCGGCGTAAAACGGCATTGATACGAACCAATAATTCTTCCATGCTAAATGGCTTGGTCATGTAATCATCACCACCTGCATTAAAACCTTCAATGGTATCTTCTTTCATGCTTTTTGCGGTTAAAAAGATAATGGGAATGTTCTTATCGGTTTGGCGTATTTCTTTTGCAAGTGTAAGGCCGTCTTTATGTGGCATCATCACATCTAATAGTAATAGATCGAATGTATTTTTACAAAAGATATCGTATCCTTTATTACCGTCGTCGGCTAATTTAGTTTCAAAGCCCTTGGCGTTCAAATATTCTTCCAACAGGGTGCCCAAACTAGGGTCATCTTCTACTAACAATATTCTGGTTTTAACAGTTTCCATGATTCTTTAAATTTTAATTAAAGGTAATCATAAATCGAGCCCGAATTTTAACATTTAACATTAATTATCAAAAGGTAAAAACACCTTAAAAGTACTGCCTTTACCGGGCTCGCTTTGTACCGAAATATCGCCACCGTGCTTATATACAACGGCTTGCACGTAAGATAAACCCAGTCCGAAACCCTTTACATTATGTACGTTTCCGGTAGGCACGCGGTAGAATTTTTCGAAGATCTTTTTCTGATTTTCCTTACTGATCCCGATACCATTATCCTTAATGAAGATGTTTATGCCGGTCTCAGTGTCATTAGTTTTGATCTCTATTTCAGGATTGTCTTTAGAATATTTGATCGCATTATCGATGAGATTAAATATGATGTTAGTTAGGTGAACTTTGTCGGCTTTTAACTGAACTTTTGAGGCGTTCAAACTGGTTGTTATTTTTCCGTGACGCTGTTCGATCAATAATTGAGTATTGCTTATCGCAGTATTAATTATTTCGTGAACGTTTAAGTCGCTAAGCTTTAATTTGAATTCTCCTTTATCTAAAATAGCGGTCTGTAAAATACTTTCCACTAAAACACTTAAACGTTTGTTCTCATCCTTTATCATTTTTAAAAAGCGATGTTGCTTTTCAGGAGTTTTAATTACGGTGTCATCATCTAACATTTCGGTTGCCAATGAAATGGTGCTGATCGGCGTTTTAAATTCATGGGTCATGTTACTGATGAAATCATTTTTAATGGTCGATAATTTTTTCTGTTTAATGATGGTAGAAATGAAATAATAGAAAGCGAAGATTAAAATGCACATTACCATGCCAGATACAATTAACATGGCCCACATGGTTTGAAAGATGTATTTGATGCGATTAGGAAAATGCACCGTTAAATATTCGGCTTGAATGAAAACGTTATTAGGAGAAAGGTTTACTTTGTAAGCAATGCCCAGCGAATCTTTTTCGGCCTCGGCCTCGCTGAGGTTCACGGTTTTTAAACTTCCCGGATTTACCGTAGATAAAGAGTAATAGTATTTTGTTGTGATGCCCTGATTTTTCAATTCTTTTCTGAGAATGGAATCCAGTAAAATAGAATCGATGCGTGCAGGCTTATAATTATTGTAAACGTTAATACTGATGATCTCGTCGAAAAGATCTTCAACAATGTCTGTTTTCTGTTTAATTAATTCATTTCGCGCCTTCTCGATTTCTTTTAAGCGATTGGGTTTAGAGTTGATAAAAAAATTAGGGAAATCAAGCGAGTCACCCGAAAATTCTTCCTGCGTGGAACGGCTTGTAAAAAAACCACTGGAATCTGTACTCGAAACGGTTCTTAATTTTATGGTGCTGTTTTTTTTGCCGCCAAACAATGGATTATAGGTTTTAACACCTTGTTTGTGGATCTTAGTGTTTTTGGTAAGCTTAGTAGCTTGAACAATTCGCTCTAAATTTTTCGAAGTATTATTTAAAGCTTCGTTAACGTGGCGCTCAAACTCTTCTTCCTTTAAGTTAAGGTCGTTCTTGATCCAATACACCTGAATGGCAATTAAGGCCATGATTGCCAAAGTAACCAGTATCGAAATTAAACCAACGTTCTGCTTGTTCATAGCACAGCAAAGTTAATGATTAATTATGCCGTAGACCTTGTTTTTTGTTTTTTTATATTTTTTTGGGCGGCATTCGGGCTTTCCGCTTTAGCTTGCTAGCAAAACAAAATGCCTGTGCGCTGCGGTGGCTCCCCTAAAGGTTCGCCTCCTCGCTGCCACGGCATTTTTTGTTTTGCGGCGCAAGGCTGTCGCGTCAATCCCTGCCGCGTATCTTACAAAATATGCGCATGCATCTAAATAAAAAAGCCCGAACATTTGTACGGGCCTTTTAGAAAAATGAATTCCCTTATTTAGAAATGAAGAATTTTTCGCAACTGGTTTTTGTACCATCTGTGATCCTTATAAAATAAGTTCCTGTTGAAAGCGTATTCAGATCTAATTTTATTTTTTCGCCCGATGAATTTTCTTTGTTCTCAGTTGCCATAACCGAACCTAAAATATTAAGCACTTCAATTTTTAGCGCATTGTTAGTTTTTGGTTCAATGTAAACAACTCCATCTTCACTTGGGTTTGGATAAAATTTGAAACCTGCATTAAGATCATGTGTAAGACTGGCGATACCAGAAGTACAGATCGTAGCCGTTCCGTTCAAACGAACACTGTCAATACTGAACGTGCCTGTGTTTGCTTCCGCATTCCATGCGTAAAAATGAAGTGTTCGCGCCGTAAAGAAATTTGTAAAGGCAGCACCACTAAAAATAAAGCTGCAACCTTTTTGATCAGTTGTTGTTGAGGTCGCATCAAAATTCCAAAACATAATGTTTGTTCCTACTATTGAGCAGTTCGTTTGAGTTGGAGCAACAGAACAGGTGATGTTGGCAATATATCCATCAGCATTAGAACGCAAAGCCCAGTTACGTACACCGGTGCTTGAGCGACGAACATCGTATTGCAAACTCGTGAACGAAATGCAATAACCGGCTAATGGGGTAAATGTTACGCTGTAAAATTTGTTTACACTTAACGAACCGGTCATGGTGCTGTAAGTATCAATGCCAGTTGTAGAACCCGTTCCTCAGGTATCAAATGAAAAACGCGAACCGGCAGATGGATTAGTGGCTACACCTGAGGCCGAAAAAGCACCGCAGGTAAGTCCCGTAATTGTAGGAGGGGGAGTAGGATCGGTAACGCCACTGGAGGCCGTTACTGCTGTAAATGGATACGAAGCTAAGAAAGCTTGTGAAAAAACATTAAATCCTGTAAATAAAATGCAGACTGATAGTAATTTTTTGATCATAGTTTATTAATTTTGAATTATTACCAAAGATACAAAATCTCATTTTAAATGAAAATTAAATTACTGTTACTATTTCTGTGCGCGTATTCGTTAAGCTTTGCTCAAAACCCCGATGGTTTAGTAAAGTGGTTAACGTTTAAACAAGCGCAGGAAATGAATAAGGTTCAGCAGAAACCTTTTTTGATCGACATTTATACCGACTGGTGCGGATGGTGTAAACACATGATGAAGACCACGTATTCAAATCAAGGCCTTGCGCAATACATCAATAATAATTTTTATCCTGTAAAATTTGATGCCGAAGGAAAGGACACCATTGAATTTAAAGGCGAGAAATTTTATCCTACCTCCAAAGATCCAAAAACACCACATCAATTAGCACTAAAATTTTTGGGAAACAGTTTAAGTTATCCTTCAACTGTTTTTATTGGCAACAATCTTGAGTTTACCTTGCTTACCCAAGGTTATCTGGATGAGAAAAAGATCGAACCCCTTTTAATTTATTTTGTGGAAAATGTTTTCAGAACCACCAAGTACGAAGATTTTGCAGACAAATTCACCAAAACATTTGTAGACACCGTCGGAGCAAAAAAGCCAATGAAAATGTACACTGTGAAAGAAATGCAGGCTTTGCAAAAAAAGAAACCAAAGAAAGTGCTCATCAATATTTCTACCGGATTTTGCAATTCATGTAAAGTAATGAATAAAACAACTTTTGTTGACACCAGCATTGCTTCTTATATTGATAAGAATTTTTACCTCGTAAATTTTGATGCCGAAAGCAACGACACTATTTTATTCAATAATGAAAAATACTTCAAGCAACCCATAAACGGATACCCTTTAAATACCTTTGCAGCTAAAGTTTGTGGCGGGCGTTTGGCCTTGCCCTCTTTAGCCATACTTGATGAACAGCTCAATACTATTGATGTTTTAGGAATATATCAGCATCCGAAAAATTTAAAACCTGTTCTGCTTTATTATGGCGGCAATCATTTTAAAACCCAAAAATGGCCCGATTTTTATAATGAATACACAGCAAAGCAGAAAAAATAAATTAATGCATTTAAATCGTTACTTTTGTGATCATCAGTTATGAACGCAGACCGCATTAATTACATAAATATTGCATTAATGATCTTCTCCTGCATTATTGCTTTCATTCTTCCTTTTGAATTATTCTTATTCTCATACGGTGTTCTCGGCCCATTACATTACTTGACAGAGATCGGCTGGCTTCACAAAAAAAATTATTTTACAAAGGGCAAATACGATTTTTTGTTTTTGATCGGCCTCTGTTGCGTTCTTTTTTATTATACTTACATGGACCGCTCAAAGAACGGAGCGTTCTTTGCTGACCTGGTTGCACTTGGGGTGTTTTTCTCACTCATTTTTGTCTTCATTAAAGATTGGCTCTATCGCGGTGCTCTTGCCGTATTGGCGTTTATAGTGGTTGGTGTAATGAACAACACGCAGGATTATTTTATTTGGATCGGTATTTTTCTTCCCACCATTGTTCACGTTTTTATTTTTACCTGGGCCTTCATGCTTTTTGGTGTTTTAAAAGAAAGATCTTTTTCCGGATTTTTATCCATTGCAGTTCTGGTGATCTGTGCCGCTTCGTTTTTCATCATCCATCCTCAAGGTTTGAATTACACTGTTTCTAATTATGTTCAAAAAGGATATTTCCAATTCGAGTTATTGAATTTTCATTTGATAAACATGTTTCATCTCGATACACTAAATGATATAAAGCAGGTTTTTGTAACCAACTCCGGATTCATCATCATGCGTTTCATCGCTTTCGCCTACACCTACCATTATCTCAACTGGTTCTCTAAAACCTCAGTTATTAAATGGCATCAGGTTCCAAAAAAGACATTGATATTTACAATTGCAGTTTGGTTACTTTCGGTGGCATTATACGCTTACGATTATAACATGGGACTACAGGCTTTGTTCTTTTTAAGCTTTTTGCATGTGTTCCTTGAGTTTCCTCTTAATGTTGTATCGTTTACCGGAATTGGTAAAGCCTTAAATTTCTCTTCTAAAAGTAATCCTTAGAACTTCAGGTTCAGTGCTAACATATAATGTCTTCCTGCGGAAGGAGCCAAGTAGTTTTGTGTGTATAGTTTTGCATCGGTATAATAACTGAATGTATATCCATTCGTTTCATAATGCCGGCCAAAAATATTGTAAACGATGAAGGCGAAACCTATTTCCTTAATGTATTTTGTTCTGATGGTATAGTTCAACCTCAGGTCATTTACCAGATAAGGATTTATGGATCTGTTCACATCTGAAGTATTATCAAGATACTGTCTTCCCACATATTTATTGACGAAACATAATTCCATGTTCCGGATCGGTTTAATGGTGAGGTTTGCGCCTGAGATCACATTTGGTGAAAACGAAATATCGGTTTCAGAATATTGTTTTTTGTATTGCGTGTAAATAGAATAGCTTGCATCACTGCTGTCAATGTATTCTACAAAACCTTTAATTTTATTTTTAGACAAGGTTAAATTCGCATTAATGGCAAAATATTTTCCAAGATCAACCCCTGCCTCCAATTCAATTCCTCTTCTGTAACTGGTTGGAACATTAACACGATTATAAGCTCCCACATCATTAACTTGTCCGTTAAGCACCAGTTGATTCTTGTATTCCATATCGTAGTAATTTATTGCCATTCTCATTTTTTTGCGGTTATGAGAAATACCAAGCTCAAGATCATTAAGCTGTTCAGATTTCGGCCGGCTTTGAGGACTCGATTGAACAAAATCATCGCGATTAGGTTCTTTGTGGGCTATGGCGTATGTTGCATAAATGTTTGTGTTTGAAGTGATGAAGTAATTCAGACCGAACTTTGGATTAATGAAAGTGTATTCAACCTGCTGCTGTTTGGCAACGAGTAAATTATCGTAACCAAGAAAATCATAATTTATATGACGGTATTGCAGGTCAATGAATAGATGTAATCGATCAATGGGATTGATGCTGATCTTCAGAAAGGAATTAAGGTCTTTTTTAGTTGCTTTATCATCGTAGTAACGGTGTTTCATTGTACTTGTGTTTGCAAATTGGGCCCATACTACCTCGCCATTATGTTTACCGAAATAAGTATTATAGCCGCCGCCAAGAGTAAAATTGATTCTTTTGGTCGCTTTGTAATTTACGTTATAAACGAAACCGCTAAAATCATTATCGAGCCAGAGTCTTCTTACCAGATCGCTGGTGTAAATAGTGTCTTTAGGAGTTATTACGGCAGGCAAATTATATTTACTTAAAGCCTCGCCTTGTTTGAATTGTTCGTAATATCCTTTTCCGGCAGTATAATGCCCGGTAATGTTTGCTGTTAGTTTTTCGCTGAACTGATGCGTTAAATGCAATTGATAATTATCCTGTCTGTAATTATCCGTTTCATTATTATAATATTGAACATTTCCATTGTTGTCAAAATACATGCCGGCGGGATTAAATGTACGGTTGCCTTTTTTAATACTGTCTTCCGGAACATAATACCAGGCTTGATAAGTTTTTTCCCAACCCGAAAACGCAATTAGTTTTATAGCAGTTTTCTTCCCATAATAACCTCCTGCTATGTAAACTGCACCTAAATTAGAAGATGCCCTGTTGATAAAACCGGTGCTGTTAATGCGGGAGGCTCTCGCATCAAGAGTAAAATGTCCATTTAATAAACCTGTGCCTGCAGCCACCGTATTTTTGATGGTGTTGAAAGAACCAAAACTATTATTAATTTGTGCGTAAGGTTTTTCGTTGAGTTGATTGGTTTGCATGTTAACACTTGCTCCAAATGCACCGGCACCATTTACGGAGGTTCCGACACCACGCTGTATCTGAATATTGTTAGTTGATGAAAGCAGATCAGGCATGTCTACAAAAAAAGAACCCTGACTTTCTGCGTCGTTAACCGGCACTCCGTTTATGGTAACATTTATCCGTGTTCCGTCGCTCCCGCGAATACGCATGCCCGTGTATCCAACCCCATTACCCGCATCCGAATTAATAACCACAGATGGCGCAGTATTTAGAACATAGGGAAGATCCTGTCCAACATTTTGTTTTGAAATTTCTTCTGAACTAATGTTAGTGTAAACAAAACCGGTGGTTTTATTTACGCGGGAAGAACTAACTACAATTTCATCGAGTGACACATCTGCTGAGGTAAGAACAATTTCGAGGCTTGCATCCGAACTTAATTCAATAGTGTCTGTTTTTGGTTTATATCCCAAACAATATGCCGTGATGATGTATTGTCCGGATCTCAGATTTTTGAATTCAAAATTCCCTTCGCTGTTTGTTGTTGAAGAAAGAAATGAATTTTTTAATGCAACCGATGCAAAACTCACCGGTTTAGATCCTGGCGAAATGACCTTGCCCGATAATTTGAATTGTGCGGCTAATTGATTTGAAAGGCATATTAATGCAATGCAAAATAATACTACGTTGTACTTTTTTAACTTCATTTTAAAATTTTAATTCGTTAAACATACACTCACAAGGGGATTGCAAGTGGTTTTATTTAACATTCCCTACGCAGGCATTACCCTGATCAGGTGCATATCACATAATGTTTGGCATTAAATGATATTGGGTATAATCTCAGCTTTTTTGAAAAAGAAAAGCACCCCTTAAGACCGGAACAAAATTAGAACAAGAAATTGAATTAGGAAATTTATTTTTCAAGTAAAAAGGAATTAACGATGTTGATCGCCAGCTTAAGTCTCGCTGTCCCTTCACCGGAGATGATGTGGTATGGAACATTTAATTTTTTTACTTCATTAATGTTTCGTTCCAGAACATGCTCACGTATATGAGGGTGTTTACGCTGCTCATCACTTTGCCATTCAATGTCATTATTACAGATCAGAAAAAGATCGTGATCCTTTTTTGAGATCTGTTCGGAAATGAAGTCAGGAACCATTTTAAATTGATGTTCAGCCCAGATCTTAATTGTGATCAGAGTAGTGTCACAAAAGATGAAATTTTTTGCCGCCTTTTCTTTGATCTGCTCCATTTCAACTTGCTTTCTTGCTATGGTCACAAGATCATCAATGGAATAATCAAGAATGGAATGTGAATTAAAATATTCTCTGGCATATTCCGGAACGCTGACAGTTTTATAGTGGTTCGCCAATTGCTCACATAAGGTAGTTTTACCAGTACTCTCGGCACCGAGTATTGCAATTTTCAAGAGCTTGTTGTCAATTTTTTCTTCCATTTCAAAAAACCATACATGGCTATTATTGCAAACACTCCGTAAAGAATGGCAAACAGCAGCATGTCTTTACGAAGGTACAGAAAAATATATGCAGTGTCTGCAATTACCCAGATGATCCAGTTCTCGATCCATTTTTTTACCATCATGTAGGTGGCGCTTAAGCTTACTGCAGTTAAAATGGCATCAAAAATGATCTGATCGGATTTGAAAAATTTCAGTAAAAAATATAACAGAACTGCTAAAAGTGCAGTTATGATAGTTAATGACGGGATGGTGTTTCTTGGAGTATAGATTGCCACGAACTCTTCTTTGCTTTTTTTATTCCAGTAATACCAACCATAAACACCGCTGAAGAAATAAAAAACATTGAGAAGCATGTCCCCATATAAGCGTTCATCATAAAATTCAATAATGGATGCAACAACTGAAATTAATGCGGCAGGCCAGCACCATATCTTCTGATAAATAGTAAGAATAACACCTGCAATGCCGGAAACCAGTGCTATTAAACCAAGAAGACTCATTTAGCTCGCAAGTGCATGGGCTTTTTCAGCACTTTCCATGGCGAGAAGAAATTTCTCAAATGGTTGTTCGGCTTTCCAGATCATGCTGCTTAATGCCACCCCTCTAAAGCCAATATTTTTGGCTTTGCCTATGGTAACCTCATTAATGCCGCCGCGAGCAATGAAATTCTTGCCGGCAGTTTTGATCGCGGCCTTTAAGCCCTGATCGTAGTAGCCACTGTATAATTCGTTATTCAAAGAATTAAAAATAGTGCCGAGTAAATAGTAATCAAAAACCATTTCTTCTTTTCTGTATACTTCTGAGAGTTTGCGGTAAGCTCTTGTTTTCAGGATCTTTTTATTGCTTAATCGTAATTTACGCAAAAACCACCACTTTTTAAATTTACGGTTCAAGTGAATGGAGGTAAAGTGTACACCTTTGAGATCATATTTAAAAACCAGATTGTGATGAGAGTGAATAATGATGCGGTTATGAAATTCTTCAGGGATCTCATCAATGTATTCTATCAATTGCCTGGTAGAAAATTTAGGTTTGCGTAAATGCAAGGTTGCCAGGCCCGCCTCAAACATTTTAGTTACCAGCTGTGGTTCATTTTCACTTTTGTGCGACGAGGTAATAACAAGTATATCCATTTACAAAAAGGCTTTTTCTATTTCTGACACTAAATTTATGTTTTTTTCCAGTGAATTACCAATTACTAGAACATTTGCACCTGCTTCAATCGCTTTTTTGGCTTTTAAATAGGAGTTTATGCCTCCTCCCACAAAAACAGGAAGTTTTACAGAAGAACGTACCTTTTTAATGATCTTAGTGTTTACAGCTTCTCTAGCACCGCTTCCGGCTTCAAGATAAATGGCCTTCATACCAAGCAATTCTCCGGCGATCGCCGTACTTGCAATCATATCTAAATTTTTAGCTGATAGGGCTTTTGTTCCCGTAATTTTTTGTGTGGCCGATGTTTTTTGACCTTCAATTAAGATATATCCTGTAGAAAGTGTTTTTATTTTGGACTCTTTGATCTTTTTCGCAGCCTTAACATGTTTACCTATTAAATAGTCAGGGTTGCGTCCTGATATTAATGACAGCAATAACATTCCATCTGCACTTTTACTTATTTGTGTTTCATCGCCGGGGAAAATAATAACCGGTTTTTTACTTCGCTTTTTTATCTCACGGATCACTTCACTTAAGTTGTCTTTTTTAAGAGAACTTCCTCCAACCAGAAAAAATGAAACTTTTGTTTTCTCGCACAGGTCAATTAAGCTCGGATTGAACTTGTCCGGGTCAATTAATATGGCCAGTCTTGCCTTATGCTTTGTATTTATGAGTTTGTCAAATTTCATTTAAAACATAAACTAATATATAGTCTTCTAATTTCTCGTAATGCAAAAGATACTTTTTATGAAAATTTCCCATCTTAATTTCGCCCTTTAAGGTTCCGTGGTTCTCCAGAATAAAATCTTCAACTCTTAAATTAGCAATAAATTCAACCTCCTTTAACCCGTATATTTTATATAAGGTTTCTTTGCAGGACCAGTAAATAATGAGTTTTTCGATGTTGTCATTGGCTGAGATAAGTTCGCTCTTGCTTAAGAATTTGTTCTTTATCTTTAGTACTTTATCGCGTATTAACTCAATGTCTATGCCTGTTTCGGCCTTGGAATCCACTATAATGGCCAGTTTATCATGTGAATGTGATATCGAAATGTGAGACTTTCTGCCCTTGATAAAGGGCTTTCCGAGGCTTGTATATTCTACATCAACGGGCTCGTTAAACACGATATTTAACAAAAAATAAGTGCCGTTTCGTTCTATGTCGCGTTTGGCCGAAAGCTCGTTTTTTACAGCAAATTCAGCCAGATCAAGGGTGGCCACAGTAATATTTTCGCTTATTTTTTGTACCTTATGCAAGGCCTTTATTTTTTTGTTGTTGCAAACTTATGGCTTATCTTTGTATAAATAATGTAAAATCATAAAAACTGAATAAAATGTCAACTTTAACTCAAAAATTCGAAAAATTCAAAGTAAAGGATATCTCATTAGCAGAGTGGGGTCGTAAAGAAATTAAATTAGCTGAGGAAGAAATGCCGGGCTTAATGGCGCTTCGTAAAGAATATGGAGCATCTCAGCCTTTAAAAGGTGCTCGCGTTGCCGGTTGTTTACACATGACCATTCAAACTGCTGTTTTAATTGAAACGCTTACTGCTTTGGGTGCAGAAGTTACCTGGAGTTCATGTAATATTTTCTCTACACAAGATCACGCTGCTGCCGCTATTGCTGCCGCAGGAATTCAGGTTTATGCCTGGAAAGGTATGAATGCCGAAGAATTTGACTGGTGTATTGAACAAACCCTTTGGTTTGGCGAAGACCGCAAGCCTTTGAACATGATCTTAGATGATGGTGGTGATTTAACTAACATGGTGTTTGATAAATTCCCTGAGTTAGCTGCCGGTATCCGTGGTTTATCTGAAGAAACAACCACAGGTGTTCACCGTTTGTATGAGCGTATGAAGAATGGTACTTTAATGTTACCGGCTATTAACGTAAACGATTCAGTTACTAAATCTAAATTTGATAATAAATACGGTTGCCGCGAAAGTTTGGTTGATGCGATCCGCAGAGCTACCGACGTAATGATGGCCGGTAAAGTTGCCGTTGTTGCAGGTTATGGTGATGTTGGAAAAGGTTCTGCACAATCATTATCATCGCAAGGTGTTCGTGTTATTGTTACAGAGATCGATCCAATTTGTGCTTTACAGGCTGCCATGGATGGTTATGCTGTTCAGAAAATGGATAACGCAGTTAATGTTGCTGATATTATTGTTACCACAACAGGTAATAAAGACATCGTTGTTGGCCGTCACTTTGAATCCATGAAACATGGCGCTATTGTTTGTAACATTGGTCACTTCGACACTGAGATCGACATGGCTTGGTTAAACAAAACTTATGGTTCAACTAAAGATGTAATTAAACCACAAGTTGATAAATACACGATCAAAGGAAAAGACATTATTGTTTTAGCCGAAGGTCGTTTAGTGAATTTAGGTTGCGCTAACGGTCACCCAAGTTTTGTAATGAGTAATTCATTTACTAACCAAACTATGGCTCAAATTGAATTATGGACTAACACAGCAGCTTACGAAAAGAAAGTTTATGTGCTACCAAAAATTTTAGATGAAAAAGTAGCGCGTTTACACTTAAGTAAAATTGGTGTTGAATTAGACACTTTAAATAAAGAACAAGCTGATTATATTGGTGTAAAAGTTGAAGGACCGTTCAAGTCTGACGCTTACCGTTATTAGAATGATAAATTTTGAATGATGAATTATAAATGACCCTGGCAGAAATGTCGGGGTTTTTTTGTTTTAGGACTTTAAATGTTTATTTTTATAAAGTTGAGAAATCCACTCAAAATATTTTTCCTTTTGTGCGCGGTGATATCCTCGAAGCATTTGTCTTTTTCTCAAAATAAAACCGTAGATTCTCTTAAAACAGCTTTAAAAATCGCTGTAAGTGATACAAGTCGATGTAAAATTTTATCGTTACTGGCAAGTAAGGCTGATGAGAATGAGTGGGTGGTTTACAACGAACAGTTGCTTCAGCTTTGTGAAAAGAATTTGAAGAGTGTCTCTAGAGATAATATAGCTTATTTGGTGATAAAAAAATGTTATGCCGAAGGAATAGATAACAAAGGTTTGATAGAAACGGACGCAGGTAATTTTGAAAAGGCCGTTGAATTTCTTAATACCAGTCTAAATATGCAACAAGAGTTGAATGATAAGATTGGGATGTCAAGCTCGTTGAATAATTTAGGAGTTGCCTATACCAAAC
>JANYIQ010000070.1 GCA_025362575.1 Bacteroidia bacterium
TAATGCTTCACACCGGTCGTCCTTGGTTAGATTATATGTTATTCCCGTTGCCAAACCAATTCGGTTCTTTGTGGCCTAACTTTAACTCTCCGGTATTATGGGACGTGTTTGCGGTATCAACTTATTTCACCATCTCTTTAGTGTTCTGGTACATTGGTTTAATTCCTGATTTTGGTATGATCCGCGACCGCGTTATTAAACCTTGGCAAAAGAAAATGTACGGTTTGTTATCATTTGGTTGGGGTGGAAGCGCTCGCCATTGGAGCCGTTTCGAAGAGGTATCTTTAGTACTTGCAGGTTTATCCACACCATTAGTATTCTCGGTTCACTCCATTGTATCCTTTGACTTCGCAACCTCTATCGTTCCGGGTTGGCATACAACAATTTTCCCTCCTTATTTCGTATCAGGTGCTGTATTCTCAGGTTTCGCCATGGTATTAACATTAATGTTAGTGGTTCGTAAGATCTACAAATTAGAAGCATACTTAACTGTTAAGCACGTTGAATACATGAACATTGTAATTATCACTACAGGTTCAATCGTAGGTGTTGCATACTTAACTGAGTTATTTGTGGCTTGGTATTCTGGAGTAGAGTGGGAACAATACGCATTCTTAAATCGTGCTACCGGTCCAATGGCTTGGAGCTACTGGGCGATGATGATCTGTAACGTTATCTCTCCGCAGTTATTCTGGTTCAAAAAGATCAGAACTTCTATCCTTGCTACTTTCCTTTTATCGATTGTAGTTAACATCGGTATGTGGTTCGAGCGTTTCGTAATTATCGTTACAACTTTGTGCCGTACTTATGTTCCTTCAACCTGGAATACATACACGCCATCATTCATTGATATCGGAATCTTTGTCGGAACCATAGGAATGTTCGGAACTTTCTTCTTATTGTTCTCTCGTTTCTTCCCGGTAATCGCACAAGCGGAATTAAAAACAATATTAAAACAGTCTGGTGAGTCGCAAAAGAAAATAAACAATGCGAATCAGCACTCTCATTCATCAGCACATTAATATTTAAATAAACAGATCAGATAAAAAATTAATATGGCAACTAAACAAATAATACACGGAGTTTTTGGCGATGAAGTGCCAATGATGGAAGCCTGCACAAAGTTGCGCGCTGCCGGTATTCGTATCAAGGATGTGTTTACTCCATTTCCGGTTCACGGGTTGGATAGTACAATTGGTTTACCAAGAACGCGAATCGCTATTTGCGCATTCATCTATGGTATTACCGGAACCAGCTTAGCTACTTTAATGATGTGGTACATGATGGTTCACGATTGGCCAAATGATATTGGTGGTAAACCAAACTGGACATACTACATGAACATTCCTGCGTTCATTCCAATTACGTTCGAATCAACTGTATTCTGTGCAGGTCATGGTATGGCATTAACTTATTTCTTACGTTGCTGGTTAGTTCCCGGTGCTAAGGCAAAGAATCCTGATCCAAGAACAACTGACGATAAATTTTTAGTTTACTTAGAGTTAAACGATGAGCAAGCTAAAAAAGCAGAAGCTATTTTAAGAGAAAATGGCGTTGAAGAAGTAAATCACAAAGGAACATTACACATTGAACCAGCATATTAATTAAAAATTAATTTGATAATGAAACTAAATAATAAAGATCTAAAACTAACATTGTGCGGTCTAACAGCAATTGTATTAGTTGCAGGTTTTACTTCTTGCGGTAAAAAAGATGTAAATAGTCCTGGCACCGAATTCATGCCTGACATGTATCGTTCACCTTCTGTTGAGGTTTACGGAACAAGTACTTTCAATGGCGATACAGTGTATTCAACAAAATTCATGCCTGTAAAAGGCACAATTGCCCGTGGGTATATTCCTTATGCATATGCAAACACTCCAGAAGGATATGAGCAAGCAGGTTTATATTTAAAGAATCCAATTGCAATGTCTGACGCAGTTATGAAAGACGCTGAAAAATTATACGGTTATTATTGCACACATTGCCACGGTGCTGCCGGTGGCGGAGATGGTAAAGTAGGAGCGAAGCTTCCCGGTGCGCCTCCTGCATATAACGGAACTTTAAAAAATTTACCGGAAGGAAAAATTTTCCACTCCATCACTTACGGAAAAGGTTTAATGGGAAATCATGCCAGCATCTTAACACAGGAAGAGCGTTGGAAATTGGTTCACTATGTACAGAAATTACAAGGTCCTAAAGAAACAGCAGCAGCTGATTCAACTAAGGCAAAAGCAAAACCTGCAGAAGTAAAAAAATAAAAAATTAGTTAAAAATATCATAGAACATTTTTAATATGAATACTGATAAATTAAATTTCACATTCCCTTCGAAAGCCAAAATGGCCTCTTTCATTTTAATGGCTATCGGTTTGGTTTGCATCATTGCTATGTTTATGATGGACCACAACGAAGATCCTGAATATCATAACAACCGTGCCTGGTCAAATATTTTTGCCGGTTCGTTCTTTTTCATGGCCATTGCATTGGCTGCTGCTTTCTTTTTAGGATTACAGTACGCTGCGGAAGCTGCCTGGGCAACAAGTATTAAACGTGTTATTGAAGCAGTAACCATGTATCTACCTTGGGGATTAAGCTTCATGATGTTGATCTTCATTTTAGCTCAAATGCACATCACTCACATTTATCACTGGATGTCAGAAGGAATTGCTGATCCAACATCTCATCACTATGATAAGATCATTGCAGGTAAGATCGGATACTTCGGTACATTCTGGTGGATCAGAACTGTTCTTTACGTTGTAGGTTGGGTTTGGTTCACAATGAAACTTCGTAAAAATTCGTTAGCGGCTGATAAATTAGATATTGATGTGAATAACAGTTACCACTGGAAGAACGTGAAGCTTGGTGCTTGGTTCATGGTTGTGTTTGCTGTTACTTCTTCTACATCTGCCTGGGATTGGGTAATGAGTATCGATACTCACTGGTTCTCTACATTATTCGGATGGTACATTTTCTCAGGAATGTGGATTAGTGCATTGGTTACAATTACAATGCTTATAGTATGGTTAAAAAAATTAGGATACTTAGAATTTGTTACTGAAAGTACAGTGCATGATATGGGTAAATGGATGTTCGCAATTTCTTTCTTGTGGACATACCTATACTTCTCTCAATTCATGTTGATCTGGTATTCAAACATTCCTGAAGAGGTAATTTATTTCCAGACACGTTGGGAGAGTTACAAAGCTTTAATGTGGACAGTATTATTCGTGAACTTTGCATTTCCTATGGTAATGTTAATGAGCCGTGATAGCAAACGCAATTTCTTCTTCCTTGTATTTGTTGGAGGAATAATTTTAATGGGTCACTATTTAGATGTGATCATGATCGTTATGCCGGGTACAGTTGGTCACCACTGGACAGGATTAAGCTGGATGGAGTTTGGAACATTCTTCTTCTTCTTAGGTTTATTTATTTACGTTGTATTAAATGCATTGACAAAAGCACCTTTACTTGTAAAAAATCACCCGTATTTACAGGAAAGTTTACACCACTCAATTTAATTAGTGAATATAAAAACGGAAATTAAGTTTAACAGAATAAACAAACATAACAGATGAAACTTTTAGTTCTATTATCCATCGTACTCTTAATAATTGCAGGCCATCAATTATTGAGAATTATTGAATTGTCAAGAGGTTTGAAAAAAACTCAGGAATGGCGTTTAACAGATTCCGATAATAACATGATGGGGAAAGGTATGTTGATCTTCATGATCTTCTTTTTCCTGTTTTTCTTCTGGCAGGTAAATCGTTTTATCGACAGAGCATTACCTCCATCAGCTTCTGAGCATGGAGTTAAGATCGATCAGTTATGGGATGCCAACATTTATCTGATCACCTTCGTTTTCCTTGTAACCAATTTCTTCCTTTTCCTTTTCGCTTATAAATACCGCGGTAATTCTAAAAGAACTGCTTACTTCTTCTCTCATAATAATAAATTAGAAATGCTTTGGACAATTGTTCCTGCAGTTGCATTGGCATTCATTATTATCTTTGGATTAAAATATTGGAATGAGATCATGGACGATTCTCAGGATCCTAATAAAGTAACCATTGAATTATATGCGAAGCAATTTGACTGGACAGCTCGTTACCCTGGTAAAGACGGCAAATTAGGTAACACCGATTACCGCCAGATCGATGGAACAAATGCTGTTGGTTTAGACACATTAGATGCCACAGGTAACGATGATGTTCTGATTAAAAACGAATTTCACATTCCGGTTGGAAGAGATGTTGTTTTCAAAATGCGTTCTCGCGATGTTATTCACTCAGCTTACATGCCCCACTTCCGTGCGCAAATGAACTGTGTGCCGGGCATGATCACTGAATTCAGATTCAAGCCAATTTACACAACTGCAGAATACCGCAAATTGCCTTATGTGATCCAGATGATGGATGGCATTAACAAGCAACGCGCAAAACTTGGTAAAGAACCGGTGGTGTTCGATTACTTATTGTTATGCAATAAAATTTGCGGCGCTTCTCACTATAACATGCAAATGAATATCATAGTTGACAGCGATAAAGATTATAACGCTTGGATAGCAAAAGAAGAAGCGAAAAAATCTGTTAAAACTGTTGCGTCTAACTAAACACATTAAAAATTAATTATTTATTATTTTAAATTAAAATAAACATGGGAACTAAACATACAACTACTGCTCTCGAACATGAACATGCTACTCACCATGAGCATGCGCATGATCACGATGAACATCACGAGTCGTTTGTGGCCAAGTACATTTTCAGCATGGATCATAAAATGATCTCTCGCCAGTTTTTAATTTCTGCGATCATCTGGGCGGTTATTGCCATGACGATGTCTATCATCTTCCGTATGCAATTAGCATGGCCCGGCGAAAAATTTGGATTTGTAAACGCATTGTTAGGAGATAAGTGGGGTAAAGACGGAATACTCGATCCAAACATGTATCTCGCTTTAGTTACCATTCACGGTACTGTAATGGTGTTCTTCGTTTTAACCGGTGGATTAAGTGGAACCTTTGCTAACCTTTTAATACCTTATCAGATCGGTGCACGAGATATGGCTTCCGGTTTCCTAAACATGTTATCATATTGGTTCTTCTTTATATCAAGTGTGATCATGTTAAGTTCATTATTTATTGAAGACGGACCTGCATCAGGTGGTTGGACGATCTATCCTCCGCTGTCAGCATTACCGGAAGCAATGCCGGGTTCTCGTCTGGGTATGACTTTGTGGTTGTGTTCAATGGCATTATTTATCATCTCTTCTTTACTAGGAGGTTTAAATTACATAATCACCGTAATTAACTTAAGAACAAAAGGAATGAAAATGACCCGCCTGCCATTAAGCATCTGGGCTTTTTTAATTACAGCTATTTTAGGTGTGCTTTCTTTCCCTGTATTATTCTCTTGTGCTTTATTGTTGATCTTCGACAGAAGTATGGGAACAAGTTTCTACTTATCAGATATCTTCATCGGCGGCCGCCCTTTAGATAATGTTGGTGGTAGTCCTGTATTATTCGAACACTTATTCTGGTTCTTAGGTCACCCTGAGGTATACATCGTATTATTACCTGCTTTAGGTATTACATCAGAAGTTATTTCTACAATGTCGCGTAAACCTATTTTCGGTTACCGCGCCATGATCGGTTCAATGTTAGCGATCGGTTTCTTATCGTTCATCGTTTGGGGTCACCATATGTTCATGACAGGTATGAATCCGTTCTTAGGTTCTGTGTTCGTATTCACTACTTTATTAATTGCAATTCCATCTGCGGTAAAAGCATTTAACTACATCACTACTTTATGGAAAGGTAATGTACAGTTCACGCCCGCCATGTTGTTCTCAATTGGATTGGTTTCTTCTTTCATTACAGGTGGTGTAACCGGTATTATCTTAGCAGATTCTACTTTAGATATTAACGTTCACGATACTTATTTCGTGGTAGCTCACTTCCATATTGTAATGGGATTATCTGCGATCTTCGGAATGTTCGCGGGTGTATACCACTGGTTTCCGAAAATGTTCTTGCGTATGATGAACAAGAAACTGGGATACCTTCACTTCTGGACAACTTTCGTTTGTGCTTACGGAACATTCTTCCCTCAGCATTTTATCGGATTGGCAGGCGTACCTCGTCGTTATTACACCAACAGTAATTTCCCGATGTTCGATAATTTAGTTGACATCAACGAACTTTGTACCATCTTCGCTATTTGCGGAGCATTATCTCAAGGCTTCTTCCTTTTCAATTTCTTCTATAGTATTTTCCGTGGAGAGAAAGCTCCTCAGAATCCTTGGAATTCAAATACTATTGAGTGGACAACTCCGATGGCAAACATTCACGGTAACTGGCCTGGTCCGTTACCTGTAGTTCATCGTTGGGCTTATGATTACAGCAAGCCTGGTAAAGAACATGACTTCGTTCCTCAAAACGTTCCGCTTGAACCCGGAGAAGTTGACGGAGAAGGACATTAAAAAATAATTCATTAAAAGAATGCCTCGAAAAACGAGGCATTTTTTGTTTTAAGGAAACCTAATTTTTAGAATCTCAATGGAAAAAATTAAAAATTACATTAACGGAGAATTGGTTGAACCTGCCGGGAAAACTTACATCGATAACATCGATCCTTCAAGAGGTAAAGTTTATTCTTTGATACCGGATAGCGATGAACGTGATGTATTGGAAGCAACTGCCGCTGCCAAAGCTGCTTTTAAAGGCTGGTCAAATACACCGAAAGAAACCCGTTCACGTATTCTTCAAAAAATATCTTTTCTTATAGAAGAGAATTTAGAAAGCCTGGCCATTGCAGAAAGCATCGACAACGGAAAACCATTACATCTTTCAAGGTCAGTGGATATTCCAAGAGCTGCCGCTAATTTTAATTTTTACGCTACAGGTATTTTGCATTACGCTGCTCCTGCACATAGCATGGAAGATACTGCCATTAATTATACTTTGCGTCAGCCTGTTGGCGTAGCAGGTTGTATCTCACCCTGGAATTTACCACTGTATCTATTCACCTGGAAGATCGCTCCGGCACTAGCTTCGGGCTGCACCGTAGTTGCAAAGCCTTCGGAAGTAACCCCAATGACCGCTTATTTACTTTCGCAATTATGCATTAAAGCAGGTTTGCCAAAGGGCGTTTTAAACATCGTACATGGGCTTGGTCCCAAGGTGGGAAACGCAATTGTTTCG
Source organism: Bacteroidia bacterium (assembly GCA_025362575.1). Classification (GTDB taxonomy): domain Bacteria; phylum Bacteroidota; class Bacteroidia; order B-17B0; family Aurantibacillaceae; genus JAHEYG01. The sequence continues at coordinate 7,213 of JANYIQ010000070.1, forward strand.
CATAAAGACATTCCGCTTATTTCATTTACCGGTGGCACAAAAACAGGCGCACACATTGCAAGCGTTGCTGCGCCCATGTTTAAGAAATTGTCTTTAGAATTAGGTGGAAAAAACCCAAACATTATTTTTGCCGATTGCGATTACGATAAAATGCTATCTACAACCATGCTATCGTCGTTTGCAAACCAAGGACAAATATGTTTATGCGGCTCACGTATTTTTGTTGAGAAAAGCATCTACGAAAAATTTAAAAACGATTTTGTTGAGAAAACAAAAAAGCTAAGTATTGGAGCGCCCTTACAGGATGGAACTAAAATTGGAGCCGTAGTTTCGAAATCACACATGGAAAAAATATTAAGCTATGTTGAATTGGCTCAGCAGGAAGGCGGCAAAGTATTGTGCGGAGGAAAGCGTAAAGTTCTTGATGGAGAATTTGCCGAAGGGTATTACATTGAGCCAACCATCATCGAAGGTTTAAAATACGATTGCAGAACAAATCAGGAAGAAATTTTTGGCCCCGTTGTAACTATCATGCCTTTCGAAAAAGAAGAAGAGGTTTTAATGATGGCCAATTCTACCATTTACGGTTTGGCATCTACAGTTTGGACACAGGATATTACCAAAGCACATCGTGTAGCAAACGAAATACATGCAGGTATTGTATGGATAAACTGCTGGCTGCTTCGCGACCTGCGTACTCCGTTTGGCGGGGTTAAGTCGTCGGGCGTTGGTAGAGAAGGCGGCTTCGAAGCCTTCGATTTTTTCACGGAGCCAAAGAACATTTGCATTAAGCTAAAATAATTATGTTAGAAGATACTTCAAGAACAGAACTAAGCTCCTTAGGAGAATTCGGATTAATAAAACATCTTACCGAACATGTTACAATCAAAAACCCTTCTTCATTAAAAGGTGTTGGCGACGATGCAGCCGTAATTCAATATGAGAACAAAGTAACATTGGTTTCTACTGATATGTTGGTAGAAGGTGTGCATTTTGATCTCACTTATGTTCCTTTAAAACATTTAGGCTTTAAGTCGGTAATTGTTAATTTGAGCGATATATATGCTATGAACGGAACGCCAAAACAAATTACCGTGAGCCTGGCTTTATCGAATCGTTTCAGTGTTGAAGCTGCTGAAGAATTGTATGCAGGAATGATCACCGCTTGTGAGAAATACGGTGTTGATATTGTTGGAGGCGATACAACTTCTTCGCTAAGTGGCCTGGTGATAAGTATTACTGTTATTGGTGAAGCTGAAAAAGATAAGGTAGTATATCGCAATGGCGCTAAGGAAAAGAATTTATTGTGTGTTAGCGGAGATCTGGGCGGGGCATACATGGGACTTCAGATCCTGGAGCGCGAAAAAGCCATCTTTAAAGAAAATCCAAAAATTCAGCCAGACTTAGAAGGCAAAGATTACATTATTGAGCGTCAGTTAAAACCGGAAGCACGTAAAGATGTTGTTCAAATGCTTGCCGAATTAAATATTTTACCTACATCAATGATCGATGTGAGCGATGGATTAGCTTCAGAGATCATGCACATATGTGAGCAATCTAATTTAGGCTGCGAATTGTACGAGGAAAAAATTCCGATCGACACACAAACATACGATACAGCTCGTCAGTTTAACCTCGATCCAACATTATGTACTTTAAGTGGAGGCGAAGATTACGAATTGCTTTTCACCATCGATATCGCCGACTACGATAAAATTAAAAACTTACCCGACGTGACTGTAATTGGCCACATGACCGATGCGGCAAAAGGAAGAAATTTAATTGCAAAATCGGGCTCCTCGCATCCACTAAAGGCACAGGGCTGGGATGCCTTATTGAAAAAATAATTTAAAACTGTATACATGAAAAAAGGAGTAGTACTATGTTTAATGTTGATCTTCTTTGGGAATTCATTTGTTGCTTTAGCAAAGAAAGCATCAAAGGATGAGCTGGAATTAGTAAAGACCGGTGCAATATTCGAGAACAATGTGGCAAGTAACTATTATTGCTTTTATATTAAGGAAAAACAAGGTGGAGGTAAAACACTTTATCAGTTAGAGATATTGAATAAGGATTTGACAACAAAGGCTAAGATGGAGATGGTTTTAGATAAGCTTACAATTGTAAAGAGTATTGTAAGAAATGGTGATGCTTTTGCAATTGAATATGCCAGCTCCCATCCCGATAAACCAAAAAGCACTATTGAATTTTATGATGCAGCTGGAAAAAAATTAAGTTCTTGGGAAAAAGAAAATGCTAATTTGTATTTTGAAGCAGTTAAAGGAGTTGGTTATTTGAAGGTTGAGAATATCATTTCTCCAAGAGAGGCCTCAGTTTTATTGTTGGACAATAGTGGTAAGGAGGTATGGAAATTTACCGATGAAAAAATCGCTAAAGTAAAATCAGTAGGAGCATTAATTGAATACACAAGCGAGAATGTTATCGCTGTCCAATTTATTGGAGTTGATTATCAGGCCATGTATTTTATCAATACAAAGACAGGCAAGGAGATGTTTTCATATGACCTTAAGGAAAAGGGGTATTATTATGATTATCAACGAATCGATTTTCAAATGGTGAATGATCAGATCATAATGTATGGTCAAGAGAATGTTTATAATGAGAATAATAAATTAGACATGCATGCCGGATTCTTTATTAAGACGTTTGATATGCGCGGTAAGTTGATTTCTGATAAACATTACAATTGGACAAAGGATCTAACGAAATATTTTACGTTCAAGGAATCTTCAGGAGAGATCAACAGAAAAATGTTGTTCTTTGATCTTATTAAATCCGGAGATAAATTTTTCGCAATATGTCAGAAATACAATATTGATAAGAATGAAATATTGACCGACTCCACAATAATCTCCGATAAAAAAAGTGTTAGCTCTTCTACTTCCCGTTATTTTGTGATATTTCAGTTAGATAGTAAAATGGAGATCGAGAATGTAAAGCTGGCGCCTACCGAATTAAAGAGCTATAATTTTATTGAAAGATCCGAAACAGAAAAGGAATTTTCTATCATTGCATGCGAAGGCGCTTCAAATACAATTAAGGATGTTGCAGTTACTTCATTATATGACCCGATAAAAGATATGATGATACCGGGCGGTAAAAAAGCTTTTGTTCATAGCGTTACTCTTGACAAGAGTGGTAAGCTAACCACCGCAAAGTTAGAGCTGGACGGAAAATCAACATATGTAAGTGTTTATCCGGCTGTTCCCGGACAAATATGCTACATGTTCTATAAGGAAAAGGGGAAAGATTATGAGCGCAAGCTATTACCTTTAAACTAAAAGATCAGATTATTTCTGCTACTCAAGTTGTCTGGAATAATTTCCTGAATGGTAATGATATCCTGAATTTTTTTCAGAGCCTCAGTAATTTTATAAGAGTAATGATAAAATTCATCTCCTTTTACCAGTAATAAGAAATCAGTTTTGGTAAGTTCAGGGATCAAACGACTGCTCTCATCAATGGTTTCGTTAAAAGCAGAGAACAGATCGCTTGCAACTTTTGTATCTTCACTGCTTTGGCTGTTATTGCTCCGGTTTGGGATAAGATTATATTCAATATTGAATTCCTCATCCAGAAAAGAGTAAAACGAAAATTTGAATTCCTTTCCGATCTTATGACTGAGATCAATGTAATTCTCTAATTGCAGATCGATCTGTAACACTTCATTAATGGCATTTGCCAGCACATACTGATTATTGTTACAGCCAATGCCGATCAGTAAAAAATTGAAATCATCTGCTTTGGTATCTAAAACATATTTGGCCAATTTATCTTATTTTTTCCAGGGTTAATTGTGCAGCTTTTTGTTCGGCAACACGCTTGCTGTAATGCTCAAAAGTAACATACTTCTTTCCGTTCAAAATAACCTGAATGGTGTATATTTTATCTTTTCCTTTTTGCTCTTCGTTCAGCAACTTGTATTCTAAGGGTAATTTATTTTTTTGAGCGTAGATCTGCAGCTGACTTTTGTAATCTTCATTAGTTATCAAAAGATCGTCAATATCAATGTGCACTTTTATTATTCGATTAATGATAAAAGCTTTACTGACCAAAAATCCTTTATCCAGGTATATCGCACCAATTAAGGCTTCAAAGGCATCGCCATAAGCAGACGATTTTAGTTTTTCGGTGTCATTCATGTTTGCCTTTAAGTAATTATCGAGTCCGAATTTCAAGGCAAGGTTATGCAAACTCTGACCATTTACGATCTTTGAGCGGAGCAGAGTTAAAAAACCTTCGTCCTTGTAAGGAAACAATTTGAACAGATATTCGGCAACAACAGCTCCGAGAACAGCATCACCTAAAAATTCGAGCCGTTCGTTACTGTTACTTTCTTTTTTACTGCTGTGTAAAAAAGCCTGACGGTATAAAGCAATGTTCTTTGGACTAAATCCTAAAATAGATCTCAGGCTTTTTTTAAGCTTGCTGTCAGAAGAGTTTTTGGCCGATAAACGTTGTATTAACTTTAACAAGTTTAATGTTATTGGATAAACTTTTTCACGATCACTGCAGCGTTGTGTCCGCCAAATCCAAATGTGTTGCTGATGGCAACTCTAACAATACGTTTCTCCATTTTATTTAACGTTAAATTAAAACGGGGATCAATATCCGGGTCACGTGTAATGTTATTTATGGTAGGGGGTATAATGTCGTTCTTTAGTGCAAGTATGGTTGCAATTGCTTCTACAGCTCCTGCGGCACCTAATAAGTGGCCGGTCATACTTTTTGTGGCACTGATATTCATTTTAAAAGCCTGCTCACCAAAAACATTGCTGATAGCCTTTAATTCTGCACCGTCACCAAGTGGTGTACTGGTACCGTGTGTATTTATGTAATCAACCTGATCAGCAGAAATGCCTGCATCTTTTAAAGCGCGCTGCATAACTAGAGTAGCGCCTAATCCATCCGGATGCGGAGCAGTAATGTGATAAGCGTCACCGCTCATTCCACCACCAATTACTTCAGCATAAATTTTTGCACCTCTTGCAAGAGCATGTTCTAATTCTTCTAATATTATTGCTGCGCCACCTTCACCTAATACAAAACCATCGCGGTCTTTATCATATGGGCGGGAAGCAGTTTCCGGAGAATCGTTGCGTGTACTCATAGCCTGGCAGGCATTGAACCCGCCAATACCGCTTTCGTTAATAGCTGCTTCTGAACCACCGGTTACAATAGCATTTGCTTTTCCTAAACGAATGTAAGTTAGCGCATCAATTAAAGCGTTGGTAGATGAGGCGCAAGCTGAGACCGTTGTGAAGTTCGGTCCGCGTAAACCGTAACGCATAGAAATATGTCCTGAACAAATATCGGCGATCATTTTCGGAATGAAGAAAGGATTGAAACGCGGAGTTCCATCACCTCTTGCAAAACCAAATGTTTCAGTTTGAAATGTATCTAAACCTCCAATACCGGATCCCCAGATAACACCAACTTCATTACGATCAATTCCTTCTTTATCTAAACCCGAATCGGTCATGGCCTGCACTGCTGCGGCTATTCCGTAATGGGTGTAAGTATCAACTTTACGGGCTTCTTTCTTATCAAAATAATCCTCAACATTAAAACCTTTTACCTCACAGGCAAATTTGGTTTTAAATTTTGTGGCATCAAAGCGCGTAATAGGTGCGGCACCGCTGACGCCGTTAATCAAATTGGTCCAATAATCGTTAACGTTATTGCCCAACGGAGTAACAGCACCAAGCCCCGTAACTACTACGCGTTTTAGTTGCATAAAAATCTAAGTTAAGAATTAACCTTTAGCGTTGGTTTCAATATAAGATATTGCATCACCTACTGTTGAGATTTTTTCAGCTTGCTCATCAGGAATAGCAATATTGAATTCTTTTTCAAATTCCATTATTAATTCAACTGTGTCTAATGAATCTGCGCCAAGATCGTTAGTGAAACTGGCTGTTGGAGTTACTTCTTTTTCATCAACACCTAATTTGTCAACGATAATTGATTTTACTTTGTTTGCTATGTCTGACATTTTATAAAGATTAATAAATTCGGGACAAAGATACATCTATCGCTAAAAAAACAAAATATTAGAGCATTATAATGCAGAACTGTTTTTTAACAATTTAATAGCAGAGAATTAAAATTGAGAGATAATTGACTGAATTTGAGAGGAAACGCCTGCAATTGGTGGACTAACGAAGGGCTTATAACTAAATAAATTTTAATGTCTGCGATGAGCCCTGCGACGCTGAGCGTGAATAGATGGCTTTGGAGTAGGGCGATTTGCATTTTTAAGCTCTTCTTTCTTCATATAATATCTGCCGATCATGTAAAGTATAACGCAAAGCACCACCATACCTGCAATAACACCGAATATGGTAAGGAAATCAGTATCGTTACCAAACACTTTCTTGATCTTATCCTGAGCACCGGCATTTGCAACCAATGTACTCAAAATGAGCATGTTAAATAGGGCTAACCGAGTAAAATTTTTCCTATTTTTTGTGATTGTTTTCATAGTTTTTGACACTTTATCCGTAAAATAAGGCCCATTCAGGCATAAATATACGAATTTCATACTATAATTTTACGACGAAAACGCTTACAGGTTCGATAAAAATTATTTTTTTATTAACTAAATAAGTGTTAATTTTGTTCTCGTTAAAATAAAGAATGATATGAAGGGGACCTTAGTCCCCTATTTTATTGATAAAAACTGATGATTACCAAAGAGCAGATAGCCGCCTTAGTAAATGAAAAAATTGCCGGCACGCACTTGTTCCTTGTGGATGTTAAGGTATCAACAGCCAATAAAATTGAAATTTTTTTAGACGGCGATGATGGTTTGGCCATCAGTGATTGCGTTACAGTGAGTCGCCATGTTGAAAAGAGCTTAGATCGGGAAGCGGAAGATTTTTCGCTCGAAGTAAGTTCGCCGGGAGCAACAGTGCCTTTAAAGATTGCAAGACAATATTTAAAGCATTTGGGCAGAGATATTGAGATCTCAATGGCCGACGGACAAATTTTAACAGGAAAATTAGTTAACATTAATGTTAACGGCAAAGAAGAGATAACAATTGAAACAACGAAGAGAGAACAAAAACCAATAGGAAAAGGAAAAGTAACGGTTATTGAAACACAGACCCTCGACCTGAAGAATATAAAAGAATCAAAAGTTAAACTTAAATTTTAAAACCAAGAAAATATGGAAGGCGTAAACTTAATTGAATCGTTTTCGGAATTTAAAGACATCAAGAACATTGATCGTGCTACTTTAATGAGCATTATCGAAGATGTATTCCGCAGCATGCTGATTAAGAGATTTGGATCGGACAAAAACTTTGACATCATTGTTAACCCCGATAAAGGAGACATCGAGATCTGGAAAAATCGCCAGATCGTTGACGATGAATTTGCCGAAGATTCTTTTGATTATGATGTGAATAAACACATCAGTTTAACCGATGCTCATAAAATTGAACCCGATTTCGAAATTGGTGAAGATGTTTCTGAGCTGGTAAAACTCGAAGATTTTGGTCGTCGCGCTGTATTAGCCGTGCGTCAGAACTTGGTTCAAAAGATCCTTGAATTGGAAAAAAGTGAGATCTATAATAAATATAAAGATAAAGTTGGCGACATTATTAACGCTGAAGTTTATCAGGTTTGGAAAAAAGAGATCATGTTACTCGATGATGAAGGTAACGAATTGATCCTTCCAAAAACTGAACAGATCCCTTCTGATTTCTTCAAAAAAGGCGATAGCGTTAAAGCTGTTGTTTTTAAAGTAGAAATGAAAGGCGGTTCACCAAGTATTGTTGTATCAAGAACATCTCCAACATTCTTAGAGCGTTTATTTGAACTTGAAGTTCCTGAAATTTTCGACGGTTTAATTACTATTAAGAAAATTGTTCGCGAACCGGGTGAACGTGCTAAAGTTGCGGTTGAAAGTTACGACGATCGTATCGATCCGGTTGGAGCTTGTGTTGGTATGAAAGGTTCTCGTATTCATGGTATCGTTCGCGAATTGAAAAACGAAAATATCGACGTGATCAACTACACAGCCAATTCAAATTTATTGATTCAGCGATCATTAAGCCCTGCAAAAGTTACCAGCATCAAATTAGATGAGGAAACTAAACGTGCCGACGTATTTTTACGCCCCGATCAGATCTCATTAGCGATCGGTAAAGGTGGTTTCAATATTAAATTAGCAGGTAAGTTAACCGGATACGAAATAGATGTTTATCGTGATACTGAAACTGAGCTGGATAATGAAGACGTTGACTTGGATGAGTTCTCGGACGAAATTGAAGCAGATATTATTGAAGAATTAAAAGCAATTGGTTGCGATACTGCGAAATCAGTATTAGAACTAAGCGATGATGAGTTAAAACGCCGCACAAGACTTGATGATGAAGCGATCGCTGACATCAGAAAAGTATTGGAATCGGAATTTGACTAAGATGCGCTGATGCGATCAGGGTTTGCTGCTTGCCTATAATAAGCAGTTAAATAAAATAAGAGGAAAAGTAAAGTATGTCAGACGGAGCAAAACAACTTCTCTTAAGTAAAGTAGCAAAAGAATTCAACCTTTCTTTAGGTAAGATCGTTGAATTTCTTGCCTCAAAAGGAAAGCCGGTTGAAAACAACCCAAATGCTAAAATTGGGCAGGAAGAATATACTATTCTTTTAAAGGAGTTTTCAAGCGATAAAAGCGCACGTGAAGAAGCTGAACAGGTTTCGCAAACTATTATTAAAAGCAAACGCGATTCTATTGTTTTAGATGATCATAAATCAAAACAAAAGTCAAAAGATGATGATCATGATGAGGTAATGATAAAAGACCTTTCTTCATCCACACCATCTAAAAAATCAGATGAACCGGTTAAAAAAACGAAAGCTGCTGAACCAAAAGAGGAAATAAAAACAGAAGTTGAAAGTATTGAAGGACCGAAAGTTCTTGGTACAGTGGATCTGGATTCTATTAACTCAAAGACCAAACCGGATAAAAAATCCAAGAAGGATGCTGAGGACGCGGAAAACAAAAAGAAAGCCACAAAAGGCAAAAAGAAAACGGAAGAAGAGCCGGTAGCTGAAGAACCAAAAGTTGTAGAAGCTGCTACGGAAGTTCACGAAGAACTGAAAGAAGATTTTCATGAAACCGTTTATAAAAAATTAGAAGGACCAAAGATCCTGGGTAGTATCGATCTTCCTGTAAAAGAAGATAAGAAAAAGCCTCTTGCATCTTCTCACGAAAGTGCTGAAAAGAAAAAACGCAAACGTATTCGTAAAGGCGGATTATCGCAATCAGAAATTGCAAAAGTTGGTAAAGAACAATCAGCAATTGCAAAGGAGAAAGCAAAAGAAAAATACGGAGATCCTCGTAAAAGAACCGGCCCTAATACAGGTACAGGCAGCGGAACAGGCGCCGGCCCTAAGCCACGCCACGAATTAACTGAAGAGGAAATTCAAACACAGATCAAAGAAACTCTGGCGCGTTTAAGTCAGAAAGGATCTAAGTCAAAAACATCTAAATACCGTCGCGAAAAACGTGACGAGGTTCGTGAACGTATCGCTGAACAGAATGTTTTGGATGAAGCTGACAAAAAAATATTACGTGTTACCGAATTCGTTTCGGCGAATCAGTTAGCGCAAATGATGAGTGTGCAAGTTACTCAGGTTATTTCAACCTGTATGGCACTCGGACTTTTCGTTTCCATCAATCAGCGTTTGGACGCAGAAACCATTTCAATTGTTGCCGACGAATTCGGATACAAAATAGAATTTGTTACTGCCGAAGATGTTGAAACTATTAGAGAAGAAGATATCGATAGTCCCGAAGATCTTGTTCCGCGCGCACCAATTGTTACCGTAATGGGTCACGTTGATCATGGTAAAACATCTTTACTCGATTTTATCCGTAAAGCAACAGTTGTGGCCGGTGAAGCAGGAGGAATTACTCAGCACATCGGAGCATACAATGTTACGCTTCCGCAAAACGGAAAATCAATTACGTTTTTAGATACACCGGGTCACGAAGCCTTTACTGCGATGCGTGCCCGCGGTGCAAAAGTTACAGATATCGCCATTATCGTGGTGGCTGCCGACGATAGCATAATGCCTCAAACAGTGGAAGCGATCAATCACGCGCAGGCTGCAGGTGTTACAATGATATTTGCGATCAATAAAATTGATAAGCCCGGTGCTAATCCTGATAAAATTCGCGAAGGATTATCTGCCATGAATATATTGGTTGAAGAGTGGGGCGGTAAATATCAGTGCCAGGAAGTTTCCGCTAAAAAAGGACAGAACGTTGAATTACTTTTAGAAAAAGTATGTCTGGAAGCAGAGATGATGGAATTAAAAGCAAATCCAAATCGTCACGCTACCGGAAGTATCATTGAAGCATCTATGGAAGAAGGTCGAGGTTACGTAGCTACTATATTAGTTCAAACTGGAACACTTCGTATTGGCGATACAATGTTAGCCGGTTGTTACAGCGGAAAAGTTCGTGCCATGTTCAACGAACGTGGTGCAAAAGTTACCGAAGCCGGACCATCAACTCCTGTTAAAGTATTAGGATTAAGTGGT
>JANYIQ010000078.1 GCA_025362575.1 Bacteroidia bacterium
TTGAAGACCATGTTCACGAGCTTCGCCGTAAATTGAGATGGATCGGTATTTACACACAATCGCTGCAGGGTATTATTAAATTAACCGAAAGCGGACAAAATTATAAATGGAAAAGAAATTATCTTACCAAAGAGATCTTGAATTCTCCTTTCAATAAGATGCCGGTCAATAAATTTCCGAAGCACATTGAGTTTGAGAAAAGTCATTTTTATGCTTTGAATTGGATGGTGAATGAACTTGGTGTTTTAAAAGAAACAGGCCTGAAGACAGAAATATTTTCGAAGGCCATTCGCAAAACCGAGAACCTTGAAAAGCTTCCGGCTTTAAAAAAGGCACATCTGGTTTTAGGCATTAAACAATCAGAAGAAGATATTTTAAAAAAGGCATCTAAAGAATCAAAAGATTTTTTCGACCGGGATAAGATCACCGAGGGCTTGCTTTATAAACCAAGCGACTCGGTTAAATTCAAGAAAATTCCCCCAACCTTTAAGGAAGCTTTTAAGCGGCCGAAGAAATAAATTTAGAAATCAACTTTCACGTAAAACAATGGAAGAAATCCTAATTGGTAATTTTTTATCAAAGGATCGGCATTTACGTTAGCCGGATCAGGAGAGTAACTCAAGGCTAAAACATTTTTTGTGCCGAGCACATTGATAAGATCAAATGCAATTTCGTAACTCGATCGTTTGGCATTTATTTTATAGGCAATTCTAAGATCCAAACGGTTGTATGCAGCAAACTGCAATGAGTTAATTTTATTTTCATCAGGTACTACATCCATAATGGCGTTACTGGCTGCAATGTTTGCAGGTGAATAACGTTTACCGCCTCCATAAGTAAGTTTAGTAGAGAGGTTAATGCTGTTCTTCTTTTTCTTACCAACACCATATTCTAAACCTGCGAGTAAATTCATCATGTATTGTCCGTTGAAATCGGTATTGTATGTTTTACCATTGCTGCCTGTATATTTACTTTCGTATAAACTGGCACTATACATAAAGAAATAATGTTTGTTGAATAGTTTTTCGAGGGTTAACTCTACCCCGTAGTTTTCGCCCTTGCCTTTATTTTCCATGGTGTAGATCGGGAAAAATCTGGTGAAGGTAGCGCCACGATTAATTAAGGATACCCCTGATGGAACGGCATAAACAGGTATGTTATACAGATACTGGTAATATGCTTCGGCTTTTATCCTGAAAAACCGATTCACCTGCAGATCATAACCTAAAACAGCATGATGCGATTTACTGAAATCTAAATTTTGATTGTCAGATAAGCGGCCAATATTATTGTACACCTTTCCATCTCTCACTACACTATCAGTAACGGCAAAATAAATATAGGTAGGCTGCATCTGACTGTGCATTCCATATGCTAAACTCAAGGTTTGATTCGGCCGGAACTGATACCGCAAATTGGCTCGCGGCTCTATTGTCCAGTGATTGTTCAACGTTAAGAACTGCGCATTCAATCCTAAATTCGTGCTCCACTTCTCATTGAAACGATGCGAGAAAGCAAAGTAAGGTTGTATCAAATAAAAATCGGCGGTAGTATTTAAGCGGCTCTTCCAAGGCTTGTTCTCAATTTGTTGTGCAATGGTATCGTAAAGCGAATTGATCTTAACTTTATCAGTATAGTTCACGTGAAATTCATTGGCAAAAAATCCTGTTTTAAAACTATTCGCTGCATTTATTTTTCGTTTAATGAACCAGGATAATGTTGTTTTATTTTCCTGTTGTGTATAATCTAAAATGTGCGGTAATGTATCGTTAGGAACATAATTGTCATTTCTTAAAATTAATTTGTGCTCTGCATTAATGTATTGAGTACCGAATGCCAAAGTAGTTTTCATTAAAGTACGGGGATTAAATGAATACACATTGTTTAACATAGCCACACCCATATCGGTTGTAAAATACTGATCGCGGGTTTGATCGCCGTATAATTCTTTTGGTTTTTCCTTTACTTTACTTAAGATGATATTTATGGAGCTCAAACCACCAATGCCGCTGAAGCTGAACACCCCGGCTTTTTTTGTTGGAAAATTAAAACGAAATGCACCGTCCTGGTATTTAGGGATTGCGCTTGTTCCGAAATTAATATTGATGTGTGCCAGCGAAAATAAAGCAAGAGTAGAATAACGGTAACTCAGCAAATAACTGCTGCCGGTTTTTTTATTGATAGGCCCTTCCATTGCCAATTCGGTTCCTAAAATACCGAGCTGAACCGTTTTTTCATGTTTTTCATTATTTCCGTTTCTCATTTTAAGATCGAAAACACCGCCCATGGCATTGCTGTAATTGGCCGGAAAAGCGCCGGTGTAAAATTCGGAGTTCGCTAAATATTTATTGTTGATGATAGACTGCGGTCCGCCTGCAGAACCTGCTACGGCAAAATGGTTTGGGTTAGGAATGTCAACCTCCTCTAATCGCCACAATAAACCTGCAGGAGAATTTCCACGAACAACAATATCGTTACGGCTATCGTTAGTACCTTGAACGCCTGCAAAATTTTGAGCCATACGCGCAGGATCTTGTCTTGAGCCGGGATATCTTTCTGTTTCTTCAATGCTGAACTGCTTCATGTTCACGGCTTGCATGTCGGTAATAATGTCTTTACTTCCTTCTGCACTTACTTCTACTTCTGCAATTTCAACAAGTGATTCTTCCATTTCAAGATCATAAACTGTTTCTTTTCCGCTTGTAACGATCACATCACTAACGGGAATAGTTTGATATCCTATTAATGAAAACACAAAAGCACGCCGGCCAATGGGCACATTTTTTAATTTATAAAAACCATTTTCGTCCGTGGCAGCATTTACCGACTTAGTAGTGTCGTTCTTTAATTTTACAATTACTCCTGGTAAGCCAATGCCTGTTGCCTTGTCGCTCACTTTACCCTTTACGGTTTGTGTATAATTCTGAGAGTAGAAAACAAAACTGCTGAAGAGTAAAAAAATGAATAAAAGTTTTTTCATGATTGAGGTAAAAATAGTGATTAATATTAATTCTCCAAATGTGTTCGGACAAAACTAATTAAGGCGGAAGCAACGAAAAAACGGAATTTTAACAGGAGAGTTTCAAAAATTGCAATTTCCAATAATTTTCCTGAAGGGTGAAAGATCTTACGATGAAATAATTGATTTTTGCAAAACGCTTTATTCAAACAGTAAAGTTTGCAAAAAAATGTTCTAGAAAGTAAGCGGCTTACCCTGGTAAAAATCAAGCACCTTTAATTTGAAAAGGTAATCGTATTTAGATTGAAGTAAATTACTTTGGGCATTTACCAATCGGGTTTTAGCAGAGTTAAAATCAAATGCACTGATGGCACCAACATTGAATTTTTGCTGAGCATAATTGAACGATTGCTGCGATGCATCCACCGATGCTTTTGAAGCACCATATTTATTCAAGGCAGCTCTTGCGTTAGCGTATGCCTGAGCAATGGTTTTGTATAAGTTCTGTTCAGCCAGATCGTGACTATATTTGGCGTTCAACGCGTTTAACTGTGAGTTTTTTATGCTGGTATATGTTGAGAGGCCATTAAAAATTGGAACACTCAGTGTAAAACCTAAGCTTTTGTTCACGTTATCCTTAAACTGATCGTTAAAGGGTTTTGGCTGTGTTACTAATTCTGTTTTCGGGCTTAACACATATTGCCCGCCTGTTGTGATAGCAGTTGTGTCATACCCAATGATATTAACTCCCTGAATATTTTTCGCTAAACCGGAGTAACCTGTTCCGATAGAACCTGTCATGCTCAAAGTTGGACTAACTCTTCCTCTTGAAGCAGCCAGATTTTTTTCGGCCTGCATTAATTTGTATTCCGCACTTTTTATGGAAGGTTGATTTTTTAAAGCAGTTTCATAAATATTCTGAACGCTGCTGCTGATAAGATCTGCCGACTGTACGTCAATGTCAGGCCTAACCACATTAAAATTATTTAAACTATCAAGGTTCATGAGTTGTCTTAAACTTAACATAGCCAATTGATAATTATTGTCTGCTGTAATAACATTTACTTCTTCATTGGCCATCTGTGCTTTAATATCATACACTGCACTTTGAGCGAGTGTTCCTGCATCGGCCAGAATTTTAGTGCGGTCTAATTGCTGTTTGGTAATGTCGAACTGATTCTTAGCGATCTTAAAGAATTCATCGCAGTATATCACGTTAATGTATGCAGTTGCAACATTTAAAGAAAGATCATTTCTGAGTTGTTTCACATTTTCTACACCCGATAAATAACCATACTGAGTTGCTTTAATGGTATTGTACTGCGACATGCCCGACCAAAGCAAAAGGTTACTTGAAATGTAGAAGTTCTGTGAAAGAACCTGAGTGTTTGCAAAAGTATTGGTGTAACGGTCGATGGTACGGCCGAAATTATAAGTGTGGGCTGCACCAGCATTTAAACTCGGTAAAATACTTGCTTTGGTTTGTGTGGCATTATTTTTATTGATCTGATTATTTAATTCAGATTGCTGAATGGAAATGTTGTGTTTTAGAGCGTAATCTACGCACTGCTGCAGATCCCAGGTGTTTTGAGAAGTGGCTGCAAAAGAGATGATCAACAGTGAAAAGATGTAAAACTTGCGCATTTTCAATTTTAAGACCCAAATTTACCTAAAAATATGCAGAAAATCCCGCTTTTATAGTAGTGGATAATAGAAGGTTTGAACGGCATTTAGTCCTGATAGCGAGTGTTTTCGATATTCAACGCTCCAATGTTTACAAGTACTGTAACGCAGGCTACTTAAAAACGTTATCTTCTTTAAATTTGAACATGCGGTATGTAATTTTACTCCTTCTTTTGGTACCATCTCTTATTTCGGCTCAACTTAAAAAGGAGTATTACGATCTGGAACAAACCAATCTCAAAAGTGAAACTGATTATTATAAGGGAATGCCTCATGGTCCGCACTACGAGTATTTTAAGAACGGCAAACTTTCCCGCAAAGGCTATTATTTTTCGGGTAAGGAAGATAGTGTATGGACCTTCTACTACGAAGACGGCACAGTAAAGGCCATCGAACATTATATCAAAGGAAAAAAGACCGGAACAAATACTTATTATTTTAAATCCGGGAAACTGGCTCAGATCACCAAATTCATCACGGGTTTCATGAATAATACGAAAGTTGAGCTACCCGATAGCACCTGGACCGCCTATCATGAGAACGGAAAAGTAAAAAGTACGGAAACTTTTGAGAACGGTAAAAGAGAGGGCGATTGGGTTTACTATCATGATAACGGACAAATAGAAAGCAAGGGAAAATTCGAGAACAATAAAAAAACAGGAGATGTAAATACATTTTACAGGTCGGGTAAGCCTGCGGCAATTGAACATTACTGTTCAGGAAAGCCCTGCGGCAGCTGGAAAGAATATTACGAAAATGGTCAGCCTAAATTTGAGAAAGAATATAAAGACAGTGTGATGTATTTGTGGACCATGTGGAACGACAAAGGAAAAAAAGTGGTGAGCAATGGCAGTGGACAAATAACAGCAACTTACGATAACGGGATAATACGCGCTACAGGAAGATACAAAGGCGGTTTGCAGGATAGTTTGTGGCGATTTTTTCATCCCAACGGCGAACTTGATTATGAAGCCAACTACAGAAGCGGTTTACTGAACGGATATTATTTTTCGTACTATGATAATCACAATTTGAAAAGCGAAGGAAATTTCATTAATGATAAGAAGAATGGTTATTGGAAATTTTATACAAGAGAAGGAAAAACAGAGATGGAAGGACCACTCAAGGATGGTTTGCGCGACGATAAATGGATCTATTATTATTCGAACGGAAAAAAAGAATCGGAAGGAACTTTTTTAAATGATAAGCAAAACGGAACCTGGAATTATTTTTACCGTACCGGCGAAAAATGGAAACAAGGGAATTATGAGAACGGGATCAGGAGCGGTGTATGGACAACCTGGTTCGAGAACGGAAAAAAATTGCAGGAAGGAACGTATGTGAACGGAAAAGCAGAAGGTCTATGGCAATCGTGGTGGGATAGCGGACAAATTAAAGATGAAGGAACATTTACTCGCGATAGTTTGATAGGAACATGGCAGGGCTGGTATCAGAACGGAAAACAAAATTATAAAGGAGAGTATAATAAAAAAAGCAAGAAAAATGGTGCTTGGGAATATTGGTACGCAAGCGGAAAATATCGTGAGACCTGCACTTATGTGAACGGAATTAAGCATGGTAAAGACGTTACTTATTTTGAACGCGGTAATTTTATTGACAGCGAGGGAAAATATAGGAGGGGGCATCAAACAGGAACCTGGAAGTATTACTATGAAACGGGTGGATTAATGAAGGAGCAGAATTTTAAAGACGGACATTTAAGTGGTAAGACCATTTCTTACTACACCAATGCAAAAGTGCAAAGCATTTGTAATTATGCGGTGATAAGTGAAAGCAGAAAAGGCAAAACGCAAAGCGTGCCCGATGGAGAATGGATCTTTTTTGATAAAAACGGGAAAGAAATGAGCCGTATTCATTATGAGAATGGGGTTAAGAAGTAAAAAACAGGAATATAACAGCTGAAATTGAAATCTAATACAGTAAAAGATGGGAATAAAAGATAAAATTTTGTATATTTACAACAATATGGCCGGTACTTTCAAGCATATGTTACTTTTTGGTTTGGTGCTGTTTGCCTTATCTTACACTTCGTGTTCAACTGAAAAGCCGGATGAAAATGTTGAATTAAGTTCCGATAAGGATTCGGGGATTGTTACCAATACCGAGTTAAATGCTCAAAATGTATTCAATTCAATTCCTGCACGGGCAGATATCACAACTCTTATTTCCGAATCAAAGATCGAATACAATCCTGATCTGCTTAACAATCCTAACCTCGCTTCTAAATATTCTTTAGAGAACTCCAGAGCGCTTAACCTTGGAGTGTATGGTTCCGACCTGAGTGTATCAGGCGCATTTGACCAAACACAAGAGAGTATGTTGTTTTTGAAGTGCGTGAATATTTTGGCAAAGAACCTTGGTGTTAGTACAGCTTTTGATCAGCGCATGATGGAAAGAATGGAAGCTCACAAAGAAAATCGTGATTCTACTCTTGAAATAATCATTCAATCGTTTAAGAAAGCTGATTACTATTTAAAACAAAATAGCAGGCCCGGAACCTCTTCTCTCATTTTGTCGGGTGCGTGGGTTGAAGGAACATACATTTCTTGTGAATTGGCAAGAGCCACAAAAACACAAAACATTGTGAAAACAATTTTAACCCAGGAGGAGTCTTTAAAGCATCTTATCATCATGCTGGAAGGATCTAATTTAGGGCCTGACGCAATGTATATATTAGAAGATCTGAAAGTACTAAAACAAAGTTTTCATAATGCAAATGCCAAGAATGATAATAGCTTTGAGACCATAAAAGATATTACCGATAAAACTGCTGCACTACGCAAAAAAATCATCGAGACGTTTTAATACTTCGTCGGGCTCAGTACTTAAAACTCTTAATGCAATCCACAAAGAACTTTACTTTTTCTTTATCAATGTCAGGGTATAAGCCATGACCTAAATTGGCAATGTATTTTGTATCTCCAAATGCCCTAAGCATTTTCTCAACCTCTTTTTTAATTGTTTTTTCATCCGCGTAAAGCAAACAAGGATCTGCATTACCCTGAAGTGTTTTACCTGCTGCTTCTGCTCTTGCCTTTGCAGGATCTATGGTCCAGTCTAATCCAATGGTGTTGCAGCCGCCTTGCGCAATTTTGCCAATTGCATAATGCGCATCTTTCGCGAAAACAGTTACAGGCGCAAGTGGTGCAATTGCTTCAGAGATCTTGTTGATATATTGTAATGAGAATTCATAAAATTGTTCCGGTGCTAAAACGCCTGCCCATGAATCAAATAATTGGATAATGTCGGCGCCGCTTTTCACCTGAGCTTTTAAATAATGGATGGTGCTCCGTGTAATTTTTTCTAAAAGCAAATGCGATAGCTCAGGCTGAGTGTACAAGAATTTTTTAGCCTGACTAAATGTTTTACTTCCACTGCCTTCGATCATGTAAGCGAAAATAGTCCATGGTGCACCAGCGAATCCGATCAAGGGTACACGATCATTTAAATTGGTCTTGGTTAATTTAATGGCATCTAAAACATAATGCAATTGTTCTTCACCTGCTATTTGTAATTGCTCAATATCAGCTTTGGTTTTGATTGTTCTTTCAAACCAGGGCCCTTTACTTTCTATCATTTGATACGGCAAGCCCATTGCTTCCGGGATCACTAAAATATCTGAAAAAATAATGGCAGCATCCACACCTAAAATATCAACAGGCTGTATGGTAACTTCACAAGCTAAATCAGGACTTTTAACAAAATCAATGAATCCTTTAGCTCTGCTTCGTGTGGCCCTATACTCGGGTAATACCCGACCGGCCTGGCGCATAAGCCAAACGGGAGTTCTTTCTGTTTTTTCGCCTCGTGCGGCACGGAGTACTAGATCGTTTTTTATCATTTTGGAGAACAAATTTAAGTAAATAAACATTACGAATGGTTTTATTTGATAGACGAGCGGGGCTTGCTTTTTAAGTGAATTATCATAACTTTATGAATCTTTAAATTATTTAATCATGAAGAAACTTTTAATCCTTGTAATTGCATTTGGCGTTCAATTCTCTTTTGCGCAAAACGAACGCACTCACGCCTGTGCTAATGCTAAGATCGCATCTTTTAACAATCATCAAAGCAATCAAACTTCAAATCAAAAAACATCAGGAACCACAGCCCTTATTTCTCACGAGAAAGGATATGACGTTAAATTTGTTCACTTAAATCTGAATGTTGAACGTACTACTAAATACATCAGCGGAAGCGGAAGAACGGTTGCCACAGTTACAGTACCAACCTTAGATACCTTTTCCTGCTTACTGCATTTGAATCTGATAATTGACTCCGTAAGATTGAATGGTGTTTTAAAAACTTATACCAGAAAAGATTCTGTAGTGAAAGTAAAAACTAACAGTACAATGACCAGTGGACAAAGTATTGATGCTTTGATCTATTACCATGGTACTCCTCCTGTTGGTGGTTCGGCTATTGGAAGCGGCTTTAGCAACGGAACTTCAGGTTCATGGGGTAATCAATGTACCTGGAGCTTGAGCGAAAGTTTAGTAGCCTATCATTGGTGGCCATGTAAACAAATATTAACTGATAAGATAGATTCATCGTGGGTGTTTGTAACAACCGACTCTTTGAATAAAGCAGGCTCTAACGGTCTTTTGAAAAATGTAGTTACGGTTGGAAGTAAAAAACGATACGAGTGGAAATCGAAACACGTGATCGATTATTATTTAATATCAGTAGCAGTGGCCAAATACAAAGAGTATAACATTTATGCCAAACCTCAATATTTACCCGGCGATTCAATTTTAATTCAAAATTATATTTATGATAATGCAATTGTCAGCCCAACTTTTATAAGCGGACAAAAAGTGCAATTAGACAAGATAAAACAGACCTTGGAATTGGAGTGCAATTTATTCGGCATGTATAAATTCAAAGACGAAAAATACGGACATTGTATGGCGCCATTTGGGGGCGGAATGGAACACCAAACCATGACCAGTATTGGAGCTTTCGACTTCTATGTGGATGCACATGAGTTGGGTCACCAATGGTGGGGAGATAATGTAACCTGTAAAGGCTGGCAGGATATTTTCATAAATGAAGCATTTGCATCCTATACCGAGCATTTAGTTGCCCAGTATTTAGATCCTGTGAACTTCATGCCAAATTTAAATGCGGCGCATACAAACGTAATGAGTCAACCCGGCGGCATGTGTTTTTTAGTAGGACATGATACAGTTGACGCCAATAAAATTTTTAGCTCACGTTTAACTTATGATAAAGGCGGCGCAATTATCCGCACACTTCAATTTGTAGTTAATAATGATTCAACCTGGTTCAATGGTTTAAGAGGCTTTCAAAATGCTTATGCTAACAGCACAGCTTCTGTTCCTGATTTTAAATCTTACATGGAAACATACACCAGCATGAACTTCACGCAATTTTTTAATCAGTGGTATTATGGTCAGGGTTACCCAACCTTTAATGTTACCTGGAACTCACTGCCCGGTAAAGCATTTTTAAAGTCAGTACAGAGTACATCAACACCAACATCAGTAGCATTATTTATAACGCCTATTGAATATAAACTGGCACGCACAGGTTATCCGGATACAATTGTGAGAGTGATGCATTCTAACACAACAGAAAATTATACCATTGCGCTTTTAGGTACTGTAACGAGCGTAACGGTCGATCCTAATCAATGGGTGATAAATAAGGTGATAGGCCCAACTAAAGACATTACTTTAAGTGTAGATAATTTTAACGCCACGGGAAATGAGATCAGTATT
>JANYIQ010000080.1 GCA_025362575.1 Bacteroidia bacterium
TATTTATGAAGAAATTATCGCTTACTATAGTCGCTTTTGTTTTTGCGCTTTCTCTTAATACAGCCAAAGCTCAGTGCGATACTATTGCTAATCTTTGCGCTAAGCACATTATCTCTACTTTTATTTCTGATGGTCAGCAATATCGCTCACTATTATTAAACTCAGAAGAAACTGCAGAATTTCACACCACGTTTTTTGGTGAGACCATTTACCGTATCGCTGCGTGTAGCGGAACAAATGATGGTAATCTGATCTTCAATATTTATGACCAGGAGCGTCATTTATTATTCTCTAACAGAAATTACAAAAATTCTCCATATTGGGATTTTAAAGTGAAATCTACATTAGAATGCGTTATTGAAGCACAGATCGATGTGAATCGTAATCAAGGTTCCGGTTGTGCCGTAATATTAATTGGATTTAAACAAAAGTAATTTGCTTGAATGAGCGAAAAGAAAGGATAAAGATTAAACACTTTATCCTTTTTTTCTTTAAAAGGCTATGCTAAAAAAAATATATATTCTGTTCTTTGTAGTTTGCAGCACTTATGTTTTTTCACAAGGATGTAAAGATCAGGTTATCAGTGATAGCCTTTATAAGCCCTGTGATGCTCAGAAAGTAGCGGTTAGCGCGCTTAATTGTGGCTTAAAGAACGGAGGCAGTATCCAGTTCTTAAACCAGAACGGAAAATACTTTTTAAAGATCAAACCCAATCAGAAGATCGGATTCGATGATAAAGGCCCGCTCGAATTAAAATCAGGAAGCAAAAGTTTTTTTGTAAAAACAGCAACCCTTGTTGATCATAAAAAACCTGAACCCTATTTTGTAGTCGAAGTTCAGATAAACTATGTTGCAACATTAAAAGATAACGGATTAACATCGGTCATATTTAATACGTTTGAAGTTAAATTTACAAGACAAGATACGGAGAACATACGCGAAACCGCAAAATGTTTTTACAGTCTTAATAATAAAAAATAATTGCCTCTATAATATACAAATTTTATGAGTGAACGAATTTTACGGGCCCTAATGCAAATGTTTGCCATCATCGCAAAAGTAGATGGTGTTAATAATACCGGGCGCGCCATTGTACAATCGTTTTTAAAGCAGCAGTTAAATCAGGAGCAGGTTGATACTTACCTTCATATTTTTGATGAGTATCTTGAAGCTCACCATCAGGTTTCTAAAAAGAAGGATGGTTCTGCAAAACGTACCTCATTAAACTCTGTTAAAGTATTAAAGATCTGTACTCAGATCAATCAGGAGCTTGAACAGCCTCAGAAAGTCATCGTGCTTATCCGTTTGCTTGAGTTCATTTATTCTTCGAACGAAATTTCTGAACAAGAAAACGAATTCGTTACAACAGTGGCCGATACCTTTAACATTTCAATTGCTGAGTTCGATCAGTTAAGAGCTTTTGTTGAAGATACCGCAGAAAAAATTCCTAATGCATCTAACATCCTTGTTATTAACAGCAAGGAGAACGGTTACAACAATCAGTGCAAACATATTTTATGCGATACATTAAGTGATGATGTTCGTGTGATACAGATCGACAGCGTGGGAATGTACGCACTGCGTATATATGGCAAAATTGAGTTACAATTGAACGGACAAGGTATCACCAAAGAACGCGTTCATATTTTAACACCAGGTTCTTCTTTACGTAGTTCGAAAGTAAAACCAATTTATTACAGTGATATCATTGGTCGTTTTTTGGCAGATGCCAGCAAAGCAAAAATATCCTTCGAAGCAAAGAACATTGAATACAAATTCAAAGGCGGAAAACTTGGTTTACGCAATATCAACATTCGTGAAGAAAGTGGTAAACTTATCGGGATCATGGGAGGTTCAGGTGCCGGTAAATCTACTTTATTGAACGTACTTAACGGCGTTGAAATGCCCAGCGGTGGTGCAGTTCTGATCAACGGAAAAAATATTCACGTCGACAAAGAAGCGGTTGCCGGAGTTATTGGACATGTTACACAAGATGACCTTTTAATTGAAGAATTAACGGTTTACCAGAACTTATTCTATAACGCAAAATTATGTTTCGGTAATTTAACGGATGACGAGATCTCAAAAAAATGTCATTCATTGTTAGCGGACCTAGGTTTAACTGAGACCCGCGATTTAAAAGTTGGCTCTCCTTTAGAAAAAACGATTTCAGGCGGCCAGCGTAAACGTTTGAATATTGGCCTGGAGTTAATTCGTGAACCATCTGTACTTTACGTGGATGAGCCTACTTCAGGTTTATCGTCACGTGACTCTGAGAACATCATGGACCTTTTAAAAGAATTAGCTTTAAAAGGAAAATTAATTTTCGTTGTAATTCACCAGCCTTCGTCAGACATTTTCAAGATGTTTGATAAGTTAATGATATTAGACGTTGGCGGATACCCTATTTATTATGGTAACCCTGTTGATGCTGTATCTTACTTTAAACGCCTTGTATTTCATGCCAACGCCGAAGAAAGCGAATGCTGGAACTGTGGTAACGTAAACCCCGAACTTATTTTCAATATTATTGAAAGCAAAGTATTGGACGAATACGGTAACTTAACCTTTAACCGTAAAACAAGTCCTGCCGAGTGGAATA
>JANYIQ010000090.1 GCA_025362575.1 Bacteroidia bacterium
TGAAAAAAACGGTTGCTATTTTGTATTGCTTAATATTTTTTTTAGAAAGTACAGTAATTAATTTTTCGAGTGTGGTGCCGGTATCCACAATATCTTCCAATATCACAACAGTTCTGTTCGTCACATCTTCATTAAGTCCGATCAGTTCAGTTACAACTCCTGAACTTGAAGTGCCGTGATACGATGCAACTTTGATGAAGGATATTTCGCAGTTAAAATTAATTTCCTTCAACAGATCAGAGGCAAACATGAAGGAACCATTAAGAACCACTAAAAATAATGGCTTTTCGTTTTTCAGATCGGCATTAATTTTTACGGCAATGCCCTTCACAGCTTCCATTATTTTTTCGGAAGTGATATAAGGCTTAAACTGTTTATCTTTTAGGGTTATTACCGACATTTTTTTACTGTAAACAAATATAAACTTTTTTGGCTTTATATTCTTAATTTTACAGAGTGGCAGAGGTAGGAAAAGACATATTAAAAGCCAAGGAATTTTTAAAGGCCGGCAAGTTAGTGGCCATACCCACAGAAACGGTATATGGCCTGGCAGCAAACGCTTTGGAGGCGAGCTCCGTAGCAGCCATTTTTGAGGCTAAAAAACGGCCTTTTTTCGACCCATTGATCATTCATGTAGATTCATTTAACAGTGCAAAAAGCTATGTAAATGATTTTCCGCAGCCTTTGGAGCTGCTCGCAAAGTCCTTTTGGCCAGGACCATTAACACTTTTATTGCCAAAAAAACAGATCATTCCGGATCTGGTAACATCAGGATTACAAAATGTGGCAGTGAGGGTTCCTGATCATGAGCTTACTTTACAATTATTAGAGCAGCTCGACTTTCCCTTAGCAGCACCTAGCGCAAATCCGTTTGGGTATATAAGTCCTACCACACCCGAACACGTTAATAAGCAATTGGGCAACCAAGTCAGTTATATTTTGGATGGAGGAAATTGTGAAGTGGGACTGGAATCAACAATTGTTGGAATGGAGAACGGAAAAATCTGTGTGTATCGCTTGGGCGGATTGCCGCTTAACGAGATCGAAGAAGTTGTAGGTAAAGTGGAATTAAAAATTAATTCATCAGACGATCCAAAGACTCCCGGCCAATTAAAAAGTCATTATGCGCCAACTAAACCTTTATACATTGGAGATACGGAAAAATTATTGGAGAAATATCAGAATAAAAAGATAGGCATTCTTGCTTTTGGAAAAACGCCTACTTCTTATCAAAATAGTTTTTTAATTAATCTTTCTGAGAGCGGAAATTTAAATGAAGCTGCTGCCAATTTATTTTCTTCTTTGCGAAAATTAGATGAAGCTGATGTGGAGGTCATTGTTTGTTCTTATGTTCCAAATAACGGTTTGGGCTTGGCTATTAATGATCGTTTGAAAAGGGCTTCGGTTTCTCAGTGATTTTGTGAAATAAAAAAACCACCCGGTTCGCGGATGGTTCTTTCAATTTTTTGATGGTAATTAAAACTCGTCTTCGTTAAAAAAGAAGTCGTCTTTACTCGGATAATCGGGCCAGATCTCCTCGATCGTTTCATAAGCTTCCCCTTCATCTTCCATTTCCTGTAAGTTTTCAATTACTTCCATAGGCGCACCTGAGCGCATGGCGAAATCGATCAATTCATCTTTTGTTGCAGGCCAGGGTGCATCTTCTAACCATGATGCTAATTCTAAAGTCCAATACATTTTATAATTCTGATTTTATTGTTTAATCGTTACAATCAATTTTCTGCAAAAGAAAAGAAAAAATTCCGATTTACAACGATAAAAATCATTAAAAGTTCAAAGCCTACAAAAAACATTGTAAATAATTGATATATAGAACTTTAAATTATACAAGGGTATAAACAAATTGGCAGTAAAATGAAGCAAATTTATAAAGTATTGTATATGGGCGTGCCCCTGTGGGTCGGGCTTGCGCCACTCGCTTTTTTTGCTCTGTTTCACGACGCAAAAAAGAGCTCAAACAATGGCTTAATCCCTCACGCTCCTTCTTTGACAAAGAAATATTTTCCTGAGAAGAAGCGCGAGGGATTGAAGCGGAAAGCCTTTTTGGAAGGCAATTGCCGAAAAAAGCCGCCGGAAAGCCATCAAATTTCGAACTCTTTGTTAATGAACTCTTCGTTTTCGCTTGCCAGAACAATTTTGTATTTGCCTTTTTTAAATTCTTTCAAATTTACATTCACAGCATATTCATTTGTTCCCGGATTAACCCATTGCCCTGTTATAACTCCAACTTTTTTTCCGAGCGAATCGGTGACGAAAAAATAAGCGTAACAGGTTTTATTTACATTGTAATTTACCTTGGCTTTTAAATTAATGGGATGCTCCTGTATATCGCCATAGTTATTTATTTTCACGCGCTTTTGCAAAGTGTACCAGGGAATGGGTTCGTCTTTTATAGTGGCCACAAAATTGCGAAGTGGAGTGATCAGAGAGTCGTTCGCGCCTGTAATATTTGCTGTAGCTTTGTTATTGCTAACGGCCCAAACTGCATATTGTTCTGTATTCTCGTCAAGCGGATGCGTATTGATATAGGAAGCCAGCAAGTTCAATTTTAATTCAGCAATTTTCCCGAATTCATATTTAGCTCCTTTCACAGGTCCCGAATGATCAGCTTCACAGCAATACCCTTTTATCACAAATGTTTTTTGCTGATCTTTTTGTAAGGCAAGAATTTGTTCGTGCGTGACTAAAATATCCTGATATTCTTCTTTCACGGAATTCATTCGCCAGCCTGCGGGTATAGTAATTTGCAGAGAATCCCTGGTTTGATTTTTTATTTTATAATCTACACTTAAGCCGCCTTTGCAGATCACTTCTGCTTTTATCAAATGGTTTTGCAATGCTTTGTCAATGCTCACCTTTGTTTTTGCCTGAGTAATTGCTGCGATCAAACATAATGCAATTACTTTTTTTGTGGGGAACTTCATTTTTACCTCCTTGGTTTGAACTTATAATAGCTGATAATAATTTTAGTTACAGAATAGTTTACGATTTTAATTTTTTTAGCCACTGATTACACGAATTAGCACAGATACTGTGGTAAATATTTTGAAAGTCTAATAAGAAATCTGTGCTATCTGTGGTTTAATAACTAATACTAATTTTAGTTACAGGTTTTATTTGAATTTTAGGTTTTTGGCGCCACGGATGACAAAGATTAGCATATATGAAAAGAGAAGGGCAATAAAATTCTAATCATAAGTTGTTAAGAAATCCGTGGCATCTGTGTAATCTGTGGCTAAACTATTTTTGTAACTTGCCTTCGCAAAGTATTTTTTAATGGAAAGATTTACAGGGCTTATAGGTATTGTAGTTATTTTTGGAATAGCATTTTTGTTATCTAACAATCGCAAAGCCATTAATTACCGTTTGGTGTTAAGCGGATTGGCGCTGCAAACCATCATTGCCCTTCTTGTTTTAAAAGTTACACCCATAACTAATTTCTTCGCTTTGCTTGGTCGCGGCATGGGAAAGATCGAACAGTTTGCCACTCAAGGCGCGGCCTTTGCTTACGGCGGAATTATGGTTGATACGCACGATGGCGCTTCAAAGGGTTTCGGTACACCGCATACTTTTGTTTTTGCATTTACAGTTACCGCAACAATAATTTTTGTTTGCGTTCTTGTCGCCATTTTATATCACATTGGTTTCATGCAAAAAGTAGTAGCCTTAATTGCACGTGCTATGAATTTTGTGATGCGTGTTAGCGGTGCTGAAGCATTAAGTAATATTGCGAGCGCTTTTGTTGGTCAGGTTGAAGCACAGGTGATGATCCGCCCGTATTTACCAACCATGACCAAGAGCGAATTACTCTCTTCCATGGCAGGAAGCATGGCTTGCATTGCCGGTGGAATATTAATTGTATATGTGAATATGGGTGCCAAAGCAGAATATTTACTCACCGCGAGTTTAATGGCAGCTCCTGCGGCATTGGTGATCTCAAAAATTATTTATCCCGAAACCGAAGAATCGCAAACTAAAGGAAAAGTGACGTTGGAAGTGAAGAGTCCGTACACGAATATTATCGATGCCATTTCGCATGGCGCGGCCGACGGAATGAAAATTGCAGTGAATGTAATTGCCATGCTGATAGGATTTATTGCGCTGATCGCTTTAGTGAATTATGGTCTCGGGAAAATATTCACCGGTTTTTCGCTTGATTATATTTTCGGAAAATTGTTTTATCCATTGGCATGGTGCATGGGCGTGCCTGAGGCCGATGTGCAAACAGTGGCAACTTTAATGGGACAAAAACTAACGATCAATGAATTTGTAGCTTTCGATACCTTAACGCATAAACTGGCGGTTCCATTAAGCGAAAAAGGATTATTGATAGTGAGTTTTGCTATTTGCGGTTTTGCTAATTTTTCTTCAGTGGGCATGCAAATTGGTGGAATAGGGGCATTGGCACCCGAACGCAGAAGCGACTTAGCTAAACTGGGCATTCGTGCTTTGATAAGTGGTACGCTGGCTTCTTATTTGTCGGCAACTATTGCCGGGATGCTGATATAAAAAAGGCCTCAGAAATTTCTGAAGCCTTTTAATAATAGAAATCAAATCAGATTATTTTTCAATCACTAATTTCTGTGTCCCTAATTCAATACCGTTTTCATCGGCAACACGAATTAAATAAATTCCAGTATTTAGACTCGAGGTATTGATTGGATTCATCTCTGTTTCCTTCAAATTATTTTTGATCAGTAATTTGCCTGTAATGTCAAAAATGGAAACAATACCTTTTGAATTTTTATCGATTTTGATGTAAACTACATCCGAACTTGGGTTGGGGTAAACAATCAAACCGTTAGATTCGGTAGCTTTAATTGTTGAAACAGAAGTAACGTTTGGTGTATATCCCCAAAGTTCCTGACCAATATACCCATCAGTAGCCTGAAAATAAACTGAAGACCCCATGGCAATAATGCTCTGAGGGTTAGAGCCGTTAATGCCTGGATAAATATCCCCCGAAGCAACTGTTCCGGCAGTAGTTCCGTCACTTTGCCATAATTCAGTTCCGGTTGTTCCGTTGTTTGCTGTAAAATAAATATTAAAGCCCATTACTGTAATTTGATTCGGGAAAGAACCCGTAGCGCCCGGCTGAATATCTTTCAACAAAACAGTTCCTGCAGCTGTTCCATCACTTTTCCAAAGCTCGCCACCGTTAGCAACATCTGTTGCCATGAAATAAAGGTTAGTGCCTAAAACGCTAATAAGTCCGGGACTTGAACTCACCGTTCCTGTATTAATATCTTTTAAAAGAACAGTACCTGCAGTTGTTCCATCACTTTGCCATAATTCTGCGCCGGTTACTCCGTCGTTAGCGCTGAAATATAGGTTAACGCCAGAAACAGCAGTACTGGCAGGGCTTCCGCTTGTGGCACCCGGATTGATGTCTTTTAGTAAAACAGTACCTACAGTTGTTCCGTCACTTTTCCACATTTCAGCTCCGTTAGCAGCAGTAGTTGCTCCAAAATAAACATTACTTCCCATTACTTTATACAAATACGGATTAGAAGCAGTTGCACCGGCATTAACGTCTTTTAATAGAACAGTTCCTGCAGTTGTACCATCACTTATCCATGGTTCTGTACCAGCAACACCGTCATTGGCATTGAAAATAATTTTTGTTCCCAGCACTGTAAATGTAGTAGGACCTGAGCCTGTTGCTCCGGGATTGATGTCTTTCACTAAAACAGTTCCTGCAAGTGTACCATCACTTTTCCATAATTCGGCACCGGCTGCTGCTGTGGTAGCACTAAAATAAATATTACCTCCCATTGCAATAAAACCCGATGGGCTAGCACTTAAAGTTCCTGTATTAATATCTTTCAGCATTATTGTTCCTGCCATTGTTCCGTCAGTTACCCATAATTCGGCACCATTTGTACCATCATTAGCTGAGAAAAAAACATTGCTTCCCATTGTGGTAAAACCAAAAGGATTTGAACTTGCTACACCGGTATTAATATCTTTCAATAAAGATGTGCCGGCTGTTGTTCCATCGCTTTTCCATATTTCCTGACCATCAATACCATCAAAAGCAGAAAAATAAAAATTGCTTCCCATTATTGTAAATCCTTGAGGAAAGGCAGCTGCTGTTCCGTTATTAATATCTTTTATCAATACAGTACCTGCAGTTGTTCCATCACTTTTCCATGGTTCACTTCCTGCAACGCCGTTATTAGCTACGCAATATAAAGTAGAGCCGTTAACAAAATAATTAAACGGAAATCCGCCTGAAACTCCGGCATAAATATCTTTTACTAAAACAGTTCCTCCTGCAGTACCATCACTTTTCCATAATTCAGAACCATTAATGGGATCGTTGGCTGTCATGTATAAATTTGCTCCCATCATGGTGATGTTTTGCGGACTTGAACTTAATGTGCCTGTATTAATATCTTTTAATAAAGTTGTTCCGGCAGTTGTTCCGTCGCTTTTCCATAATTCTTGACCAACAATACCGTCGTTAGAAGAAAAATAAATATTGGCACCCATCACACAAATGCTGGATGGATTTGAATTAGATGCCCCTGCAAAAATATCTTTCACTAAAACAGTTCCTGCAAGCGTTCCATCACTTTTCCATAATTCAGTTCCGCCTGCGGCATCCGCAGCACTAAAATAAATGTTGGTACCCATAACCTTAATACCTGACGGGCTTGAATTTGTAGCGCCTGCAAAAATATCTTTTACTAAAACAGTTCCTGCAAGTGTACCATCACTTTTCCATAATTCTATACCCGCAACGCCATCGTTAGCCTGGAAATATAAATTGGTTCCCATTATCACAAAACCAAACGCATTTGAACCGGTTGCGCCAGCACGAATATCTTTTACAAGAACAGTTCCGGCAAGTGTACCATCTGTTTTCCATAATTCAGCTCCTGCAGCAGCAGTTGTTGCATTAAAATAAACATTTGTTCCCATTACGGTAAATGTTCCCGGCGACGAAGCTGTTGCGCCTGCATTTATATCTTTTAATAGAACTGTCCCTGCAGTTGTTCCATCAGTCACCCATAATTCCTGACCGTTAGTTCCGTCATTGGCAGAAAAATAGATGTTGGTTCCCATAACAATATAGCCTTGCGGGTTAGAAGTTACTGTACCGGTATTAATGTCTTTAAGTAAAACTGTACCGGCTGTTGTTCCATCACTCTTCCATACTTCGGTCCCATTAATAGGGTCGTTTGCTGAGAAATAAATATTGGTTCCAAGTACTACCAGACCGAAAGGATTGGAACCGTTATTACCGGCATTAATATCTTTTACCATGGTTGTTCCGGCAAGTGTTCCGTCTGTTTTCCAAAGCTCTGCACCTGCAATGCCATCGTTGGCAGAAAAATAATAAAAACTACCAAGCATAACTCCTGTGCCGGGGTTTGAACTACCTCCGAGCGTGTTTATGTCTTTAACCAATGTTGGGCTTTGCGCCATCACTGAGTTGCTCAAGGCAAAAAAGATTCCTGCACTGAGAATTGATTTGTAAATTTTTTTCATGGAATTTAGTTTAAGGTTTAACCAAAACTAGTTAAATAAGGCTTCAAATGAAAAAGCCTTACTCATTTAAAAGCCCCTTCTACTCATTACAGAAAAGAATTAATTTATTAGGTTACCAAACCTTTTATTTAGCTAAACCGTACTTGGGTTTTCAAAATTCGACCGATTCGTGATATTACGATTGCTTTTAGGGCTTTTTGATAGAGATAAACCTTTATTCTTTGCCCATAATTGACTATATTTACCACGCAGAAAAATTATTTCCGCAAGCATTTAAAATTTATCATTCATAATTCATCATTTTAATAATGATCTCGGTTAATTCAGTAACAGTTGCTTTTGGCGGAACACCTTTGTTCGATAATATTTCCTTTCTGATAAATCCGAAAGACCGAATTGGTTTGGCCGGAAGGAACGGTGCCGGAAAAAGTACCATGCTTAAATTATT
The DNA here is from genome assembly GCA_025362575.1 of Bacteroidia bacterium. Classification (GTDB taxonomy): domain Bacteria; phylum Bacteroidota; class Bacteroidia; order B-17B0; family Aurantibacillaceae; genus JAHEYG01. Next base: position 7,967 of record JANYIQ010000090.1, read on the forward strand.
AGCCGGAGAACAAAATCCTACCAAAGGAGAAGTTTCCATTCCAAAAGAATGTAAGATAGGATATTTGCCTCAAGACATGACTCACCAGCATGGCAGAACAGTTTACGAAGAAACAGAATCAGCTTATCAGGAAGTTCAGTTATTACAAAACAGATTAGAGGACATAAATAATCAATTGCAAACGCGTACCGATTACGAAAGTGATGCGTACATGAAGTTGATAGAAGATCTTACCGATATTAATCATCGTTTGGATATTGTTGGCGCGGATAACATGGAAGCCGAAATTGAAAAAATATTAAAAGGTTTAGGCTTTGAGAGAGGTGAGTTTTCACGCCAAACCTCTGAATTCAGCGGTGGCTGGCGCATGCGCATTGAGCTGGCAAAATTATTACTGCAAAAGCCTGATGTTTTATTGCTGGATGAACCTACCAACCACTTAGACATTGAAGCAATTCAGTGGCTGGAAGAATTCATGGAAACATTTTCGGGTGCAGTGGTGTTGATCAGTCACGATAAAACATTTTTAGATAACATCACCAAACGTACCATTGAAATTGTGAACCAAAAAATTTACGATTACAAAACGAATTATTCACATTATTTAGTGTTGCGTGCTGAGCGTAAAGAACAGCAGGAAAATGCAGCGAAAAATCAACAGAAGATAATTGATCAAACAGAAGTGTTGATCGATAAATATCGAGCAAAAGCAAGTAAGGCTTCTTTTGCACAATCTTTAATTAAAAAACTCGACCGAATGGAGCGAGTGGAAATTGATGAAGATAATAATGCAGCAATGTATTTCCGTTTCCCACCTCCTGCACATAGCGGTAAAATTGTAATTACAGCTGAGCATGCAGGAAAAAAATATGGTGAGAAAAGAATTTTTTCGGATGCCGATTTTATAATCGCAAAAGGCGAGAAGATCGGATTTGTTGGGCGTAACGGCGAAGGTAAATCAACCATGATGAAAATGATAGCCAGCAAAATTCAGTTCGAAGGTGAAGTAAAGTTGGGTCATGGAGTTTTAATGGGATATTTTGAACAGGATCAGGAAGAAAAACTGGATACTGATAAAACAGTTTTCCAAACCATTGATGATCTTGCTGCAGGAGATATCCGTAAACGCGTAAGAAATTTATTGGGGGCTTTTTTATTCAGCGGGGATGACATTGAAAAGAAAGTAAGAGTACTGAGCGGGGGAGAGCGCGGAAGATTAGCTTTATGCAAATTATTATTAGAGCCATATAATTTATTATTGTTAGATGAGCCCACGAATCACTTGGATATTCGTTCGAAAGAAATTTTGAAACAGGCTTTGATGGATTATGAAGGAACCATTGTGATGGTAAGTCACGACAGGGATTTCATGAAAGGCATGTGTACACGTTTGTTCGAATTCAGAGATGGTCATGTGAAAGAGCATTTAGGCGGCATTGAGGAATTCATGGAATTGCGTAAGGTAGAACGTTTGAACGAGCTGGACTTAGATAAGAAAGTGGATCTTGGAGCTAAGAAAGAAGTTGTTCAGCCAAAGCAAAAACAAGAAGCAGACCCAAAAGAGCAGGAGCAAAAGAAAATTCGCAATCAGATAAAAAAGGTGGAAGAGGAAATTGAACGTCTGGAAAGAGAGATTAAAACCTGTGACGAAAAATTATCCAATACCGAAACATACAATCAATTGGTCAACGATAAGGCCTTTTTTGATAAATACAATTCATTAAAATCTCAACTTGAAAAAGAAATGAAGAGTTGGGAGGAGTTGTCTGAAAAGTTAGGATAGATTTTTACATTGTGGTTTTGACAGGCTTAACCACCCAGCAGGTTCATTTCGAGAGAAGTCGGTGACTGAGTTTGTCGAAGGTCACCCTTGCATTCTACTTCTTCCATACCATCACAAAATCATTCATTACGTATCCATTTCCGATATCAAAATCGGCAACACTTTCGATCTTAAACCCATTCTTAAAATAAAAATTAATGGATTTGAAATTCTGGCGGTTAACGGTTAATCTTAATTCTTCGGGTTTCAATAGATCCAATAGTTCATTAAATGCAATTGTGCCAATTCCTTTGGAAGCAATATCCTGAAGAATGTAAAATTTATGGATGAAATAACTGTTCCTCATGTTTTCAACTTCACTTACCGAAATGAATCCGATGTTAGCATCACCCTTTCTGATCAGGTAAAATGTATGCGCTTTTTCACCCATTTGTTTTTGCAGAGCCTCTTCATTGTACATCATATCTAGCATGTAGGTGATCTGTTTGATGCTGATAATGGATGAATAGTGCTGATGCCAGATGATATCTGCCAGCTCAGAAATTGTTTTAATGTCTTTTGTGCCGGCTTTAATTAACTCTACCGCTGTAATTTGCATGGGGATTAGTATATTTGTATTTGTGGCTAAGATACTTAATAAGATAAACATTGAAAACCGCCGGGCTCGATTTGACTATCAGTTTTTAGAAAATTATACAGCAGGCATGATCCTTACCGGAACTGAGATCAAATCGATACGTGAAGGTAAGGCTGGTTTATCAGACAGCTACTGCTATTTTAAAAATGGCGAGCTGTATATAAAGAACATGCACATTACAGAGTATTCGGAAGGTACTCATTATAATCATGAACCTAATCGTGAGCGTAAATTACTGTTGAATAAGGCAGAAGTGAATAAGATCAGTAAAAAACTGAAGGATCAGGGTTTAACGGTTATTCCTGTGCGTTTATTCATAAGCGATAGTGGGTATGCTAAGTTAGAAATTGCGATCGCAAAAGGTAAGAAAGAGTTTGATAAACGCGAGTCAATTAAAAAACGTGAGGGAGATAAAGAGATCGCCCGAAAACTAAAGAAATAGTTTTACTTTCTCCGAACTCTCAACTAAATAGTTCCGTTCCGTTTTCTTAAGAACCATTCAATTGAAAGTAATCCTAAGATCAAAAAGAAGATCCATTTCAGGTCAATAAAGTCACTCAATTGTTTTTGCGTATAGGTAACAGGTTTTATTAATTCATTGTTCAATAAAGTTTGTTCCAATTCTTTTATTTGGTTTGGATAAAATAATTTCCCGCCGCTTTTATTGGCTATTTGGAATAGCAGAGCATGATCGGCTACTGTATTTATTTTCTCGGCAACAATTGCTTTCACGGTTATCAGTCCGTTCTGCACGAACAATTCTCCGTCAACTTTTACGTTGGCTTTGTATTTGTATTCTCCGGGCGCAAATAATCCTGCTTCTATAAAATAGGAGTTTGTTCCTTTGCTTAAAGTATAATTATATTGTTTACCGGCTTCGTCGGTGAGATTAACCGTTACTTCAGGCTCTGTGATTAACTGATAACTTTTGTTGTAAACTTCGGCGTTAAATTCAATGGCTTCGTTTTCGGTGATTATTTTTTTAGTGAAGATCCTGAAAAAACTTTTATCAGCTTTTACGGATAAGTACTGAACTGTTTTATTTATTAGTTCGTTAAATAAATTATTATTGTCGTGATCGGCATAATCTCTTAGTTTCCATCTCCATAAACCATCTCCAAAAAAGAAACCAACTTTTTGACCGCTGTTATCATTAAAAACAAGAACAGGGTTTTCTGTTTCAACTGCTCCAATTTTCTGAAAGAGTAGAGTGTTGGCGCCGGCTGAAACAGCATAATTGGCGAAGAAACTGTTAACAGCGGGAAATTCCTTTACATAAGATCTAAGTTCATCACTTAAATTAAATAAGGTGAAATTTTTATTCAATATTGGTTCTACCTCATTCAGTTTATTGAACGATGTTGTCATTTTTACGCCGGATAAATT
>JANYIQ010000127.1 GCA_025362575.1 Bacteroidia bacterium
AAACCTTACTGCTATTGGGCTGTAGCCTTTTGATAAAAGTGGATGATCGCCAACCAATAATTCCATTGGTAAAAAACTATTGCCTGCACTTTTGCTCATGCGTGCTCCGCCAACGGTAAGCATGTTGGTGTGCATCCAGTAATTGGCCGGGCTTTTTCCGCAATAGGCAATGTTCTGTGCAATTTCGTTTGTGTGATGCGTGGCTTGCAGATCCATTCCGCCACCATGCAGATCGAATTGTTCCCCTAAATATTTTGTACTCATCGCGGAGCACTCAATGTGCCATCCCGGAAACCCAACTCCCCAAGGACTTGGCCATTTCATTAAATGCTCAGGTTTAGCTTTTATCCATAAGGCAAAATCCAATCTTCCTTTTTTCTCATCTTGTCCATCTAACTCACGTGTACCTTCTAAAAGATCTTCTAATTTTCTATTGGTGAGTTCTGTATAATTGTTGGTCTTCGAAAATTTTTCAACGTCAAAATAAACGGTTCCGTTTATTTCGTAAGCAAATTTATTTTCAATAATCTTTTTTGTGATCTCTTGTTGTTCAATAATGTGCCCGGTTGCAGTTGGTTCAATGCTTGGCGGCAGTGTATTAAAAAGGGTCATTACTTCGCGGAAGCCTACCGTGTATTTTTGTACGATCTCCATTGGCTCTACCTGAAGCAGTTTGGCTTTTTTAGCGAACTTATCATCGCCTTCATCGCGATCACCTTCTAAGTGACCCGCATCCGTAATATTACGAACATAGCGTACTTTATATCCTAAATGAATAAGGTAACGGTAAATAATATCGAACGAAATAAAAGTACGGCAATTACCTAAATGCACATCGCTATAAACGGTTGGTCCGCAAACGTACATACCAACAAATCCTGGATTTATGGGTGTAAATTTTTCTTTTTTACGGGTAAGCGTATTGTATAAATGCAGATCGGTATTCATAATTGTATCAAAGAAAGGAATAAATACATAAAAAAAAAAGACGGCATTGCCGTCTTTTAATATTATTTAAATAAAAGGTTTAATTCTCAACTTGTGTATCGCCAACGTAAACACCGTTCTTGTACACAGAAACTCTCATTAAGATACCGTTATCATCATAAATGTAAGCTTTGCCATTCATTAAACGATTGTCTTTGAATTCACCGTCTTTGGTAATTTGCTTGCCTCTATTGTATAAAGTGTGTTGACCATTTAAGATAAGCGGACCTTTAGAAGCAACTGCCTCGTTTGGCTTTTCGTCAGCCTTAACAGTTATTTTTGGAGCGTTATCAGCTGCAACTTCAGATTTTTTAGCAATTGGTTTTTTAGGCTGGAATTCTTTTATCGAAGCTACGTCAACATTACCGTCGGCAAAGTTCTTCTCTGCTTTTGGATCTCCGTTCTCGTAAAATTCTTTAATTATCCCACTTTCTTTACCGTTAACGAAATTTCCTTCAATAGCGGTAGCACCATTATCGTAGAAATATTTCTGAGGGCCTTCACGTTTACCTGCAGCGTTAAATGCAAACTCGTGCTGAACCTGTCCGTTATCGTAATATAATTTGTAAGGACCAACCCAACGGTTTGCTTTCCATGTTCCTTCTTCAGAAATCCTTCCGCTGTCGTTATACATGATAGCATATCCATCAGGGCGACCATTAACGAAAGTTAATTTATTTTTAAGATTTCCGTTACAGTAATATTCAATCCAGATTCCGGTTTTACGATTATCTGTATATTTTCCTTCTTCAGCTTTTTGATCAGGAGCGTAGCAAGTACCAGGTTTGTGTTTACCTCTGATGATCCATTTACCCTGCTTCTTACCTGTAGCATCTACAAGGTTAAAAGTATCCTTACCCATTGCCCCACCCAACTCGTAAGTTTGAGATTGTGCGTGACTGATAGAATAAATAAGAATTAATATAAATGTAAATTTTTTCATGCTTCTTTTCCAAATATACAAAATAATAAATGCTTAAAAAACGTGTTTTAGATAAAACTTGGCTTTTAGTCGATAAATATACAAATAAGTTTTAATACACCTTATTGTACGCTTGGCAAGGAAAAATGGTTACAGGAAGGAAGAATTATTTAGCATTTTTTTGCTTTATGTTGCTCAGCATATTTTCAACCAGTTTGGGAAGATCGTAATGTTCTTTCCAGCCCCATTGAGATCTTGCCTCAGAATCATCGATGGAAGCAGGCCAACTATCAGCTATAACTTGCCTAAAATCAGGGTTATAGTTTATTTCAAAGCTCGGAATGTGCTTGCGGATCTCGTCGGCTATTTGCTTAGGATCGAAGCTTAATCCCGACAAATTATATGCCCCTCTGATCTTAACTTGATCGCCAGGGGCATGCATTAATTCTATTGTGGCCCTTATGGCATCTTCCATGTGCATCATCGGTAAAGTGGTATTTTCCGATAAAAAACACTCGTATTTGCTGTTTTTTAGAGCTTCATAAAATATATGTACAGCATAATCGGTAGTTCCGCCTCCAGGGGCCGATTTCCAACCTATTAAACCTGGGTATCTCAAACTTCTGACATCAACGCCATGCTTATTAAAGTACC
>JANYIQ010000205.1 GCA_025362575.1 Bacteroidia bacterium
CGTTATTTTTATCAGCCTGCTTGTTTACCAGCATTTAATTGTAAAACCTAACGATCTGAGTCGTGTAAACCTAGCCTTCATGACCACCAATGGCATAGCTAGCGTAGTTTTCAGCGTTTTTGTGTGTTTGGATATATTTATTCTCAAGCAATAATTTAACAATTTTTTCATTTGTTTTAGGACTCCCAAAATGGGCGCTTTATTAGATTAATAGGGCTTTTTAGCCCACAATTAAATTTTGACGGATTAAAAATAAAGCTACATTTGCTTCTCATTAATTTGTTATGGAAGTTAAAGACATTAAAGATACACAGTTAGCGCAGAATCCTGTTATTGCGCAGATGATGCAGAACAATCACGAGCAAGTTGTTTTTTGTAACGACAATGCAACCGGTTTAAAAGCTATAATCGCAATTCATAATACAATTCTTGGTCCGTCTTTGGGTGGAACCCGCATGTGGAATTACAATAACGAAATGGAAGCATTGAACGATGTATTGCGTTTATCACGTGGTATGACCTTCAAGTCGTCTGTTGCGGGATTGAATTTGGGTGGTGGTAAAGCTGTTATCATTGGCGATTCTAAAAAAATAAAATCAGAAGCCTTGCTTCGTCGTTTCGGAAAATTCGTTGACAGCTTAGGCGGAAAATATATTACTGCGGAAGACGTAGCAATGAGTTCCCGTGACATGGAGATCATTCACATGGAAACGGAACACGTTAGCGGCTTGCCTGAGAACATGGGCGGAAGCGGTGATCCTAGTCCTGTTACAGCATACGGTGTTTACGTAAGCATGAAAGCAAGTGCTAAAGAAACCTGGGGCAGCGATAGCTTATCCGGTAAAAAAGTATTGGTACAGGGGATTGGTCACGTTGGAGAAAGTTTAGTAGAGCACTTAACAAAAGAAGGCGCAAAAGTTTATGTGAATGATATCAGTGATGAGCGTGTAAAAAATGCAGTTACAAAATACAAAGCCGAAGCAGTTGCAGCTGATAAAATGTTTGATCTGGATATTGATATTTATGCTCCATGCGCTTTAGGTGCATCGGTAAATGATGATACTCTTGGTCGTTTAAAATGCAAGATCATTTGCGGCGCTGCCAACAATCAGTTAGCTGATGAAAAGAAGCACGGTGAAATGGTAAAACAAAAAGGTATTTTATATGCTCCCGATTTTGTTGTGAACGCGGGCGGTATCATAAACGTGTATTACGAACTCGAAGGTTATAACCGCGAGCGCGCTTTGGCACATGCCGAAAAAATTTACGAAACAACCTGGAATTTATTTCAGTTATCAAAGCAAGAGAATATTCCAACCTATTTGGCAGCTATTCGTTTGGCCGAGAAACGTTTGGAATCAATTGCCAGAATTAACGCTGTGTTATAGTGATAAGAGATAAGTGATAAGAGATAAGTGAAGAATAAAAATCAGTAACTGAAAGAATATAAACAACTAAACAACTAAACAACTAAACAACTAAACAACACTTATAATTTATAGTTCATAACTCATAACTCGTTCTTTATGCTTAATCGTCGTTTTCTCCGTATCAAGGTCATGCAAATGTTGTACTCGTTCTTTCAGCATGAGAATGCCGATGTAGCATTTTTTGAAAAGGAATTATTTAAGAGTTTAGATAAAATTCATCACCTGTACCTTCACATTCTCGCCTTATTCATCGATCTGCATCACACGGCTTATCTGGTGATTGACGAGCAAAAGAATAAATACCTTCCTACTTCCGAAGAATTAAATCCGAATTTGAAATTCGTGAACAATTCTTTATTAGTGGCCTTAACTGATAATAAGGATCTGAAAAAGGAAATTGAAAAGCAAAAAGTTTCCTGGCAAACCGATTTTGATCTGGTTCGTAAATTATATACGGAGATCCGTCAAACAGACCTATACAAAGAATACATTTCATCTACAGAGCATAGTGTAAAAGAGGATCGAGAATTTTTAGTGAATCTCATCGTTGATTTTTTAAGTGAGCACGATCTGTTAACACATACTTTGGAAGAAAAAAACATTCACTGGACTGACGATTCTTTTGTTGCTTTCAATTCTGTGATCCGTAATTTTGAAACCTTTGATGGTAAATTCAAATTAATGCCATTGTTGAAAGATGAAGAAGATGATAAGAAATTTGTTTCTACTTTATTTGAGAAAACCATCTTGTACAGCAAACAATACGAAGAATTGATCCAGACCCACACTAAGAATTGGGAACTGGAGCGTATTGCGAGCATGGACGTTCTATTGATGAAAATGGCAATGGCAGAGATCACTCACCTTCACAATATTCCAATTAAAGTGTCTTTGAACGAATACATTGATATTTCTAAAGAATACAGTACTCCTGCCAGCAAAACTTTTGTAAATGGGGTATTGGATAAGATCATTGCCGACCTTAAATCTACCGGTCAGATCGAGAAAACAGGCCGCGGATTGCAGGAAAACTAGGCTTTTCCTGTTAATTCATTGTTAACAGCATTATTCCTTCCTTTTCTATTTTTTTTTTAGTATTATTGTTTCAACTATGTGTATGAAACGATATTTAATACTCCTTCTTTTAGTTGCCTTTGGCTGGAATTTGAACGCACAGAAAAAAAGTGTATTTATCAGCGATGGTAATTTCAATCCCGAAGAGCTCCCGAAATGCTTAATGGTTGAGATCAATAAATTTAGAAAGAGTAAAGGTCTGGATACTGTTGAAATTAGCGAAATGCTAACCAATGCAGCCATGAACAGCGCCGGAGATTTCGACGGTAAAGGTCAGCCAAAGCCGGAAGTAAAAAAAACACAGAAACAGTTAAAAGAAGTTGGCGCCACTAAAAAAGGTGAAGAGATCATGATGAATGCGCCGATAAGCAAAGGGCGTGAAAATTATAAAACCGACGACATTGCTAAATTTATATACAACAAGTGGGAAAGTAATAAAAAAGACATCCCTGTTCTTTTAAATCCTAAATATGTTCTGGTAGGTATTGGTCTGAATATTTCAGAAGAAGGAAAAAAAGTAATCGTATCCGCGATCTTCGGTGGTTACGATATCAAGAACGACGGACTCGAACATAAAAAAGAATTAGCGATCCCATTCAACACCAAAGCAAAAAAATTAAAGGAACCTGATCAGAAATCCTGTAAGAATTGTCCGAAATGGAAGAAATACGATGTGTTACAGCAAGGGCTTTACGTTAGCAACGGGAAGATCTATCTGAAATACGGAAACATTAAGGAACTGAAAAAATTATTGAAAAAACCGAAAGATGGTCTGGCGGTTGATATTGTTCAGCGCGCACAGTACGAGAAACCGGAATATAACATCATGGATAATAACCTTTACAGTAAGGGTATAATGAATAAAGTGGTTTATAAGGACAAATTATTTTCGAAGAATTTAATTAAACCAGATAAAAAGGCGAAACGCAAAGTGCGTATAAATAAATTAGAGGTAGAGATGGGTAAGATCGATCCGAAAATTACCGGCCCTTATGAATTGAATTTGGTTGTTGTTCAAGATGGTCATATTTGCCGAACCGTTACCCGAGGTTATATGGAGAACAGTGATCCTGAAAGTAACACACCAATAGGAATTTTGCCTTTTGATGAGACTAAAGGACTGAAACCGCCTTTTGAACCTAAGTCGGAAAGTAACATCATAAACTTCACCATCCCTTTTGCAAAAAATAAATTTGAATTCAAGAACGAGGATATTCAACCTTTAATTAATGCTTTGAATGAACCTGATTTTATTATTGAAGGATTATATATTTATGCTTACTCGTCCATTGAAGGAGATTCTGTTGCTAATAGCAAATTACAGCAAAAACGTGCCGAAAGCGTTTCAAAGGTTCTATTAAGCAAACAATCGCTGCAGGTAAAACCAATAATTGAAGCTAAGGATAGCTGGGGATTATTCATGTTAGAGAATGAAGA
>JANYIQ010000220.1 GCA_025362575.1 Bacteroidia bacterium
TTATGGAGAAGATCGGTCACTTTTTAGATAAAGAGAATGATCGCTTATTCCGCCAATTCAAGGAAACCGGAGCTACCAACATCGTAATCTCTAAACAAATTCAGGAAAATATTGATGTTGCTTCCATTTTAATTGAAAGCAGCAAGCGCTGGGATGGCGGTTATGTAATGGCAGGAATGATAGGGCATGGCGATGCTTTTGTATTGCGTGATCCAAATGGAATTCGTCCGGCGTATTATTATGTAGATGATGAAGTTGCAGTGGTATCAAGTGAAAGACCGGTTATTCAAACGGTGTTCAATGCTCCATTTGAATTGGTTCACGAACTAAAACCCGGGCATGCCGCAATTATCAAGAAGAACGGAACTTTTAGCGAAGTGGAGATCATTCCGGCTTTGGAAAAAAAGGCCTGCTCGTTCGAGCGTATTTATTTTTCGCGCGGTAACGATGGTGAAATTTACAAAGAGCGGCAAGATCTCGGCCGTTATTTAGTACCACATGTTTTAAAATCTGTAAATTACGATATTGAAAATACCGTATTCAGTTACATTCCAAATACCGCAGAAGTGGCATTTGGCGGACTTATTGAAGGTTTGGATGATTATCTGAATAAATTCAAAGCCACTGAAATTTTAAAATTAGGAACCGCTGTTGCCGAACCGCAGTTAAGTAAAATACTTTCACTTCAGCCGCGGATTCATAAAGTGGTTTTAAAAGATGCTAAGCAACGCACATTCATTACCAACGATGAAACCCGCGACACCATGGGGAGTTTGGGCTATGATATAACTTACCGTACTGTACGAAAAGGTCAGGATAATTTAGTGGTGCTGGATGACAGTATTGTTCGTGGTACTACTTTAAAGCAAAGTATTTTAAGAATATTAGACAGACTTGAGCCTAAGAAAATAGTGGTGGTATCATCGGCACCGCAAATTCGTTATCCGGATTGTTATGGTATTGATATGGCCATTCTGGATAAATTCGTTGCCTTTAATGCAACTGTAGCTTTGTTGAAAGAAACCGGAAGAGAACATGTTTTGAAATCGGTTTACGAAGAAGCTTTACTGGAGGTTGAGAAACCGAAAGAGGAGCAGGAAAATCTGGTTAAGAAAATTTACGGCACATTTACTTCAGAGGAAATTTCGCAGAAAATTGCCGAATTAATTAAGCCAAAAGATCTGAAAGCTGAATTAGAAATTATCTATCAAACTATAGAGGGACTTCATTTATCATGCCCAAATAATCTTGGCGACTGGTACTTCACAGGCAATTACCCAACTCCCGGTGGTAATAAAGTGGCCAATAAATCTTTCATTAATTTTATGGAAGGCAAGAAAGTTAGGGCTTACTAATTTTTTTCAACACAGAGTCACAAAGGGCACTGAGGTTCACGGAGAAATTTATTTTATATCGTCGCGTTGATTTTTCGAAATCAGAATATCTTAATTAATAACTTATAACTTATAACTTATAACTTATAACTTATAACTTATAACTCCAAACTACTTCCCTTTTATCTGAAATCCAACCATGAATACTACGCAGCCGCTTGCTGCCGAAGAATCTGCTGCAGGAATGGTATAATCCACAAAAACCCGTCTTGCACGTTCAATTTCAAATGTAAATTGTTTTTTCTCGAAAGGAATATCTTTATTTGAGAATAACAAAGTTCTTTTTCTTGCTTCCAAATCCTTGTTGTAAATATTTATTTCAATTTTTTTAGGAAGTGCTTCGGTATTAAAAGCGATTTTATATTTTTCGCCAACAAATAACGCTACTTCAGTTTCTTTAACAACTTCCTTCTTCTTGTACATAACCCGGGTAAGCATTGCGCTGTCGTAAGTGTAAGGGTCTAAGAACGTTTTTGTTTTGTCTTTAATTGCTTTTTGATCGCACATAATATTCGGCTCACCATAAAAACTCATTAAAATAAATGTGGCGATTAGAGCGGTATTTAAAATGATATACTTTTTCATAGTAGAATAAAAAATTGATTATTTAATGATATTGGTTCTTATTTCATTTATTTTTTTCTCAAGCGCATTAAATTCCTGATCGGTCAATGTTATTTTACTAAAATCCAGATCTTCATCAGGGTTTGCTATTTTTATGGCTGTTGAGTTTTTGAAAAGACTTAAAACGCTGTTGATATCATCACATAAAAGTTCGCATTCCGGCTCTTTTTTTTGATTCGCCTTTAATGCTTTAATGATGTTTTCGGCTATCGAAAATTGTTCCATTAAGCTTACGCAAAGGTATTTGTTTTTATCGGTAGCATATACTTTACTTGCAATATAAATACTCTCAAACCAGGCTCCGGCAAAGGCCACTGCTTTAAGATGCTCTTGGTTGTGTTCTTCCAGGATCTCGTCGCTTTGCATTTGTATTTCGGCAATTATTTCCATTAAAGAATCTTCTTTACCCATGTTTTTTACGAAACGTTCTGCAAGACCGTTGGTTTCAAAAGCTTTTTTTAAACCAAGTGCAGTGCTTATTTCCTGACAAACCTTCAAATATCCTTTACTTTCATCAAATTGCCTGTTTAATAAAGTATATGCTAAATCTGTGCTATAAACACCTAAGTTTAGGGCACGAACATTATTATTACCATTGTATTTTGTTACATTTTTTGGAGAGTTGGCAATTTCACCAACATATTTTAAACCTGATTTTTTGAAGATCGATGCCAGTTGCAAGGGTGAAGGAAGATCGACTGTAGTTTCCTGTAGGTCCTCTGCAACAGCGGCCTCGATAGTGGAATCGGCTTTTACCAGTAATTCCGATTCTGTACTTTTGGGTTCGTCCGAACATGATTTCAATATAAGAACAACAGCACCTAAAAATAAAATGGATTTGAATTGTGAGTATATCATAAAGCAATATTTGAAACAAATCTTATGAAAATAAATGAAGAATGCAATTTTTAAACACAGAGATCGCAGAGTTTGGTGAGTTTCACATAGGTAAACACAAATATTCTCTATGAACTTTCGTTGCTCTATGCCTGTGTGGTTATTTTTCTAAAATGTCAACCTATACTGAGGCAGAATAAAAAACTTTAGCTGATAATCGGTCTTTATGCTTTGACTTACCACATCATAGCGCTCCTGAAAAATATTATTGTGCCTGGTTATGTTCTGAACATCCACACCAATTTCATGTGTAAAACGCCTTGTGTTTAATTTGTAAGAAGGTTTAATATCTAAACGAAAGTAAGCCGGATACTGATGTTTGTATGCTTGCGAAGCATCTCTTACTTCCGCTGAAGCGGCAATGGAAGCATTGATGTCAATGGGCACATAGCGTTTACCTCCCGAAAAAGTCGCCCGCACGTCCACAGCAAAAATGTGTTTCTGTTTGATCTTGAATTCTTTTCCACCCAATAAATTGCAAACATAATTGCCGTTAAAGGCAGTATTGCGATACACTTTATCACTGGCAACATATTTGCTTTGAAATAATGACGTGGTACTTAAAAAATAAAATCCCTGACTGTAAAATTTCTCGATGGTAAGCTCCAGACCGTAATTCTCTCCTGTGCCTTTGTTTACAAGGCTGTCAATGTTAGGACTATTAAAATCAGCACCTAAATTAAGAGCAGAAAAATAGTCATTTGTTGAACGAACAGGGACATTATATAAATACTGATAATATACTTCTGCCTTTATTCGTGCGTTCTTAAAAATGTTCACATCGTAGGCCAGTACTGCATGTGCAGCCCTTGTAAAATTCAAATTACGGTTGGTTTCTATATTTCCGTTCGCGGCTTTAGACGTTGAAAAATAAATGTACAAAGGTTGCAGCTGGCTATGCATACCTGCTCCGAAGCTCAGCGATTGTTTGTTGTTGATGCTGTATCTTAAGCCCAAACGCGGTTCAGGAGATTGAGATCCATTCAGAAAAAAATACTGATACGTAAATCCTGTATTCAAGGCAAGCTTGTCGTTGAACTTGTGCTGCCAGGTCATAAAAACTCTGCTTAAAGCGGTTTGCCCTTTGTAATTTCTCAAGGTGTGAAACCCTTTCCCATCTAAATTATCAGCACTATCTACAAATGTTGTATTGAACAGATCCGTGTAAATTCCGGTGTTAATGAAATTCCGGGCGTTAAATTTTTTATTGTAAGTAAAGTTACCTGAGTATTTAATGGTGTAAGAATTGTTGATGTACTCGGTATGCGGTGTCCATGGAACCGTGGAGGTATCTTCAACTACCGATTTTATGTAATTGGATTGTCCGCTTAAACCTAAATTTAATTTGGTGTAGGAACTCGAATTGATGAGATAAGTATGTGCAATGCCACCACACGCAATGTTAGATCTGAAATATTCATCACGATTACTATAGCCATACAAGTTGTTGTCCTTAGATTGATCTTTCAGTAAAAGCTCAACATAACTTAAACCGCCAATGCCCCACACCGAGAATTTCCCTAGTTTTTTTGTAGGGAGATCGGCTTTAAAGCTAAGATCTTGATATTGCGGAACAGCAGAGCCGGCGCCAAAATCCATGCCAAGGTATTTAAAAACAGAAAGTGTTGAATAGCGATAGTTAATTAAGAAGGAAGCATTTTTTTTCTTTTTAGAAAAGGGCCCTTCTGCACCTAATTCAAAACCATTAAAACCAACCTGAGCTAAAAACTCACGTTTCTCATTATTGCCTGATCGCATTTTTATGTCGAATACACCTGCTGTTGCGTTACCATAATCAGCCGGGAAAGCACTGCTCATGAAATCAGAATTATCAAGTACGTTATTATTTAAAATACTGATCGGTCCGCCGGTTGAACCCAATGAACCAAAGTGATTGGGGTTGGGGATATCCAAACCATTCAATCGCCACAAAATTCCTAAAGGCGAATTTCCTCTAATGATGATATCATTTCTGCTGTCGTTTGCACCGCTCACTCCTGCAAAGTTGGCAGCCATTCGGGCAGGGTCGTTACGGCTGCCTGCATATCGCGAGGCTTCCTCGGTTGAAAAAACACGCGAACTCACCATGGCCATTTTATTATTGGTGCGGGTTTTGTCTTGTTCGGCAACAATTACAACTTCATCACCCTGAACCGCACTTTCTTCGAGTTCAATGTTCAATACACTTTCCTTTCCGCTGGTTAAAACAAGAGTCTGTACTTTTTCTTTGTAAGAGATCAAACCGGTTTTGATCTGAAGTCTGCCAATAAGCACACTGTCTAACCTGAATTTTCCGTCGGCATCTGTGCTAACGGCTTTTATGGGATTGGAATTAAGAAGCATGACAACAGCGCCGGGTAAAGGGCTCTGTGTTTGTTTATCTATAACCGTACCACGAATGGTCTGATAAAGGTTTTGTGAAAATGCTCCATAACATAAGGCAATGAAAGTTATGATCGCAAATTTCCTCATGCTTTATTCAGGCATATAGGTTTTAATAGCACAGGGTTGTTGGTGCGGACATTTAGCATGAATTTCAATTTTGTGAACCTCTGGTACAGAACCGGCTGAAACGGTTATAGTGGAAAAACTTTTCGCCCATTCTTTTTTCATGCATGCTTTATCGTAGTTGTTTATTAAAGTCGGGTCGGGTAATTTTTTGTAATATTTCCAAGATTCATAAAATCTATAAGTGCCGGCTTTTAAATTTAAAGTTACTGATCCACTGTCGTTAGTTTTAACAGAGTCTACTTTTCCTTTAGCATCCTTATAAACTAAAGTACTATTGGCATAGTGTTGAGGTAACTTTGAGGCATCTTCTATCTCTTTAGGCGGTTTTATTCCGCCACAATAGGGCATGTATTGAGAAACCTGCAGTTTGATTTGTTTTTTTTGAGCTGTTCCTGCAAATGTGAGCAACATAAACAAAATGAATAAATTATTTTTCATGATATTGTTTTTATTAAGGAGTAGATAAAGATACGGGAATAATTTTTCCGTTAAAATAAGTATGTCCGGTAAACGCAAATTGTACTATAAAATTAGCCATTTGTTTTGAAGTAAGCGGGGCTTTGAAATCTGGAAAGGCTTTTTTAAGCATTTCAGTTTGTGCGGCACCCAGAGCGAGGCAATTGCAGGCAATGTTCAGCGGTTTTAATTCTTCGGCCATGCATTCGGTCAAACCACTAATGGCGGCTTTTGAAGAAGAGTATGCGCTTAGTCCCGCAAATTTAGCAGTGCCCTGAAAACCACCCATACTTCCGATATTTACAATATGTGATTTGACCTTTTTGCCCATGAATGGTAATAGGATCTGAGATAACAAAAAGGGAGCAAATACGTTTACATTATAAACATTCGTTAGTTCCTTGATATTGATCTTTGCAAAAGGCTTGTTAATTAGAGTGCCGGCATTATTGATCAATACATCAACGCGTTTACCGTTTTGCTTAACGATTGCCGCTATTTTATTAAGTGTCACTTGCTGAGAGATGTCTCCTGCAACTATAAGTATGTTATCAGGTGCAATTTTTTGAAGCCTGATCAGCTCGGCTTTGTTACGCGCTACTGCCAAAACTGTATTTTCTTTATCGAATACAAGTTGTTTTAAAATTTCCTGGCCAATTCCTTTTGAAGCTCCTGTAATTACAATAAACATAATTTGTAAATTTGTTACGAAGATACTGCCAAAAACTTTACGGGCGCAGGAATGAGAAGATTTTTTTACATAGCAATGCTCTTTAGTTTTTTTGCGAATCATTCATTTTCGCAAAGCGACAGCACGCAGCGTTCGCGCAACGAAAGGAAGCCTTATGATAAAAAGCAGAGCAATTTTGACTGGCGTAACCGTTTGTACTGGGGAGGAACCCTTGGCGCCTGGTTTGGTAGTTCAACCTTTGTTGATCTCTCGCCTTTGGTAGGAATAAAAATAACAGATAAATTTTCGGTTGGAGTAGGGGTTATTTATAACTATTACGCTTACAATTACGGCGGGTACAAATATCAAACCAGTTTATATGGCGGGCGTTTGTACGGGCGTTATTTTGTTTTCGAGAATGTTTTTTTGCAGGCAGGCTGGGACAGGATAAATCGCGATAATCCTTATTCATACAGTCCTGATCAAAGGGTTTGGGTAGATAACATCCTTGTTGGCGGCGGATTGCGTTATCCGATCAGCGATCGTATATACTGTAATGCCATTGGTTTATGGAACCTGAATCAAACGCCATTATCACCATATCAAAATCCTATTATACAAATTGGATTCATCGGAAGTTTCTAAAAATTATTTTTTAGAATTCTTGAAATTCGAAATTCCTTCATTCATCCAGGTGATGTATTCCGCAATGCTTGGATTGTAACCACGCACCGCGTTCAAAGGTTTTTCGTTATGA
>JANYIQ010000268.1 GCA_025362575.1 Bacteroidia bacterium
GAGCTGCCTTATTTATGCTCATCTTCAACATTGAGATATATAGCACCACTACCAGGAATAAAGCAAAAGCCGGCACCAGAAATGTGATAAGTTTAAAATTGCTCATCCTCGTAATTTAATCAAATGTTTTATCGGCCGTGCTTAAATTATTCACGTTCTTGTTACTAAATAAGTAGTACTATCAGACAATCTAACGATATATATTCTAAATAATTATATTTCACAGGGTATGAAACTTTATCAAAAATGTGATTAAATAATGTATTTGATAGGATACGAAAATAATTAGTACATATGTTTTAAAATTTATAATTTTACTTCAAATGGCTCATTAACAGGAGGAAACCTGCATAACAACAAAGTTAGGATGGACACATCTATTAGAAACCATAAGTCATATTCGAATTTCCAGGAAACCGATTTGGAAATGCTGGAAACATTACAATCTCAGACTTTCGAATATTTTCTTAATTATTGGAATCCAAAAAATGGTTTGATTGCTGATAAATCTAAGCCTGATTCACATTCAAGTATAGCGGTTGTAGGCTTAGGTATCAGTAGTTATGTGGTGGGTCTGGAACGAAACTTACTTCCCAGGAAAGAGGCTATCATTAAGATCCTTACCGTTTTGAATTTTTTTCATGATGGTGAGCAGGGCCCTCAAAAGGATGCGATGGGTTATAAAGGATTTTATTATCACTTCCTCGATATGAAGACAGGCAAACGAGCTTGGGAAAGTGAATTATCCACAATTGATACCGCCATTTTTATTGCAGGAGTACTGACAGCTGCCTATTACTTTAGAGGAGATAATAAAGAAGAAAAGGAAATTCGAAAACTAGCAGAAAGCCTTTATAGGAGGATCGATTGGCAGTGGGCTTTAAATGGAGGACCCGTGATATGTCATGGCTGGAAACCGGAATCCGCTTTTCTTAACAATTACTGGGATCTGGGTTATAGCGAAGCAATCATTTTATATGTGCTAGCATTGGGCTCTCCTACCTTTCCGATTGATCCCGTTGGGTATCGGAATTGGACATCCACTTTTGAATGGGGAAACATTGATGGTATCGAATACGTACATGCCGGCCCTCTTTTTATTCACCAGATGTCGCACCTCTGGTTGGATTTTCAGGGTATTCAAGATGATCTCAATAAGAAATTTAAAATTGATTATTTTGAAAACAGTTGTCGAGCAACTCATATTCAACAACAATATGCCATTAAAAATCCAATGAATTTTAAACATTATAGTATAAATAATTGGGGCTTCACGGCCAGTGATGGGCCTGGACCTGCGATCATTAAGATGGAAGGAGTGGAAAGAACTTTTTATGATTATATCGCGCGCGGTGTGCCTTTTGGCCCAGATGATGGCACTATTTCTCCCTGGGCAGTAGTAGCCTCTCTGCCTTTTGCCCCTGACATAGTACTCAATACGATTCGTCATGCGATAAAAAGGTTAAAGGAAAGGAATTCCGCTGATAACGGTTTTGATGCGAGTTTTAATCCTGTTTACCAAGTAGCCGGCAATAAGGGGAATGGTTGGGTTTCCTCCTGGAAGTTTGGATTGAATGAAGGTCCAATGGTTATAATGATTGAGAATTTTAGGACCCAACTAATTTGGGACATTAGTAAGAAATGTCCGTATATTATCAATGGCCTTCGTCAGGCTGGTTTTACTGGTGGATGGCTGAACCAAATAAAATAAATACAATATTGTGCCGAGTTATGAGTACCTGACTGCCATCCATTAATAATTTTTGAGAATGAAAATTAGTATCTTCAGGTTCTTTAGTCCATTCATTTAGGGGGCTGGAATAACATGATTTATCGGGTAGTTCTTGAGGTATTGGTCTATGCCTATGAATATTGCTTTTATTAGAGAAAGATCGCTACGTACAATCGGCCCTAGTTCAAATCCTTTAAATATTGCCTGCTGATTGGATTGATCATTTAAGATCCTTAATATATCATAACTTATTTCACCATTGTTATTACTTATCGTTGCCTCAGCTTTGTAAGAAACTCCTTCAAATTCAAAATGAAAAGTTACCATCATTTTTAATTTAGATCCTTAAAGTTAAGTAGATGTCATGAATGATTAGTATTTTGGTTGAGGTTAGTGAGGATTTTGTTATCGAATTTTATAGGTGATTTGAGATGTACCAATATATTTGGACAGTCAAGTTGCTTAAATTTGAACAACAATGACAGGAAAGAACACAAAAGCAATTTAAAAGGCAGTATTCTGCGATTGTTGACAAATCATCAGGATTGCAATGTGACCAGACAGGTGAACTTAAAGGATTTATTCAGTCAAAGAATATCCTGAAAAGATCAGACGCATCAAATTCCATGATGAAGAACAAAACAGATCATTTGTCTTTCTGACGCTCAAAGATGTCCTCAAACGAATCAGCCATCATCCCATCAATAAGATCACAGAACTCTTACCTCAGAACTGGGAACCGCTCGCATAATCTTTTTTTAATTAAGGTATAGATGTGCTTGGCCGGATAGCCCGTTTACTATCTCCTCACTCTCTGTCGTAACTATC
>JANYIQ010000037.1 GCA_025362575.1 Bacteroidia bacterium
CCCGAGTGCGGCTGTACGTTAACCCATGCGGCACCAAATAATTCTTTAGCACGATCAATGGCCAATTGTTCAATTTTATCTACAACTTCGCAACCGCCGTAATACCGTTTGCCCGGTAGGCCTTCGGCATATTTATTGGTAAGTATGGTACCCATGGCCTTCATCACCTGATTGCTCACATAATTTTCGCTGGCAATAAGTTCGAGGCCTCTTGTTTGACGAACGGATTCTTCTTTGATCAGTTTTAAAATGGCGGTGTCTTTTTTCATAATGATATATTTTAGAACAAATTTTTAAATTTTATCTTTTTTCTCCATCAGCTTTGAGGAAGCAAGAAAAAATAAAACCAATAAAGGCGATTGTGCAATACCCATTAACCATCGGCTGAATGTGTATTCATCGTCCTGCAGTTTTACTTTAACAAAGTATGCCCATAGCATGGAAATCGTGCTTAAAAGTAATAATACTAAATAAGAATATGTAAGCCATTTCAATAAATTTTTGTCATTTGTCAAAGATTTCAGGCACCAAAAGGATAAACCGTAAAAAAGCAGGAACGACAGTATGGTGAGGGGGTATTTCAGATAATAAATGGTTTTGTAATCCAGGTTATAGATGAACATTAAGCTGTTGGGTACAGCCATTGAGGTGGGCTTTCCGTAGTATTTAATGGTCATGATGTTATTGATACTGATGAAGAAATACTCCCGATACGAACCGAAAAATATGAATACCAGTCCGAACAGAAAAAAAAGAAGATATTTATTTTTTAGCATCAGCTTCGCTTTCTGTTTTATTTTCCAATGAAGAATATCTGTTCACCCACCACATCCACAGAAAAAAAATGTATCCGTAAATAATGAAGGTAAATGTGTATGTGTGATTGAAATCAAGGTACTCAGGCTTTTTTAATTTGATGATAGCCAGAGCAACAACGCGCAGTATGTTTAAGATATGAATGGTAACAACGCCAAAAAGAATGAACCAGAATTTATTTTTTTGATTACCGGGATAAGCGAAAACGAAAACGGCGAATAAAAAGAACAATGTAATGGCGTTGCAACCGCCTCCAACCCAAACACCAAGTGAACCATCAATTCCGAGTGCCTGAAAATCGGTATCTCTTAAGATCGTGAAGGTTTTGTATCCGAAAAGATGAAGAATAGAATCGGAAGAGTAAATGATGATGCGTATGAATCCTTCATCAATAAAAGTGTACCTTTTAATGTAGAATTGATAGAATAAATAAAGTATAAGGTAGAGTAAAGAGGAGCTGACTAAAAACTTTAAGAATTTGTTTTGTTTAAAGATTGCCTGCATGCGACTTACAAATAAGTCATAAAGAAAAGATTAAATAAGGTCAGAAGCTTTATTTTTCTTGCTATTATATAATTTTTTAGCGCCGTAAGCAGCTCCTGCGGCAATTAAAAAACTAAGACCTCCGTCAATTGGGATGCAAGGTGGTGGCCAGCACGGTGGCGCAGCTGCCGGAGGAGGAGGAGGTGCTGAAAACAAGTGTTGAGAGCACACGATAAGAAAAAAGAATATAGAGTAAACGGCTAATTTTTTCATTTTGGTCGTATTGACTGTAAATATACTATAAAAATACCCAAAAACCAAGAAAATTGGCAATAAAACAGTATATTTGCTATCCTGTAAATGCCTGTGGAAGCCAAAAAACAATCCATAATATCCGAAAAAGACCTAAAGTTATTATGGCGGATACTTAAAACAAATTGGTACGTTCCGTTCCTATTTCTTCCTTTATTTTATTTAGGCGGGCGTTTCTATACCCACACCTTAACTGACATTTCTCAAGCCTCTACTGAGATCTTGTTGAAACACAACGATGCTTATTATCAGAATAACCTGGTAACGGATGCGGGTTTTTATAATAATTCTACTTTTACCGATAACTCCAATGAAAGAAGGGTTTTGATGTCTTATGATATCATGAAAGAAGCCATGAATCGTTTAAAGGGTCGCCTGCAGGTTTCATACTTTATTATTGGTCGAGTAAAAACCGATGAATTGTTTTCGGGTGTTCCTTTCGCAGTAAAGGTTAACGCCATAAATCCGAACCTGTACGAGATACCCATGGATTTTAAGATCATTGATTATGATAAATTCGAGATCTCTTTTTTTGATGGGGTTCAGAAAGTTGTTAAAAAAGGGTTTTTTGGAAAAGAGCTGATAGAAAGTGATTTCGGAAACATCCTTGTTGAAAGAACGCCGATTTTTACAAGGAGTAATGTGATCGGTATGACTTTCACGAATTATCAAATAAACATCCATTCGATGGAAACACTGATCGGTCAGTTTCAGGCAGGCATGACCGTTGAGAACCCTGATTACACTAATATTTTAAGAATAAGTATAGAGGACATCATTCCGGAACGTGCTATTCTTGTTTTGGATACAATTAACAGGGTTTACTCAGAAAATTCTTTGAAAAGCAAATACGAATTAAATGAGAAAACGCTATTATACATTGATAGGCAGCTTGATGAAATTGGGGTGAGCCTTAAGAGTAACGAAGATAGCATGCAGGAGTACAAAGAGAAGCATAGCATTCTTGACCTGAATTGGGAACGTGAAGATTATTTTTCAAAGCTGTCAGTTTTTGACAATCAAAATTCTCAGTATCACATGGAGATCAGTTCCCTGAATGATCTGGAGAAATACATCATTGAAGATAAAGACCCACAGTTTTTACCTCCTAATATTTTTATCACTGAACATGAAGGGTTTTTGCGCAACTCTGTTCCGCAGCTTTATAGAATGCAGCTGGATCTTAATAATGCTTATAACGTTGCAAAAGAAGGTTATCCAGGTATCAATGCCCTTAAAACCGACATTAAAAAGCTCAAGCAGGATATTTTGGTTTATATTAATAACACCAGAAAAGCCACATATAAAACACTTGAAAACTTAAATGCTCAGATCGCATCTTATATTGCAAACGTAAAACAAATACCTTCCAAACAGCAAGCCATCTTCAATATTCAGCGTCGTTTAAACGTTAACGAACAACTTTATAATTTTCTGTTAGAAAAAAAGGCGAATACACGCATTGCAAAAGCGAGTATCGTTCCTGAGGTAAAAATAATTGAAAGCCCCAGAGATATGGGTGTGGTTAAGCCGGATAAAGATAAAATTCAGAATACATTCATTACAACAGGATTGTTTGTGGTATTAACCTTTATTTTGATCAGATCATTCTTCTTCTCAAAGATCAAAACGGCGGATCACTTGAAGGAATTAACTGAACTGCCTGTTATCGGAGTTCTGCCACAGCAAAAGGGATTGACAGATAAAGGGATCGTTGTCGAGGAACAACCAAACGCAAAGATCAGTGAGGCCTTCCGAAACTTCAGAACCAATTTGCAGTACGCAAATATCGATATACAGTCCCGTACATTTCTGGTTACCTCGTTGTCGCCAGGTGAAGGAAAAACATTTACCTCAGTTAACTTAGCTACGGTTTTAGCTAAAACCGGAAAGAAAGTGGTTCTGCTCGAGCTTGACCTTCACAAACCAAGAATTTACAAGGTACTTGAAGAAACAGTAAAGATCGGCATCAGTACTTTTTTGGTTGGACAAAGTAGTTTCGAAGAGATTATTACAAAATCAAAAATTGATAATCTCTATACAATGTTTGCGGGACCAATACCTCCAAATCCTTCAGAATTGGTTTTGTCAGACAGAATGAAGGAATTGATCAATTATGCCAAACGGAATTTCGATTACATAATCATTGATACTCCACCTGCAGGTTTATTGTCGGATGCCATTTATTTAATGCAATATGTGGACGCTTCCATATTCGTGTTAAACACAAAGTATGCTTCAAAACGAGTTATTAATTTTGTACACGATCTTGTACGTTTGAATAACATTAATAACATGTATTTTTTACTTAATGGTGTTAAAGCCATCAATAATAAATACTATTACAAGGGCTATGGTTATACATATGGCTATGGTTACGGATATGGCTATGGTTACGGGTATGGCTATGGTTACGGCGGCGGAAAAGGCGGCTATCGGAAAAAATAGATTATGATTACAATTGTTGATTATGGTTTAGGAAATCTGGTTTCGGTAAAGAACATGCTAAAAAAGATCGGCGTAAACTCTTTGATCTCTGATAAACCCACAGAAATAGATTCAGCTGAAAAATTGATTTTACCGGGCGTGGGTTCCTTTGATAATGGCATGAAACTTATTAAGGAAAAAGGACTTCTTGAAATTCTCAATAAAAAAGTTTTAGCAGACAAAACACCAATTCTTGGGATCTGTCTTGGTATGCAACTGCTTACAAAAAGCAGTGAAGAAGGTGTTGAGCCAGGCCTCGGTTGGATCGACGCGCAAACTGTAAAATTTGAATTCAGTAACAATGTCCTTAAAATCCCTCACATGGGCTGGAATTACATTGAGGTAAAAAGGGAAAACCCACTGATCTCTAAAAACGAAAAACAGCGCTTTTATTTTGTACACTCTTATTATGTAAAATGTAATGACAATACCGATGTTATTGCTACAAGTAATTATGGTCTTGATTTTACCTGCGCTCTCAATCACAATAATATTTATGGTGCGCAATTTCATCCTGAAAAAAGCCTGAAATTCGGCATGAGTGTTTTAAATAATTTCGCAAAGCTTTAGACCATGGCACTAAAACGCATAATGCCCTGTTTACTTTACGATGGTAAAGGCCTTGTGAAAACGGTTAAATTTAAAAATCCAACTTATATAGGCGATCCCATTAATGCGATCAAAATTTTCAATGAAAAGGAAGTTGATGAATTAATTTTGATCGATATAAATGCGAGTAAGGAAAAACGCAAACCTGATATTTCAAAAATTGCTGATTTTGCCGGCGAATGTTTTATGCCTTTTGCTTACGGCGGTGGCGTGAAAACCCTTGAGGATTTTTATCAGTTATATAAAACAGGAGTTGAGAAAGTTATCGTTAACTCCCTCGTTTTTGAAGAACCTGCCGTCATCAAGGAAGCCGTTCGGAAATACGGATCACAGGCACTGGTTGCATGCATGGATTATAAAAAAACATTATTGGGTAAGAAAATAGTTTATTCTTATAATGGCAAAAACATAAAGCTTACTCCTAAAGAATATGTTAAGTATGTAGAGCAGGATCTTGGTGTAGGAGAGTTATTCTTATATAATGTGGATGCAGAAGGAACCTGGGAAGGGTTTGATTATGATTTCGTGAAGGAGCTGGTAAATTCAACCACATTGCCGGTAATAGTCTGTGGCGGTGGCGGAAAAGTAGAAGATCTGAAAAAAGTGCTGTATGAATCAAATGCCAATGCAGCAGCAATTGGCAGCATGGCTGTTTATTCCAAAAAGGGTATGGGAGTTCTTATCAATTTCCCTCAGCGCAGCGAAGTCATAATGGAATAGTTTGATCTCAGTTTTTAACAAATCCCATCTAATTAACAAAAACAACGAATTATTAACAGCGACTAATTGCTGATTTTTTTTTATAATATTTGTCGCGAACTAATAGAACGAGATTATGTCAGATGAAGTAGAAAAAAACAATGATGGAAGCGATTTGTTTTCAAAAGCAGTAAGAGCAGGAAAGCGTACTTATTTTTTTGATGTTAAATCAACCAGGGGGAATGATTATTATTTAACCATTACTGAAAGCAAAAAGCGTTTTGGGCAAGACGGGAAATTCTTTTATGAGAAGCATAAGATCTTTCTGTACAAAGAAGATTTCGAAAAATTTCTGGAAGGTTTAAATGAGGCGGTAGAAAACATTCGAGAGAACGCTCCTCCTATTACTGAGTATCAAAGAGAAGAAGAGTCTTCATCTTCATCATCGGATAACAGTGATATCAATTTCGAAGATCTTGGAAAATAAAACAGAATAGCATTTAAATATGAAAGGTGTCTCGAATTCGGGACGCCTTTTTTGTTTACGCCATTCTGAATTTAATTCATTGAGCTTCTCCAAATAAAAATGCATATTTTCTAATGTCGGCGTCTGATGCAAGCTCAAATTCTGAGTTATTTATCATGGCGCCTTCCGGAAAATTCATGAATAATCCGCCATCACTGATTTCATTTACTGAATTAACAATTCCTTTTTTAATGAACAAATTATGAGGAAAACGGGGCTTTTTTATGTTGTTTATTGACCAAATGTATAATAATTTGAATGTTTTATTAATTCAGTATATTTACATTAAACCTTATAAATAATAACTATGAAAAAAATCTACTTAATTTTATTTGCCTGCTCTGCTTTCTTTGGAACAAAAGCAACTACTTACACCGTTACGGCTTCAAACTTTATGTACACGCCTTCAACGCTAACCATTAGTGTTGGAGATGTTGTTCAGTTTGTTGGAATGGCAGGTGGACATCCTACTGCTCAGGTTGATGCTACAAATTGGGCTGCTAACAATGCTACTCCATTAGGTGGCGGTTGGGGCGTAATGAGCGCTAACTTTACCTATACTGCTACAACTGCAGGAACCATTTACTACATCTGTCAATTCCACGCTTCTTCGGGCATGAAAGGCAAGATCACTGTTGCAGGTGTTGGTGTTAATGAAACCAGCAGTTTAGTATTGAATAACTTTAGTTTGTTCCCAAATCCAGCGCAAAATAATGTTTCGGTTAGTTTTGCCTTAATCGGAACTTCTAATGTAAGCGTTAAATTATTCAATGCGATCGGACAAGAAGTTAAAACTTTAACGCCAACTACTAATTTGCCTGAAGGGAATTATAACTACTCTTACGAAATCCCTGCTGTTTTAGCTACAGGAAATTATTTTGTAGAAGTAAGATCAAACGATAGAATGGTGACCAAAAAATTGATCATTAATAAATAAGCTGATCTATTTATTGAAAAGCCCTGTAGAAATTTCTACAGGGCTTTTTTGTTTTTACGCAAACCCCATGTCATTCTGACAAAGGAAGAATCTGTTCTATTCAAAGGAATCGATAAACTTGATCACATTTGTAAGGGCGTTCACTACACGTCGGGATTCAGAATGGCAAAGTTGTGTTGTAGCGGTAATCAATTAACTGCTTTCCCAAGGAAGTCCAGCATGATCAATTCTTCGAGTGTATAGCGTTTACCATCCACAAAGCCAACGATCCAGGCGTCCTTCTGACCTTTTGCAATGGCTTTCTGACGCTGTACTTCTGCTTCTTTAATGGTTTTAAATTCTAACTGAGTAAAACGTGTGATTCCGTCAGGATAATCAACTACCTCCGGTTTACCGTATTCAATTAAATGATTGTATTTATAATTCTGAGGATGGCGGTAAGCTGCGATCTGAACTTTAAAGATCATGCCATTAGCACAATGATCACCGCCAATAGCAAGGAGTTGTTTATACACCTCAATATCATTCAACGACTTTCCTTTAAGCGCTGTAAAATCAGGTTTAGGACCACTGCCGCAAGGATTAGTTGTAGTTACGGGCTCAGTAACAGTTGTTGTAGTTTCTGTTTTTACTACGGCGGCAACTGTGTTTGTTTTTACAGGACTCACCGTTTTTGTTGTTGCAACTGTTGTTGCGGTGGCTGTTGTAGTATTTGTTTCGGGAACATTTTTGCCCGGCGAATAGAGGTAGAAATCTTTTTTCACTTCAATGAATTTATTTAAGCTCTCCATGTCCACATCTTCTTCAATAGTTTCGTAACCAGGCGCGCTAACTACCACTTTATAAGATGAACCCGGACTTAAAGCAAATAAATATTTACCTGTTTCGGAGTTGGAGTGATAAGGCCCGAACATTAATTTTCCATTGCTTCCAATACTATTATTGGCAAGAGCTTCCAATTCTTCTTTACTTAAATGTTCGTTGGCAACTAATTTGTAAACTTCAATTTTTGATTCGATTGGTTTATCATCCCCGTAAACCGTTCCTTTTAACATGGCAATGATCGGCTTTTCACCTATAATTCCCGGCTGCACCATGTAAATATCCTGTTTCCCTTTTCCGCCAGCACCGCCGCGGTCAGAAGAAAAGAAGCCCTTATCGCCTTTTGCATTAATTACATAATAGCGATCATCTTCTGTAGTGTTCAAAGGAATTCCCATGCTTTTTGGAGTAAGCCATTCGTTGTCTTTTTTAATAGAATACATAATATCATAACCTCCTAAACTAACATGTCCTTTCGAGCTTAAGAACATGGTAATACCATCGGGGTGAATAAAAGGAGCATCTTCATCGTATGGCGTATTAATTGTTGGGCCCAAATTTATTGCCGGTCCCCAATCGCCATTAATTCTTTCAGACACCCAGATATCCCTTCCGCCAAGGCCACCAGGGCGTTCACTGGCAAAGTATAAATAATGCCCGTCTCCAGATAAAGAACAACTTCCTTCCCAAAATTCTGTATTAATGTATCTATTAAGACGCTCAGGGGTTGTCCATGATTGTCCTACTAAATTACTGATGTAAATATCACCGCCATCTGCATTCGTACTGTTATAGGTAAACAAAGTTTGTCCGTCAGGTGAGATCGCTATCGGTGCATCGTTTCCTTTGGTGTTGATAGAGAACAGGCCAACAGGCTCGCCCCAGGTTGAATCAGGTTTGCGAAGCGACATGTAAATATCTTCGTGATAGTAGCCGTCAACTTCACTTGGCTTAAAATCATCATCGATTTTGCCTCCAGTACTTTTTTTGCCGGAGTATGTAAAGATCATCATCGACTCATCGGCTGTGATCACCGGAACATATTCATTTTCTTCAGTATTAATAGGACTGCCAATATTGGAAATATCAGCTTTGATCTTTTTATCCTGAAGTTCTTTTCCGTTTTTGCAATAGAGGAGGGTTAAGGTCGCATCATCAACAATTGGTTTATCGTCTTCTTTAACTTTCCCGGTTTTAGTGGCGATGTAAGCATCAAGACTTTTAATAGCATCATCAAAACGATAGTTGAGATGGTAGCTTTTTCCTAAATAATAGTCTACATCTTTTGGTTTTTCTACACGCTTGATGTCTTCAAATAATTCTATGGCTCTTGCCTTTTTTTCCGGATAGAAAAGGCAGCAATAAGCAAGTTTGAACTTATAATCGAAAATTTTAGGGTTTTTGGTAAAAAGCTTATCGTAAAGATCATAAGCTTTGCTGTATTCCTTATTATTAAAGGCGTTTATGGCCTCTTCTTCAATGTCTTTTTTAGACTGCGAGAAGGCGCCAAGGCTGCAAAACAATAAAAATAAAATTACAGAAGCTGTAAACCTTTTAACCATAGTTTAGATCTAAAATCTGAAAATTAAAGTTCTTGTAATTTTAAGGGCTTAATTATTGAAAATAAATAACTTATTAAAAGTCGGTTTTTAATAACTCCGAACAAATTGGATATAAAATGCAGGAGAAGGCTTTTATAATTTAGTTAGCTTAGCGTTTTAGGATTATCAATTGAACAAACGACTATTTTATCTGATTGGTTTTGTGTTTGCATGCGCCTTTATGATGCACGCTTCGCCATTGGATGTAAATGATGTAGCCTCCTTAGATCGAATAGATACTACCCGCGAATATGTTTTTACCGAGCAGGATATTACATATGACAGCGGCGAGGAGAATATTGATAAGGCCCTTCAGTGGAAGATCAAGATCTTTGGTTTTCTGGCTTTCACAGCCCTTCTGTCATTATTTGCACTATTCCTCCGACAAAGTAAAAATTTCAGGAATGATCTGAGTAATACTTCCAAATCCGGTTTCGGGAGTCTGAAAATGGGTAGAATATTATTATTCTTTAGCGCGCTGGTAATTCCTGTTGCTTCTTTTTCTTTTGCAGTGATCAACAAAAGTTATGACCTTAAGTTATATTCGTCATTGATCGTTAGTGCTGTTTCGGTCATCATGGCGGCATTAACTTATTTTTCGGTAAACGTTCAAAAACGCATATCCGTTATTTTAGCGGTTACTTATTGTTTAGCGGTTGGAAATTTTATTTTTCTCTCGTATTACTCTGCGTTGAATCCGTTCTTTATTTTTGCGCAGCTCATTTCTCTCAGTTTAGGAACTGTTATTTTCGAAAAAACAAAACATTATGTTTCCTTTTCTATTGTTGTGGCCGTATTAACGGTTGTAATTGCACTGATCGTAAAGGAACCTGTTTTTAGCAGAGCCATCTATGTTCTGGCAATGGTTTCCATTTTATTTGTTTCCATTGTATCCATTTACATTCGTTTAAGTTTGTCGGATAAACTGGTTTTTGCCAATACTGTGATTAATGATGGAAGTTCTCTGGTAATGGCAGCTGATAAGAACGGAGACGTAATTTACGTGAACAATACTTTTGTTAGAGTTTTGGGGTTTACTGAAGCAGAAGTGCTGGGGCAAGGCTGGTGGAGAGTAAGAAAGGTGATCTCAACTGAAAATAATCCTTACGACAAAATTAAAAAAGGTGAGATTGAAACTACCGCCACTGTTTTGCTCGAAACAAAACATAGAACACAAAAATGGATACAGTGGAATAATTCAAAACTGGAGAGTGGTGTGTTTGTTGGCATTGGAACAGATATTACTGAAAGAAGAGAGCACGAGCAGCGCTTTCGTCAGTTGGTAGAGAATGCAAAAGATATCATTTACACTACAACTGCTACCGGAAATTTTGATTATATAAATGAAACCGGCGTAATATTTGCTGAATACACTAAAGAAGAATTGATCGGTAAAAATTACAAAGAGCTGGTGCACGAACAATACAAAAGAAAGGTGTCTGCCTTTTTCGCATTGCAGTTAAAAAATAAAAGTAAAGAATCTTATTTCGAATTTCCATTCAGAACAAAAACAGGTAAAGTGGCCTGGATTGGACAATCGACACTTTATAAATACAATGAGGCCAATGGAAGTTTTATAGGCACTCAGGCCATTTGCAGAGATATCAGTGAAAGGGTAATGGCTCAAGAAAAATTGAAACGCACCAACAGTGATCTGATCGTAATTAATCAGATCAAAGAGATCATTCTTGCTTCATCGGATCTTGTTACAACTTACAAGAACATTCTGAAACATCTGGCTTCCAATTCCGATAAGAGTCAGTTTTTTAGTGTCAATATTTTCTCAAGGAATAAAGATGTGTTGAACTGTTATACTATGACCGCTAAGGATCTGGAGATGTTGAAATACTCTTCACCGATAAAACCTGAATGGATTCGGGAGGCGGGCCTCTGCAGCAATCACATCATTAATTTCAGAACAGATAAAAATGAAACTGATCTGTATATGAAATTAAATCAACCTACTGATAGTTATCGTTCGGCTGTAATAATGCCAATTGTTGGAGGGAGTAAGGTTTATGGCTTTGTAGGATTTTTCTCAGTGAACGAAAATATTTATCAGGAAACGCATACCATTCTTGTTGGGGACATCAGTAACAGTCTGGCTAACTTTTTCGTGCAGTATGATCAGAGACGGATCATTGAAGAGAACAATAAACGAATAGAAGAATACTCTAAGCAGCTGGAAATACTCAATGAATCGAAAACACGGTTGATCTCTTACAGCAACTTAACTGATCTTTATAAAGGCATCATCGATCTGTTCTACGAAAAAACAGAAAGAGTTTGTCGCGTAAGTATTCTTATTCACAGCCTGGATGGATTTACCGGTAATCTGATCTTTAAGGATGAAGAGTCGAATGGGCTTCAGCATAAGAACATTTCCACAAAAGGAATTCCGAATTTACCGCCGCATTTAAAAGGAGAGGTTTTTGAAAAGAAAAATTTTGATACGGATGACAATCTTTGCGAGGAAGATAAATTCTGGCAGGCCAAAGGAGTAAAATCTGTTGTGAGTTTCCCGATCTTCATAGGAAATAAATTATTTGCTTCGGTTACACTCTTGTCAAAAACACCCGACAATTTTACGGAGCAGCAAAAAATATTGATTAAAGAGATCAATGAATCCGCTGCCACTGTTATCGAGCAAATTCAGTTCCAGGATATCATTGCCGAAAAGAATAAAGACATTTCGGATAACATCAATTACGCCAAACGTATTCAGGGTGCTTTAATGCCAAGCGAAGATCTACTGCAAACCATTTTGCCAAAATCGTTCCTGATATTCAGTCAGCGCGATTCATTAGGTGGTGATTTTTACTGGTTCGAAAAGCGAGGTGATTCTATTTATGTGGCGGTTGGTGATTGCACCGGACATGGTGTCTCGGGCGCACTCTTAACTATTCTCGCTTCTGATTATATTAAACAGGCAGTTGAAGACCGTAAATTAGAAGATCCTGCTTTGGTATTGGAATTTTTAAGTAATGCATTGCAGGGCACCTTGAATAAATACAATACCGACGATGAAATTCTGGATGGACTGGATATTTCTTTTGGAATATTTAATCCTACCACCAATTTATTTTTGTATTCGGGTGCCATGCACACCTTTTACCTCGCCAGAAATAATGAGTTGATCGAATACAAAGGTAATCGAAAAGCAATTGGCGGTGCAAATGTAGTGGATACAAAGGAACATTTCTCAACACACGTTGTTCAGTTGGAGCCGGATGATATGATCTATTTTACAACGGATGGTTACATTGATCAGTTTCATCATAAAACCGAAAAGCGTTATGGTCGTGTTCGTTTCAAGCAATTATTATTGCAGGTGAATGATAAAGAAGTTGCCGAACAAAGAGAGCACATACTCAACGAGCACCTTAAATGGAAAGGCGAAATATCGCAAACCGATGATGTGTGTATGTTAGGGTTTAAAGTTTAAATTAGTTAGGTTTCGTTGTTGAGAGTTCGTAGAGTAAGGTGAATATTTAATTCAAAACAATCTTCGAAGTATAAACCCCCTCTTCATTTATTGCTTTTATAAAATAGATCCCGCGGCTCCAGTTTGTGGTATTGATAGTGAATGAACCATTCGCTTTGTTTTCGTGAACGAGTCTACCTGTTTCATCATAAACGTATACAGAATTATTTAATTTATTATTTACACTCACGTTGAGTTGATTGCTTGCAGGATTAGGATAAACTAAAATAGAATTGTTAGCTAAACTTATTTCTTTTACCGAAACCAGATTAGCTACTGTATTGTATTTTATCTGAGCAGCTGCAGCGCTTGCCTGAATATCGGATAAATTATTTCCCGCGATCAATGCAAAAGCTATTACAGCATATTGATTGGGCAATACAGAATGCGGACCACTGCTCATTACATTACAAACGTCGTTACCGGTTACCGTTGTTGTAACACCTGCAGTTAATCGATTCGTACTTAAGGTCTGGTATTTTAAATTAGTGGGGAAATTACTGGATATGTTAACACCACCACCTCCGCCACTGACGTTATCAATTCCGTAAAACACCGGCGAACCCGATGAGGTTAGTAATTTTATGCCCATGTATTTTCCTCCGGCATCGGTGCACCAGCTGTAACCCATTTTATTGGTAGCATCGTAAGCCGATTGATTGTGAGAATAATCATCAATGTCCCAGTCGGCAAAAATTCCTACGAACATCGAATCGATCTGTGCACCACTCATATTCTTAATAGTGTATTCCCAGATCACATATTTTTTATCGGCAGTGTTGGTCCAAGCAAAATTGCGTTGATCAACTTCAACACCAATTGTGGTGGTTGAAGGTGCGTCGTTAAATTTTGTGTAAGCATCAAAATTGCTTAGTGGGCCTGCCGTTACTCTTGCAATTTTTGTTGTGTACATGAAATCTGCATCGTTTCCGGCTCCGGTGCCACGAACACAGTCAGATACTTTTGTTTTGCTTGTGCCGATCATTAATCCTGCATCATACAATTCGTTAACACCTCCATATACAAAACCTAAACCTTCAAGTTGATTATCTTTATTGTAACCAATTCTTCCATTGCCTGTTGATGTTGTTGCCACATCATTTATGGCAATGTTTATGTAATCGGGATTCACCGTAACCACAATAAATTGTGAAGTCGAATAGGCTCCATCCTTCATATCCAATCTGAATTCCATTGCGGTATTAGTTGAAAAACTCCCTGTGAGTTTAAATGCAAATGGAGTTGCACTATTACTAACAGAAGCTAAGGTGTTCAGCGCCCCGATATTAAATGTGTTCACTACAGCTTGCGCTTGTGCAGATAAAGGGACCAATGTGCAGCTTAATGCTGAGGTTGGCGAAAGGTAATTGGTGAAAGTTCCTTTGATAAATAAAGTATCGCCGCTCACAAATAAACTATCGTTATGATCTTTTACCTGAATGTTGTAAAACACAACCGATGGTGCAGCAGGATCTGTTAATGCGCGCAATAAATTAATTCTTCCCGGACCAAGTTTATTGGCGTATGGACCATTTCCGGTAACGGCATAAATATTGTCGCAGGTAATTTTTAAACGTTCGCCGGCCTGTAAAGCCGTGTACCCCGAAAAATTACTTCTTACAATTCCGGCGGCACCTGCTACAACAGGAGAAGCCATGGATGTTCCGGTTTGAGCATTATTGTATGTGCCTGCGATCCATGTTGAATTAATGTTTGTGCCGGGCGCACACACATCAATAAAATAACCATAATTAGAACTCGGATTTTTAGCATCGTTTTGATCAGTGTTGGCAACCGATAAAACGTATTCGTATGCCGCAGGGTAAAATTGCATATCTAAACCATTATTACCGGCAGCTGCAACAACTAAAGCATCTTTATTAATTGTAGCGTAGGTACAGATGTCTTGTCCGTATTGCCCGCCACCTGCTCCGCCCCATGAGCAATTTATAACTTTGCAATTGTGATCGGCAGCGTATTTAATACCTTCGTAGGCACCAATTAAATTTCCGTTGGCATCTGCAATTTTAACGGGAAGATTTTTGCACTTAAAACCAACGCCTGCTACACCAACGGTGTTATCGGTTGCTGCCGAGGCAATACCACAAACGTGAATGCCGTGATGTCCAACCGGAGAAGGTTGCCATGTTGGGTCGTTATCACCGGAGCCGGTATCCCAGCCGCTGAAATTATCAACATAACCGTCGCCATCGTTATCGATAAGATCGATCGGGTCGGCATAATTGTGTTTAATATTGGGGCCAAGATCCGGATGAGTGGGTTCTGTTCCTGTATCGGTAATACCGATAATAACATTGGTATCGCCTTTATTAATGTTCCATGCATTAAAAGCGTTGATAGTTTGCAAATGATATTGGAGAGTGGGGGTAGCCTGCGGATCGTTAGGAGAATATTCTACTTTAGGAATAAAATGCGGTTCGGCATAAATTAAGGCATCGCTTGACATTAAAGTATTGATCACTTTTTCAATAGAGAAATTCCCCGAAAATTTACATTCGTAAATTAAAGAAAGATCTGCATAGGCGCGGCCTTCTTTGTTTGTTCTTTCTTTGGGAGGTAATTCGTTCTTGAATTTTTTTGTGATGTTGGTGATGCCGAAAGAGGAAATGCTTTTTTGTAAGGTTTGAATATTCAAACCTTGTTCGTTACATAAATTACGGTTAACATTTTTTACTTTAAAGATAATGGTGTTAGCCATGTAATCTGAAGCAGTAATGCCAATTGGTAATTTATAGGTGCTTTGCGCGAAAGCTGAAACCGAAATGAATAGAAGTAAGAGTCTTTTCATGATAGAAAAATTGAAATATAAATTTAATGAAAAAAACCGATAAAATGAACCTTAAACCTTAAACTTTGAACTGAATTACCAAGCGCACTTACAACTCGGCGACAACTCTACATTTGTTTTCGGCAATAACTCTCTAAGATAACGTTGCTTTTCATCGCTCATCAAAATATTTCTCAGATCTAATACTTTTAGTTTTTTCAGATCACGTAAAGTTTCCGGAAAATCTTCAAGTTCATTACTCCATAGATCGGCAATTTCCAACTTTGCCAATTTTCCGAATTGTGGCGGCAAACTCTCCAGTTCATTTTGGTTAAGATTGATGTATTTTAAATTTACCAGATCGCCAATATCTTTCGGGATACGTTGTAACCCTGTTTTACTGCAAATTAAATATTGAAGATTGGTTAGTTGTCCTATGCCTTCCGGAATTTCTTTGATGGTGTTTTTGCTGATGTCCAGGTATTGTAAATTCTTGCACTTTAAAACTTCCATTGGGAAAGATTTAAGGTGTGATTTTTTTAAATTGAGGCGAATTACTTTATCAGGATCTTTAATTACAGAATCTAAACTCGTGGTCTCACCTAAGTGATAAATTGTAAGTGAGTCCAGTAATTGCGCTTTTGCATTATGAAAAAAGAAAATGCAAATTAAAGCAGCAATACTTTTTATGGTCATGGAATTAAACTTTTGCAAATTTTCTCGTCGTTTTTAATTTCTGTAATTAATTCTTCAACCGAATTAAATTTCTTTTCGTCGCGCAAGCGTTGT
Source organism: Bacteroidia bacterium (assembly GCA_025362575.1). Taxonomy (GTDB): domain Bacteria; phylum Bacteroidota; class Bacteroidia; order B-17B0; family Aurantibacillaceae; genus JAHEYG01. The sequence goes on from JANYIQ010000037.1 coordinate 16,354, forward strand.
ATAAATTCAACTTTGA
>JANYIQ010000025.1 GCA_025362575.1 Bacteroidia bacterium
GCTTCAACTTAGAAAAACCTAATATTGGCTTATATCTTCCGCCTAATTGCTGGCACACCATGCAATATTCGCACTCGTCGGTACAACTTGTTATTGCGAGTACTCAGTACGACGAAAAGGATTACATAAGGGATTACGTGAAATTTAAAGAAGTATATTCTAAATGAGTTTGCAGATCGTTGAATCTTTGCCCTCCTCTTCACCCGAATGGTGTTCCATTTTTAACAGCATTGAGTTTTTTAACCTGCACAAAATTTCATCATCGGTTTATTTAAGTTTTTTATCCGAGTCCAGATTAATTGGTGTTTGTCATTTTACTGAAACAGAAGCTGGTGTATTTAAAAGCCCGTACCGTGGCACCTTTGGAGGTATTGATTTTATTGATGAGTTGGACCTATCGGTAAAGAACGAATGTGTAATTCTTTTGGATCATTATTTTAAGAACAAAGAAGTAAAACAGGTGATCATTGGCGGCGCACCTTTTGCTCATCATTTACATAATTCGAGTGCTTTATTCAATACACTTTTAAATCATGGTTATTCCATTTCGAATCAGGATATCAATCACACACTCGAAGTAAGTGAAGTGGCCCTGATCGAAAAAATGATGCGTAATAATAAAAAGCGACTCAAAAAATGCGAACGCGAAGGTTTTGCTTTTGAGCAGGTAAATACGTTCGAAGAATTCGAAAAAGTATATTCCATCATTGAAGCTAATCGTAAAGCAAAAGGCTTTTTTATATCTATGAGCTTTCAGCAGATTATGGATATGTACAAAGTATTTTCACATCACATGTACTTTTTTAAATCTTCTTTTGGCGGAAATGAAGTGGCTTCAAGCATTTGCATTAAATTAAATGCGAACGTGCTGTACATTTTTTACTGGGGCGACCTTCCGGGCAACGAACAATATAGTCCAATTGCGCATTTAGCGAATGGCATTTACGAATTTGCTCAAAAACAAAATTTTAAATTAATGGATGCCGGAACTTCTTCGATAAGCGGCGTTCCGAATTTTGGTGTGGCTACTTTTAAAGAAAATTTAGGATTCACCGCTTCACCAAAAATAACGTATTCAAAACAGTTTTAAGATGAACAGAGATCTACAGGATTACCAGGAGCAATACGCTAATCAGCCTTACGAAAAATATCAGGTGGCATTTCGTAAACGCAAAATAAAAGAGCTGCTTGCAAAATACGATCATAAAAAATTATTAGAAGTTGGCTGTGGATTGGAATCTATTTTTCTAGATCTGAATTCATACGAGCACTTGACCGTTGTTGAACCTGCTGAAATGTTCTATGAAAAGGCTTTGGAAGATGCAAAAACAGCAAAGAACAAGAACATCAATGCCATTAAAGCTTTGCTGGAAGAAGCCGAAATTGAATTGAAAAAAGAAAATTTCAATTTCATTCTGGTAAGTTCTTTATTGCATGAGATCCCGAATCAGCAAGCATTTTTAAAAACATTGCATAACATCTCATCAAAAGACACTGTAATTCACATCAACGTACCAAACGCAAAATCGTTTCACCGTTTGTTAGCTGTTGAAATGGGTTTGATAAAAAGCGAATTTGAAATGAGCGCCAGTAATATTCAGTTTCAGCAGCAACGAGTTTTCGATTTAGCTGCTTTAACAAGTATTGCCGAAACTAATGGGTTTCAGGTTGTGGAGTCTGGCTCCTACTCTTTCAAACCATTTACGCATTCGCAAATGCAAAATATGATAAATATCAGCGCAATTACTGAGCAAATGCTTGACGGATTTTACAAAATGGAGCGATATTTGCCTGGATTAGGTTCTGAAGTTTTTGTGAATATTAAGAAGCGCTAAAAGCAGAGTTCTTGCAGAACTCGCTTTAGCACAATAAAATAGAAAATATGAACACTTTCGATTTCGCCGTTTGCGGTAATAACACCGGTGCCTTAGTTGCAGCTATTGAATTAGGCAAAAAACATAAAGTTGCTTTGATAAATCCTGCTCCTAATTTGGGTGCACATTTTGCAGGATTACCGATAAACGGACAAAATTTTGACATAGGGATGAACTTTTTTGAGTTCACTACTTTTCATAAACCTTCAACCGATCTTATGACCTATGATGCGGCAGTGCGTAACGATTCGGCGCGCTTTTTCAAAATGGTGGAGGACTATGTTTGCAGCAGAATAGATGTTATTGAAGTAGACGCGATCGAATCTTTGACGAAAGGTATCTATTCTAAAGATATTGTAATGGCAAATGCCCTCGAGATCTTAGAAAAATTACCTGCAGAAATAAAATCAAAAATAAAAGCAGAATTAGAAGAAGTCATAAAAAATGGAGATAAAACAATTCATGCTTCCCAGAAAAAATTAAATGAGCCTTTGTTCCTCAAAACAAATTATTACGATGTTTCTATAGCTAATCACGGTAAAACATTTCACGATCTTTTTGTTGAACCCTTCTGCAAAAAAATATTTAATATTTCGTCTAAAGATTTTCCGGCATTACTTCACCGTATTGCCTGGGCTCCCCTGTTCTATCCTGAAACTTTACTAAATGGATTAAACGGTAAAGATGAGATGGCTCCTACCCTGTTTCATTATCCTAAAAAAGGATATTTTGCTGCGATCATTGAATCGTTCATGACAGAAATAAAGTCGAATCCTAATATTACCATATTCCCAAAAAAGATAGAACAACTAAAGAAGTCTAATGGATTTGAGTTCGCATTCGATAACGAAACTATCAATGCAAAAAAAATGGTTTGGTGCAACGATCTTTTAAGTTTATTGCAAACCGCCAAAATTGAACTATTTGATTTTACACCTCAAAAAGCTTCCGTAACTATTGCTTTTTGTTTTGTGGATAAGGAAAATATTAAAAAACAGTTCTCAACCCTGTATGTTTGCGATGTTGAAACACCAATTTACCGTATCACCAATCAAGAATATTCGGCAAAAATTCCAAACTCAGATACCATACGCATAGTTATAGAATTTAACCACGATGCCCTAAATGAAGCCGGATTAGACACTAACGAGAAGATTTTGGAGCATCTGAACCAATTTTTAACACAAAATAACATCCTTAAAACCTCCATAAAGCCCGAAAACGCCAGTATTAAAGCCCTTAAGAACGCTGTTAACCATCCAACGCTTTATAATTTTAATAATTTCGAAAAATTATTTAATTTAACTCAAAATTTTTTACCCGAAGTTGAGCTCATTGGCCCTGCCTCAGGATTTGTTTCTACCTCATTTAACGATCAGGTAGTACAAGCACTAAAACTAGGAGTTAAATATAAATAAGTATGTCGTTAACAAAAGAAGAACTTAACAAGATCGCAAAAGAGTATCACGATCAGGATGTGATGCAGGATAAATTTATTGAAGACGAGTGTCAGTTTTACACTTACAACTGGGTTTTCGAAAATTTAAAAGGCTGTAAAACAGTTTTAGAAATGGGTTATGGTGAAGGTAACTTTACCGAAGAACTTGTAAAACGTGGTTTTAAACCCACTGTTTTAGATGGTTCCGACTCATTGCTCGAAAAAGCAAAGAAAATTTACGGTGACAAGATTGAAGTTGCTCACGATCTATTCGAAGAATACAAACCCAAACAAAAATTTGATTGTGTGCTTTGTACTCACGTTTTAGAGCACGTAGATATTCCTGTTAATCTTTTGAAACACATGCAGGACTGGATCACAGATACGGGAAAAATAATCATTATTGTTCCTAATAAAGAATCGCTGCACCGCCAGTTGGCTGTTATCATGGGCTTACAGCCTCAGTTAGATACTTTGGGCGCAAGAGATAAGCTGGTTGGTCACCAGCGTGTTTACTCTTTGGAAACTTTGGGAAAAGACGTAACCGATTCAGGCTTGAAGATCATGGATACGGCAGGATTCTTTTTAAAGACCTTACCAAACTCAATGATGTTAAGCTATTCAAAAGAACTGGTAATTGCTTTAAATAAAATTTCACCGAACTTACCTAAACACTTATTAGCAAACATTGGCATCATTGCCAAAAAATAACAAAGCAGAGCGTAGCACGCTTTATTATAAAATATTCTATGCCTAAAATAACGATTATTACACCTTGCTATTTTAACGAGCTCAACATTCCTGATTATGCTGTGCGCATGATCGAGAACGAGAAATTGTTCCCGAACAATGTTCAGTTCGAGTATGTGATGATCGATGATGGCTCTAAAGATAATACCTGGCCTGAACTGGAGAAGTTTCACGCAAAGTATCCTGATAAGGTTAAGATCATTAAACTGGTTCGTAATTTTAGCAGCACTAATGCCGTTTTTGCCGGATTAAATTATGCAACCGGTGATTGTAACGTAATTATTTCGGCCGACCTGCAAGATCCGCCTGAGT
>JANYIQ010000067.1 GCA_025362575.1 Bacteroidia bacterium
CAACTTCTAGACAAACCAAGCCAAGGCCAAGACAAGTTATGCCGATTGGTAAGGTGATCAGTTTCGTTTTATAGTTCTGACGTGTTATGTAAACAAGCGTTTTAAGTTCAAGTAGTTTTTTTGTTTTAGCCAGGTTCTCCGCCATGTCCAGTATCATTTCGCTATTTAGTCTTTCGCCATTCCCTAAAAAGTAAGCACCGCGCCTGTATTCAATGCAATTAGACGGTACAGTTTGATAACCGGGAATTTGATAGACAGGAACAAGAACAGGAGTACTTACTTTGGCCACACTAATAATGAAAGTATCAGTTCGGTTGCCGGAATATTTTATTTTTTTGATCGCGTTCTTATTCTCTGTGTAAAGCGGCCCCTCTGCATTAGAGTTCTTGTAGTATTTTATTTCATTAATTCCAATCTCAGTTACTTTTGCCGGAGTTATTTGTCCCGATCGAAAATAAATAGTATCCTGAGAGTAGGAGGAAAGGCAAAAGAATAAAAAGAGGATAAGATATTTTGGCCTTGAAATAAAGATAGTGAATTTTTTTTGGTTCTTAGAGCTGTAAATTTATGACGTAGCGTATGTATTATACATATCTACTACTTTTCTTAAGCTTTTCTTGTATTTTTTGTGGTAATTGACGTTTCTTATAACAAACGGAATACCCGCCCCAATAAAAACAGGACTTGCATATACAAATCCAATAAGTTCAGGCACTCCTTGTAAAACCGCCATGCCCATTGAGAGGCATACTATTCCCGCACCAAAAAAACACATTCCGATTCGCAAAGCTCGATGTTTAGTTTTAATTTCCTTACGAGTAAGTATAATTTGACTAGTCAGTTCGGGTATTTTTTTTGTTGAAGCCAAGTTTTCTGCTAAACTTAATACCGAGTAAATATTTAATTTCTGACCATTACTATAAACGTAATGATTCCTTTCAAAATTGATTTTATTTTGCGGAATAATTTGATTAGTTTTTAAAATAGTAATATTAAATGAATCAATGCGATTACCAAAGTATTTTATTTTTTTAATTTCATTTTTACTTTCGGTATACAGCGGCCCGTCTGAATTAGAGTTTTTGTAGTATTTTATTTCATTAACACCGATCTCAGTTACTTTTGCAGGAGTAATTTGTCCTGAACGAAAGTAAATGGTATCCTGTGCGTATGAGGAAAGGCAAAAGAATAAAAAGAAAGAAATATACTTAAGCATATTAGTTAAAATTACTAAAATTGGAATTGAAAAGCAATTTTAATTGAAGATGCTGCGTGAGGGATTGAGCCATTGTTTGAGCTCTTTTTGCGTCGCGAAGCAGAGCAAAAAAGCGAGTGGCGCCTGCCTGTCCGGTTGGCAGGAAAGCCCGACCCGATCACGACGCGTCGTGATCGGGGCACGCCCATGCCTTAATCTTTAAACCTGCTTTTTAAGTATGCGTTCAAAAATACTGCAAATAAAATAATGCCTACGCCTAAATAAAAAGTGCCTGATAATTCTTTGTTTTCTTTATAAAGAAATATTGCCAGCACAATACCGTAAACGGTTTCTAAATTTACGGTAAGGGTAACGGTATACGGACTCAAATGTTTCATAAGGTCAACACTGGCAATAAAAGGGAAAGCCGTGCATATGCCCGCCAAAAGGCAAATTCCAAACACATCATGACCCGTTAAAACGAAGAAATCAGAATTGAATTCTCCGGTAAATAATAAATAGATGGTCATGCTTAATAAACCAAACCACAATTCATAATACGAAATGGCAGTTGAATTAATGGTTTCTTTTTTTATCATTAAAGCATTAAATACCGAAAACAGTGCAGAGCCAAGCGCGGCCAAAATTCCTAATACGATTCCTTTCCAATACAGATTTTCTACCGAAAAAATAAGGCAAATGGCTCCAATGATTATCAAGCCAATGATTATTTCGTACCAGATGACCTTTCTTTTAAAAAAGATGGGTTCAATTATAGAGGTAAACAGTGTGCCTGTTGAAAATGCTGCCATTGTAATCGAAACGTTAGATACGTGTATGGCACCGTAAAAACATAGCCAATGCGCCGCAATAATAACACCAATGCCCGCTAAACGAAGCATATCAGGTAAAGCCACCTTTATTTGTTTACGCACAATTAAAATGTAGCCCGAAATAATTATTAAGGTAAAAGCGATCCTAAACCACACCAGCTGCATGGTAGAACTTTCAATAAAGCGCCCGAGAATGGGTGAAAATCCCCAAATGAGCACAATAAAATGCAGTAACAAATGATGTTTATTTATACCTTTAAACATTGAAATGCAAATGTAAGGAATAAAGAACACGGTGAAAGGTACAAGGTGAAAAGTAAAATGGAAAAAGTGATCTACTTCGATAATAATGCAACAACAAAAGTTGATGAACGTGTTATTAAAGAAATGCTTCCGTATTTTACAGAGCATTACGGCAATGCATCCAGCAAACAACATGCCTATGGATGGGCAGCAGAGGCAGCTATAGATAAGGCGCGCCAGCAAGTTGCCAATTTAATTGGAGCAGAACCTTCTGAGATTATTTTTACATCAGGTGCTACCGAAGCATGCAATACCGCCATTAAAGGCATTTACAAAGCTTACAAAACAAAAGGGGATCATATCATTACGGTAAAGACCGAACACAAAGCGGTGTTAGATACCTGCGAATATTTAAGTGAAAACGAAAATGCAGACATAACCTATATAAATGTAGATAGAGAAGGATTGATCGATCTGGATGAATTGAAGGCTTCCATTAAACCAACAACGATCTTAATTGCCATAATGGCGGCCAATAACGAAACAGGAGTGATTCAGCCTCTCGAAAAAATTTCCGAGATCGTAAAACAACATAAGATCATTTTTTTCTCGGATGCCACTCAATATGCCGGTAAAATGCAATGCGATGTTAACGAATTCGGAATCGATTGCATGGCATTAAGTGCCCACAAATTCCAAGGCCCTAAAGGCATTGGAGCCTTATACATTCGCCGTAAAGATCCTCGTGTAAGTATTCTTCCTTTGATCCATGGCGGAGCACAAGAAAATAATAGACGTGCAGGCACCTTGAACGTGCCGCTAATTGCAGGATTAGGCAAAGCCGCCGAAATTGCACAAGCCGAACTCTGGGATACAAATACCTTTACTTCTAAACTGCGCGGCTATTTAGAGCATCAGTTGTTAGATATGCCGGGATTAAGAATTAACGGCACAACTAGAGATCGTTTGTATAATACAAGCAATATCACTTTTCCGCCCGACTTTAAATTAATTCCGGAG
>JANYIQ010000073.1 GCA_025362575.1 Bacteroidia bacterium
CGGAAAACACGGGGCTTAAGGGAATTATTCGTCGAATTATGACATAAATCACTGAAAGCTAAGCCTATATGAAGCTGTTGATTTTCAGGAAAATACTATTTTCGGGCACTGGAGTTTCAGAACTGTAAACAATGATCTGCTGCCCTGATCTGGTTTGGGCTAAAACTTCGAAACATTTGCCGTTAAAAAAATGATTAATATAATTGACTACTAGGTCTGCACCTTTTTTATTTTCTAAAAAATGAAACTGATTGGGGCGAAGCAGGACTTTCTTATTTTTTTTTCTGAAAGAAGATGAAGATTCAAATTCGCCGGCAGCAAGAATATTATAATCGCCCATGATCTTGGCGATCTTTGCATTTTTGGGTTTGTAATACACTTCTTCTTTTTTCGCCATCTGCGCAATTTTGCCATCAACGATCACACCTACTTTATCGGCATATTTCAAAGCTTCTTCAGCCTGATGCGTAATTAAAATTACCGAACTGTGTTTTTTTGGCACCTCACGAATGATAAAATCGAATAATTTATCTTTTAAAATTTTATCGAGATTACTAAAAGGTTCATCCAGTAACAATAATTTAGGAAAATGGGCAAGTGCTCTGGCTATTGCTACACGCTGTTTCTGGCCCGAAGATAGATTCTTTGCTTTTAAATGCTTTAGCGCGGCAAGATCCAACAACTTTAAAAGTTTGGCACTGCGCTGTTCTTTATACTCATCGGTATGTCCGATCAAAATATCTTTTATATTCTCTTCTACACTGTGATTATCCAGAACATAATAATCCTGACTCACCAGTTTCATATCCGGATGGCCGGGCATCAAATTAAAAGCAGGCCCAAGAACTTTGAGATTATTAAAGCTGATCTCACCACTTTCAAGATCTTCTAAACCGTAAATGCATTTAATGAGCGTGGTTTTTCCGCCGCCGCTTGGTCCTAATAAAGCAAGAATATCTCCTTCATTAACCTGAAGCGACACATTATTTAAACCCTGAAAAGCGTTTTGATTTTTGTAATTGAAGGATATGTTCTTAACCTTTAAAATGAAATTAATCTCTTAATAAGGTTAAAAAACTTTTTAATTTGTAGCTCTTGCCATCAAAGCCGGTAGCTTCAACAACATAAAAATAGGTTCCGCTAATGCAAGGCTCACCACTTGTGGTATGCCCGTCCCAGAAGCCATTTGGAAGATCCCAGCCATAAACAAAAGTACCCCAGCGGGTATAAATATCAACTTTAATATTGCTCATGCCCTTTGCGATGGGTTTGAAAATATCGTTAATGCCATCGCTGTTTGGTGTGAAAACATTGGGAAGTGTAACTCCAGATGAATCATTAATAAAAAAATGATAGCGTGAAGTATCGCTGCAGCCATTGCTATTGTATGATACCAAGCTTACCGAAAATGAACCGGAGGCAGTGTAGGTATGAATAACATCTGTTGAATTATCGGTTAAAGCTGTTTCGCTGTAACTCCATAAATACGTATTCGCATTGGTAGAAAAATTAGTAAGGTTAAGTGATGTCGGAAATCCTGAATTGGTTAAACTGGCCGAAAATGCGGCGAGCGGCGCCTGAAGCACAGTAACTGTTTTTACTGCCGTTACAGTGCCAGAAGCATTGGAAACAGTTAAGGACACTGAATAAATACCGGCATTACGAAAATTGATGGCAATAGTTGGTGTAGCATTTCCTTGAACAAAATTAGCGCCATTTACCGGACTTACTGTCCATGTATACGCTGTTGGTGTATTGGTGGTAATTGAGCTGAACAAGCCAAGAACGTTACTGCAAAGGGTTGGAGAAGCAATGCTGATAGTAGCTGCAGGCGCCTGCGAAAACGTGAGGGAGCCGATAAAAAGAAAAACTATCAGGTACAGTGACTTCATTATCTCATAAAGTTACTAAAAAATTCAACGTATTTACCCCGTCGGCAAAGTCAGTAATAACAGGCTGTTGTGAATAACCGAAGGGGGTATATTCTTTGGCGGAGCCCACCACGCATTGCAGTTCGCCGGCATTGGCACTTAGGTAGTTCTTAAGCTCTGTTTCAGAACCGTACTCCTGATAAAACAATACCGATGCCGGAGAGTGCAGTCCGTCATCCTGCCTTATGATCAGAAAATTGTTATCCAGAAATTTATCGAGGTTCAATAAATATACCGCACGATTATACTCGTAATTATTGCCGTATTTTTTATTGTCGATCACAAATTTGAAATCGAACATGGCTTCGAATAATTTATCGAAAACGTAATTTTTTGGAACCATTAATTTCGAAACACTTCTGCATCCTAAGCCAAAATATAAAAAGATATCTTTCCCCAAATTTTTAAGATCCTCTTCTGTTTCCTTGCCGGTAAGCACCGCGAGAGAGCTTCTGTTCTTGCGAATGATGTGTGGATACTTGCCAAAATAATATTCAAAATATTTAGAAGTATTATTGGAACCCGTTGCGATAACCGCGTCAAAATTCTCAAGCTTGCCTTCTGCATAGGAAATGTTATTTAGTATTCCGGGCTGATAATGATCTAAAAGTTTAACGAAAAAAGGGATCAGTGTATTATCATCCGAGGATAATTTGATCAAGGCTTTATGTCCGCTTAAAACAACGCACATTAGGTCATGAAATCCCACCATGGGGATGTTACCGGCCATAATAATGGCAACGGTTTTGGGTTGTTTAGGTTCCGGCAGACTTTTTACAAAATCTTCTAAATTTTTAGTTTCCAGCATGGAGGCTATGCTTTTCAGATTTTCTTCAATAAAAGGCCTTATAAACCAGCCATTATAGGTAAAAGCAATGTCGATCAGGTGGTTTAGGCCTTGGTGCAGGCCGGTTTCGTTGGGCAACCAATTATTTTCGTTAAAGTGACGTTTAATAAACAGACCGCTATCAATAAATGCCTGTGTTCGCTGTTTTAAATTCATAAAAGGGTTGCGTATATTTGTACTCTTAATTTTATACAAAACTAAAACAAAATGGCTATTAAAATTACTGATGAGTGTATTAATTGTGGGGCTTGTGAACCGGAATGCCCTAACAATGCAATATATGAAGGCGGGGCAGAGTGGCGTTTTTCGGATGGAACCACCCTTAAAGGGGCGTTCAAAGGACTAAGTTCAGGTTTGGAAGTAGATGCTGAGAACCCTCAGATACCCGTATCAATGGATGTTTACTTTATTGTGAGTGATAAATGTACAGAGTGTAAAGGTTTTCACGATGAACCACAGTGTGCTGCGGTTTGTCCGGTTGATTGTTGCATTCCCGACGAACACCATGTTGAAACGGAAGAACAATTACTTGCTAAAAAAAGCGCTTTACATTTATAATTAAAAATCAGAAATATGAAAAAATTAAGTTTACTTACTGTTATTGCTTGTTTAGCAATGTTTATTTATTCGTGTAAAGCAAAAAAAGGTGGTACCGAAGTTTCTCTGGCACCCGGCGATGCTGAATTAAAAGCCATCCAGGTAAAATTTCCTGATGCAACTGCTCAAACTTTGTCGGAAGGCTACGGTGTTTATACAGGGGCCTGTACAAATTGTCATGGTAAGAAGAATATGCTTAAACACACTGAAGAAGATTGGAAGAAAGATATTGACCGCATGTCGCCAAGAGCTAAGATCACCGATGCGCAAAAGGATGCGTTATGGAAATATGTACTTTCCATTCGAGCAGCTCGAGGTACCGCTAAATAATTCCTGAATAATTTCATTGTTTTCTTCTTAAGAGAGTTTTAATTCTTTTGAGCTAATTATATTTTGTGAATACCTTATCCAATAAAGAACATATCAATCAAACCATAACGCTGTGTTTGCCTGTGGTAGCCACTCAAATGGGCCATATCATTACCGGTATGGTTGATAATATCTTTTTAGGACAACTAGGTAAAACTGAACAGGCGGCGGGTATTTTGGCAAACAATGTTTATGTATTGCTTTTGGTGTTTAGCATTGGTGTGAGTTACGCCTCTACACCTTTGGTTTCAATGGCACATGTAAATAATGATGTAAAAGAAAAAGCATCCTTGTTTAAAAATTCGTTGGCGCTGAATGGAATAATCTCTGTCATTCTTTTTTTGATGCTGTTTTTCTTAACGCCCTTTATCGAATATTTAAAACAGCCCGCCGATGTAGTAGCTTTAACGAAACCCTATATTGATGTATTGATATTTTCAATTATTCCGATCTCTGTATTTTTTACCTGCAAACAATATGCCGAGGGGTTGAGCAATACCAAAGCGGCCATGTACATCAGCGTAGTGGGTAACCTGCTTAACATCGTTTTAAATTATTGCATGATATATGGTAAATGCGGTTTACCGGAATTGAATTACATGGGATCTGTTTGGGCAACATTTATTGCGCGTTGTTTTATGGCGGTGGCTTTTTTGTATTACATTTTTAAGTCGCGTTCAACAAACGAGATCAAGGAAGTGTATTCTCAGGTAAAAGTTAGCTGGGATAAAATGAAAGAACTGGCACGCATTGGAATTAATGCCGGTTTGCAATTTACCTTTGAGGTAGCAGCATTTGCCATTGCCGGTTTTATGGCAGGGGTATGCGGAAAAGAGCAATTAGATGCGCATGGCATTACACTGAGCATTGCAGCACTTACTTATATGTTTGGAAGCGGTATAAGCAGCGCTTCAACCATTCGAGTAGGAAATTTTTTCGCGGCAAATGATAAAGATGGAGTTCGTAAGGCGGGTAATGCGGGAATAAAACTTGTATTAATTGCAATGGGATTTTTCGCCATTGTGTTTATTTTATTTAGCCATCAATTACCAAAAATATTTTCAACAGATCCTGCCATTTTAGAATTGTCGGCTCAGCTTTTGATCATCGCTGCTTTGTTTCAGTTATTCGATGGTTTACAAGTAACATCAATTGGTATTTTGCGTGGCATGGGCGATGTAAAATTTCCTACCTGGGTAACTTTGGTGGGCTATTGGGTAATTGCTTTACCACTGGCTTATTTTTTGGCCTTTACATTAAAAATGGAAGTGGTTGGTATATGGTATGCTTTGTTGATTGCTTTGGTTTTTGTGGGGATCGTGTTGTTTTATAGGTACAGGTTTTTGGTGAGGAAATAGCAAAGTTAGATTAAGGCACTATAATCAACTTGGTGGTTGCCTTTGGGCGCGTCCCGCCTTGGGCGGGCCGGGCTGCTCCGGGCTCCGCTTCGCTGCGGCTTTTTTTGCCTTCAGCAAAAAAGAGCTAAACCCTTCACATCCCTCGCGCAGAGATTTACTGTTTAATGAATTTAGAATAATAAGTCATATGAGTTGAAGAGCTTATTTTTAAATAATAACAACCTTGTTCGAGTTTTGAAACATTAATTGAATTAGAGTAAGCAAGTTTTAAAACTGTTTGACCGATTGTGTTTGTGATTTCAATTTCTGAATTTTCAATATTCTTAATCTCGGATTTTAGTATTAAGTAATCTGCACTAGGATTCGGATAAGCATAAATATTATTTGCTGATTTTTCTACTTCTTGCAAACCAACAAATGACTGATTCATCTTATGAACGAAAGCGTCTGAATTTGCAATCGAAGTTAAATTAAATGTTCCAACTCCGGGGTCGCAATCAAGTGTGCCTGCAAACCATCCTGTCGTATAGATGTTGTTTTGTATATCAATATTTATGCCAAGACCATCACCGCCTCCAGGCCCTATAATTGCTTTAACATAAGAAAAATTACCGCCACCATCTAATTTAAGAATAAATACGCCTGAGCCATACCATTGTGAGATCGTATCAATTCCAGCATTTGGATTAAAGTCCACAACTCCGCCCCATGAACCTGTAATATAAACGTTGTTGTACTTGTCATTAACTATTGAATTCCCACGACCATCTCCGCCATTCAAACCTTTTGCCCAAACGTGATTGCCGATAGAATCTAATTTTAGTATGAAAGTTTCCTCCCCGCCATACCAACTCAGTGTATCATAACCGGGCCCGGAATCGAAGTCTATTGTGCCATTAAAACTGCCAGTAGTGTAAACGTTGTGCAGAGAGTCAACCGAAATGGAATGAGCATATGAATCGTAAGCATTCCCCCCAATTTTTTGAGCCCAAACAAAATTCCCTGAGGAATTTAATTTTGAAACGAAGCCAGCTCTTCCACCTCCTGAAACAACTAAATTATATATCCCTGGACCTGGATCAAAATCAGCAGTAGTAGTAAACTTACCTGTGGTATAAACATTTCCACTATTGTCACAAGCAATGCCATAAGCGCGAACGAATCCACCACCATCGCCCAAATCTTTCGCCCAGACAAAATTTCCATTGGCGTCTAATTTGGATACAAAAGCATTTGTTAATGAAGCATTCAAAGTATAAGTTGAAACTCCTGGATCAAAATCTGCGTTACCAGAAAAGTAACCTGTCGTCAAAATATTTCCTGCAAGATCAGCTGTTATTGAAAGGCCCTCATCTTCCGAAGCCCCGCCTATAACTTTTGCCCAAACAAAATTTCCATTTTTATCAAGTTTTAAAACGAAAATATCCGAACTCACCGAGTTTGAAGATATTGTATCAATGCCAACGCTTGGATCAAAATCAACGGTTCCATAGAACCAACCTGTTGTAAAAATATTTCCGGATGCGTCTAAAGAAATTCCAGTACCAAAATCATTATAGGGACTTCCAATGCTTTTGGCCCAAACAAAATTACCAGCAGCATCTAATTTTGAAATAAATATATCCATCTTTCCATTTGAAGACAAATTGTAAACTCCTCCGTTCGGATCTAAATCAACTGTTCCGGAAAACGTTCCAGCCGTATAAACATTACCTTGAGCATCTGAAGCAATTGATGCTCCTTGTTCATCATAAGGGCCGCTCAGCTCCTTCGCCCATTGAAAATTTGCATTTTGTGCAAAGGAAAACTGAAAGAAGAAAATCAAAAATATGAATAGGGCTTTTTTCAATTGATTTTAAATATATAATATTAAAGATAATAAAATTTAATTGATGAGCAAATACCTATTGCAAGAGACCCTACTTAAAACTCTGCATATCGCAAAGTCGTTTATAAATTCCGTTGTGAGATAAAAGTGTTTGATGATTTCCGCGCTCGGCAATTTCGCCTTGATTCAATACTATAATTTCATCGGCACTTGAAATGGTGCTTAAGCGGTGAGCAATTACAACGCTTGTTCGGTTCTTCATTAAATTATTCAAAGCATCCTGCACCAAGCGTTCGCTTTCGGTATCTAAAGCTGAAGTAGCTTCATCTAAAATTAAAATAGGCGGATTTTTTAACACAGCTCTTGCAATGCTTAAACGCTGGCGCTGCCCACCGCTAAGTTTACCACCGCGATCGCCTATATTGGTATCGTAACCATCGGGCAGGGCAATAATAAAGTCGTGGGCATTAGCAATTTTAGCGGCTTGTATCACATCTTCTTTTGAAGCGGTAATTCCAAAGGCAATGTTATTGAAAACAGTATCGTTAAATAAAATGCTTTCCTGAGAAACAACACCGATCAAACTTCTCAATTCTTTTATTTTAAGATCTTTTACATTAACACCGTCAATACTTAAACTTCCGTTATCGGCATCGTAAAAACGCGGGATCATATCCGCTAAGGTTGTTTTTCCACTGCCGCTTTGTCCAACCAAGGCAATGGTCTTGCCTTTGGGGATGCTGAGGTTAATGTTTTTAAGAACGTAGCCGCTATCGCCTTTACGATAAGCAAAAGATGTATTCTTAAAATCGATGCTTGAATTGAATTTAGTAATACTTTGAGCATTTTGTTTTTCGGTAATGGCGATCTCTGCATCTAAAATTTTATTCACGCGTTCTTCCGAAGCAATTCCTTTTTGAATGTTATTATAAGCCTGGGTAATTTGTTTAATTGGCGGCACAATTTGCGAAGCCACTGCAAAGTAACCTATAAAGGCCGCTGCCGTTAGAACTCCCGAATCTGATAAAACCATTTTTCCACCAATGAAAAGGATCATCATTAAAATTCCGACCACAACAGTTTCGCTGATCGGTGAAGTAAGATCGGTTTTGCGATACACCTTTACCGATTGCTTATAAAAATCCTGGTTGGTTTTTTCAAATTTTTGTTTAATGAATGATTCTCCCGTAAAGGCTTTAATGATCTTTAAACCACCAAGGGTTTCTTCCATGATGTTAAAGAGATTACCTAAGATCTCTTTGCTTTTTCTTGCGTTACGTTTCAGGCTTTTTCCGATCACCGCAACAATTATTCCGGCTACGGGCAAAAATAAAAGCACATACAGTGTTAAGTAACCGCTAATGGAAATAAGCATGATCAATGAAATGATAATGGTAAGCGGTTCTCTGAAAATCAATTCAAGGGTTTGCATGATGCTCCATTCGATCTCTTGCACATCACTGGTCATGCGGCTCATGATGTCTCCTTTGCGTTCGTCACTATAATATGATAATGGAAGATCTAAAGATTTTGAAAGTAATTTATTTCTCAGATCGCGCACTACACCGTTACGTATTGGCGCCACAAAATACATGGCCAGGTAACGAAACATGTTCTTGCAAAAGGTGAGTACAAACACAACAATGCAGATCAAAAACAGAGCCTCAAGTTTTCCTGAATCCACAATTAAAAAGGCCATCATGCGATTAAAGGTATCACCAATATAAGCGGGCAAATGTCCTAAAGAAAATGGAGGGGCTGGTTTTGATAAAACTTCGGCATAAAAACTATTGGGTTTTTGAAAGATGAGGTCCATGAAGGGCATAACCAAAGCCAAAGAAACCACAGAGAATAACGAGAAAAGTATATTAAAGAAAATATTGAGGGAAGCATAGCCCCAATAGCCCTTAACATACTTTAAAACCGAAAAAAGTTTGCCCATAAATTCTTAACGAAGATAAGCACAAATTATTATAAAAATCTAACTACCTTTAACCCGTAGGATCAATAGTATAAAACAAAAAGGATCCTACTGGTTAAACCATGGAAAGTGTAAGGCAACAAAAGGTAAATAAACTGGTTCAGAAGGAGCTGGCAGAAATTTTCAGAGGCGAATCG
>JANYIQ010000088.1 GCA_025362575.1 Bacteroidia bacterium
TAAAATATATTAGTAGGAAAATTTTTTACGGGATCATTGTATTGCTTGGCGTTATTACGACCATTTTCTTCCTGTTTAACGTGTTACCGGGCGATCCGGCGTCTATTATGCTCGGACAGCGCGCCAACAAAGAGGCGGTAGAGGCCATTCACCGTGATCTTGGTACCGACAAGCCCATTATGGAGCAGTTTGCCATGTATGTGAACGACCTTTCGCCCATTTCCATGCACAATTATGCGAATAATCGCAGTAACTGGTATCTCAACCCTGATAAATATACCTGGATCCCTTTGATCAGTATCGGCGGCGAACAGGCTATTGTAATGAAAATACCTTATTTGAGAAGATCTTACATCACTAAACGACGCGTATCTGATATTATCATTGAAACCTTGCCCGAAACAGGCGTTTTAGCCTTTACTTCTATCGTAATTGCCACTACCATCGGTATTTTCTTAGGAATTCTGGCTGCAGTAAAACGAAACACCTTTTATGACAAATTATCCCTGGTTCTATCGGTATTAGGAATGGCAGCACCTTCATTTTTTATTGGTTTGATCATTGCCTGGTTATTTGGTTATGTATTGGCTGATTATACCGGCTTATCACCCACCGGAAGTTTATATGATATTGATGTTTGGAATGGTGAAGTATTAAAATTAAAAAACCTGATCCTTCCTTCAATCACTTTAGGTATAAGGCCACTTGCCATTGTTGTGCAGTTGATGCGAAGTTCATTACTGGATGTTCTTTCACAGGATTATATCAGAACCGCTAAAGCAAAAGGCTTGAGTTTTTACACGATCATCATTAAACATGCTTTGAAAAACGCTTTAAACCCTGTAGTCACTGCTATTTCGGGATGGTTTGCAGGATTAATGGCCGGAGCTGTGTTTGTTGAATTCATTTTCAGCTGGAAAGGAATTGGTTACGAGGTTTTTGAAGCATTGACCAAGAACGATCTGCCGGTAGTAATGGGCGCCACACTTGTTTTTGCTACCATCTTTGTAATGATAAACATTCTGGTAGATATTGCTTACGGAGTATTAGACCCTCGCGTTCGTATTAAATAATTTACATGAGCCGTACAAAAATTGTAGCCGGAAACTGGAAAATGAATAAAACCCTTAACGAAGCCACCGCTTTGGTTAACGAGGTTTTAAAGAACACCAATGAATTTGACGAAGTTCAAAAGATATTTTTTACGCCTTTTCCTTTCTTGAACGATATTTCAAAACAAATTTCAGGTAAAAAGAATTTTTCTGTTGGTGCGCAAAACTGCAGTGAACAGGTTTCAGGAGCGTTTACCGGAGAGGTTTCGGCGGTAATGTTGAAGTCTACAGGTTGTAATTATGTTTTAGTTGGTCATTCAGAACGCCGCGAATATTTTAAAGAAACAAAAGAACAATTGACCTCTAAAATAAAACTTGCTTTAGATAATGATCTAAAACCTGTTTTTTGTTTCGGAGAAAAATTAGCCGAGCGAAAAAATAAATTACATTTTGAGATCGTTGCACAGCAATTAAAAGAAGTATTAAGTTCATTTTCGGCCGTACAACTAAAAAACATCATTTTGGCTTACGAACCTGTTTGGGCTATTGGTACCGGCGAAACTGCCAGTCCTGCCCAGGCTCAGGAAATGCACCGATTTGTTCGC
The DNA here is from genome assembly GCA_025362575.1 of Bacteroidia bacterium. Lineage (GTDB taxonomy): Bacteria > Bacteroidota > Bacteroidia > B-17B0 > Aurantibacillaceae > JAHEYG01. The sequence continues at coordinate 1,658 of JANYIQ010000088.1, forward strand.
GATACTATTGCCGAATTATTTGGCACAGAAACAGCCTTGAATATTTCTATTTTATACGGTGGAAGTTGCAACGCTCAAAACGCTCAGGAATTGTTTGCCTGCCCTGATGTAGATGGCGGATTAATTGGTGGTGCTTCTTTGAAAGCTGATGATTTTTGTAAGATCATTTATTCGTTTTAACCGCGCCTCCAAATAAAGCACAAACAGAAAATTCAATTATGCACTCTATGAAACATTTTCTATTTGCTTTCGGGTTTTTATATTGTTCGTTCTTCTCTTTTTCTCAGCAGAATAAGATCGATTCTCTTCAAAAACTATTGCAAAAAGCGAAACACGATACCACACGTTTACACCTGTATTTAAAACTCGGTGAGTTTTGTGATACTAAAGACAATTTAAAATACGCTGAACCGGCTTTGCAATTAGCCGATAAACTACTTTCGCAAACAAAAGATAAGACACAGCGTAAAATTCTATTAGCACGCAAAGCAGGTGCTTATGATCTATGTTTTATATATTATAATGAAGATGAAACAAAAAACTTAAATAAAGTTATCGAATACAAGGAAAAAGCACTCGAACTCTATAAGGAAATAGATAACAAAAAAGAAGTAGCCGGAAATTTGCAGTTTTTAGGGGAATGTTATGGTGCTTTAGGAAACTACCTTAAAGAACTTGACTTCTTTAAGAAAAGCTTAATTATTAGTGAAGAATTAAAAGATCAGGGAGCTATAGCCGGAATAAATTTTTCAATAGGAAGTGTTTATTTCTCACAAAAAGACACTATTCTGGCTTTGTCTCATTTTGAAAAAAGTTTAGAGGCTTTCAAAAATTTGAGGGATTCATCAAAAATGGCCATTCTTCTTGTAAAAATCGGATCTATTTACGAATGGAAAAAAAAACACTCTAAAGCGAACACATTGATAAACGAGGGTCTCGACCTGATAAAAACGGAGAAAAATCATTTAAGACTCGCCATGAGCTATTCTTTCTTTGGACAAATGCTTATGGATGCTAAGTTATATGATAAAGCCCTCGAAAATTTTAATGTATCCTATGAACTTATTAAGGGTCATGATACTGCTTCTTTCGGGGGGTTGTTTAATGCGCTCGGAAAGTGCTACTTCTGGACCGACAATTTTACAAAAGCCATTGAATATTACAACAGGGCTCTTAAAATGGCTCAACTCCAGAAGAATGAAAGTATGGAAGCCCAATCGCTGATAGGTTTAGCCAATGCTTATCTTAAGCTCCATAAAAACAAAGAAGCTGCTGATTATGCCCGTCGTGCACTTCCGCTCAGAAAAAAAGAAGGCCTTCCTGTAGGATTAATGTATGCGGAAAAAATTATGTTTCGTGCCGATTCCAGTATTGGTGATTTTAAAGGAGCTTTCGAACATTTGAGCAATTACATCATTTTGAGAGATAAGTTGAATGGTGATGACGTTCGTAAGGAAGGCCTGAAACAAAAATTCAAGGAAGATTTTGATAAGGAAAAGGAAGAGGCCAGATTGATCCAGGAAAAGAAAGACATATTTGATCTTGAAGAAAAGAAAAAGCAAAGGATCATTTTATTCTCTGTTATCGGGGGTCTATTGCTTTTGCTTGCGTTTTCAGTTTTTGTATTAAGAAATCTTCGCACCACCCGCAAACAAAAACAGATCATAGAACTAAAAAGCAAGGAAACCGAAGAACAAAAGATCATCATTGAAGAAAAGAACAAAGACATTACCGACAGCATTAACTATGCCAAACGCATTCAGCAGGCTAAACTTCCAAGAAAAGAAGAGATCTACACTGCCCTGCCCCAAAGCTTTGTATTGTTCAAGCCGAAAGATATTGTAAGCGGAGATTTTTATTTCTTCGCCAAAAAAGGCAGCCTGATATTTATTGCCGCCGCCGATTGCACCGGACACGGAGTTCCCGGAGCCTTCATGAGCATGATAGGCTCCGAACGACTTGAAGATGCCGTTGCAAACAGCAATGACACTTCTGAGATCTTACAATTACTGAACAAAGGAATCAAAACTTCTTTAAGGCAATCTGACAGCGACGAATCAACCCGCGACGGAATGGATATTGCATTATGCTCCGTCGATACCAAAACAAATCTTGTAAAGTACGCAGGCGCCAACCGCCCGATCTGGTTAATTAGAAAAGGACAAACAGAAGTTGAAGAAATTAAAGCCACTAAAAAAGCAATTGGCGGTTTAACAGAAGACGCTCAGTACTTCGACACACACGAGATACAGTTAGAGCAAGGCGATTCTTTTTACATCACCACCGATGGTTATGCAGATCTGTTCAGCCGCGACGATAAAAAATTAACCACCAAAAAATTCAAGCAAATATTACTTGAAATTCAGGATAAACCTATGCAGGAGCAGGAAAAGCAGCTCTCTGACTTTGCAGAGAACTGGAGTAATGGCATAGAACAAATTGATGATATATTGGTAATTGGGGTAAGATTATAAAAGCAATTGAAAAACAAAATGAATTACATTCAATACACCTTCACCGTTACTCCTCCCCAACCGGGTTCCGATATTTTAATTGCCTGCATTGCCGAACTTGGTTTCGACAGTTTTGAAAATACCGATACCGGCTTTGTAGCCTATATTACCGAAGATTTCCAGCCGGATGATGAAATTAAAAATTTTGAATTCGACGACTTTAAATTTTCTTTCACTACTTCAAACATTAAAAAAGTGAACTGGAATGAAGAATGGGAAAAGAATTTTTCTCCCGTTATTGTCGACGATACCTGCATTATCCGCGCCCCTTTCCATTCTGTAGGAGAAAACTATCTTTACGATATCATCGTCATTCCTAAAATGAGCTTTGGTACCGGGCATCACGATACCACTTGGTTGGTGTGCAAGAACATGCTGGCACAAAACTTTAAAGATAAAACCGTTCTCGATATGGGCTGTGGCACAGGCATACTGGCCATTCTGGCGCACAAACTTGGTGCAACTACCATCACAGGAATTGATATTGATGATTGGTCGGTTGAAAATGCGAACGAAAATTGCACCAACAACAATTGCTCCGACATCACGATCCTAAAGGGTAACAGCAGTTTATTGACTGAGAAAAACACTTACGAAATCATTCTCGCCAACATCAATAAAAATGTATTAAAAGCCGACATGGGCATTTATTCAGAATCACTTAAACCAAATGGCTTTTTGTTTTTAAGCGGCTTTTTTAAAACCGATTGTGAGGAGCTAATTGATCTGGCTTCAAAGAACTATCTTAAACTTCATAAACAGGAGATAAAAAACGATTGGGCGGTAATAATTCTCCAAAAAAGCAACTAAGAGCCCAAGAATTAAGCTAATTTTTTATAAAAATTAATAATTCTGCCCTTTTCCCTCAATTCTTAGCTGTAAATTTACTTTGTATTTTAACACGTTTTTATGTCAACCAACGATAGTTCTATTCTTAAATGCCTGATCATAGGTTCAGGTCCTGCAGGATACACTGCAGCAATATATTCAGCACGCGCTGCCCTTAAACCTGTTATGGTTACCGGTATGCAGCCGGGTGGTCAGTTAACCATCACCACCGAAGTTGAAAATTACCCCGGTTACCCAAACGGTACTCAAGGTCCTGAAATGATGGAAGATTTCAAAAAACAAGCCGAACGTTTTGGCACTGATATTCGCTTTGGTTATGTTAACAAAGTTGATTTTAGCGGACCGGTACACAAAGTTTGGGTTGATGAAACTACCCTGATTCAGGCACACACAGTCATTATCGCTACAGGTGCGGCAGCCAAATGGCTTGGTTTATCCAGCGAAGAACGTTTGAACGGCTTTGGCGTATCTGCCTGTGCTGTTTGTGACGGATTCTTTTTTAAAGGTCAGGATGTTGCCATTGTAGGTGCAGGAGATACTGCTGCCGAAGAAGCTACTTACCTTGCCAAATTGTGTAACAAGGTTTACATGATCGTAAGAAAAGATGAAATGCGCGCCAGTAAAGCAATGCAAGAGCGTGTTAAAAGCACTCCGAACATTGAGATCCTTTACAATTCAGAAACACTTGAAATTGTTGGCGAAAAAACTGTTGACGGTGCAAAAGTGAAGAATAACAAAACCGGAGAAACACGCGATCTTAAAATTTCAGGATTCTTCGTGGCTATTGGTCACGTTCCTAATACTGCCATTTTTAAAGACTGGCTAGACCTTGATGAAACAGGTTATATCAAAACCATTCCCGGAACATCAAAAACAAATGTAAAAGGTGTTTTTGCAGTTGGCGATGCTCAGGATAAAATTTATCGCCAGGCTGTAACTGCTGCCGGCAGTGGTTGTATGGGAGCTCTGGATGCAGAACGCTATTTGGCTGATGTTGGCATACACTAATTTCATCTAAATTATTTTTCAAAATTAAATTGCAGCGATTATTAATTATATTTTTATTTCTAACGAGCTTTGGGTTTGTTAATGCTCAGCGTTTCGCTAATCAGGTACCTAACACGGACAGAAAATACAAAGCCGAAAAAGTTGTTGATCCCGATTACGGAATTACGATGTACAATCATATGATCTCTGCTTTGGGCGGTGACTCGATGCGTTACAATAAGCAAGGTTATAATTTGCAGGGCTGGCAGGAAGACTTTTATGAAAGCGGAAAAGTGATCCATAAGGGCTTTTATACGGATGGATTAATTAAGGTGTTTAAGAATTTTTTTGAGAACGGACAGGTAGAACGAAATTTTACTGTCAGTGATCCAAAGAGATGCTCTGTTGAAATTTATTATCCTGATGGTAAGATCCGTTCGCAGATAAATTATTTTGACGGCAATCCTCAGAAAGAATATGATTTTTATGCAAATGGAAATCCGGAGTACACAGAAGAAAATGATAAAGACATGGAGTTTCTGTATAAACGAAACTCTTATTTCGAGAATGGACAGCCTTCCAGTTTATTTGAACTGATCGATAAAAAAGCAAAGAAATACACAAAGAAAGAATTCCACGAGAATGGAAAACTGAAAGAAGAAGGTTCTATGCTATTACGAAAAGATATGGGCGATTACCTTAAAGAAGGAGATTGGATATTTTACAATGAAAAAGGAGATGTATTAAAAAGAGAAAAGTACAAAAACGGACAGATCGAATAGATCCAAAATAATTTAATTACATGCGCTTAACTTTTATTTTTATTTTATTTGCAGGATGTCTCTTCTCACAGAAACAGATCGATGATGTGATCAATGTTTGGAAAGCAGATAAAAGTCTGAACAGCGCCACACTTTCTTTTTGTGTGGTTGAGGCTGCGTCAGGTAAAGTTGTAAGCGAATACAACTCTCACACCTTTGTAATGCCTGCAAGTACTTTAAAAGCCGTAACAACATCTGCCGCCTTAGGCATCTTAGGGAAATTTTACCGTTACGAAACCAAAATTTACGCCAGCGGAAAATACAGCGCTGCAACCGGAATATTAAATGGTGATATAATCATCAAAGGTTGTGGTGACCCGACTCTCAATTCGGAATTATATAAAACAAAAAAAGACACTAGTGAGGTAACCGACAAATGGGCCGATGTACTAAAACAAAAAGGCTTCAAGCAAATTAACGGTAAGATCATTGGTGATGCTACAACTTACGAAAGACAAATACCCTCTAATTGGATCTGGGGCGACATCAGTAATTATTTTGGTGCGGCACCTTGCGGTTTATCATTTAACGATAACCTTTACAACATTGTTTTTTCTACAGGCGATCAGGGTACAAAAGCAAAGATCATTGATGTTTATCCTAAATACAAGTTTCTTGCTTTAGAACATGATGATGATGTGATCGCATCCGGTAAAGATGATGACGCTTATGTTACCGGTGATCCTTTTGGAAATAAAAAACTGGTGAAAGGAACAGTTCCTCCAAATAGAAAGGAAATTGAAGTGAAGGCCGTGTTGCCCGATCCGGCTTTATTATGCGCGGAGTTCATGCAAAACTCTTTGAACAAAGCAGGATTAAAAACCCGTGACACAGCCGCACTAAGTATTTACGATCCTCAAGATCCGATCTTAAACAATAGAAGAAGTTTAATTTACACCAGTTATTCTTCGAGTCTCGAGAAAATAGTTTACTACACGAATTTAACCAGTAACAATTTATTTTGCGAAACCATTTTAAAAACTTTGGGTGATGGCAGTAATTATAATGGCATTGACAAAGTAAAAGAATACTGGAAATCGAAAGGACTCGACGTAAGCGAGCTTTATATGGTTGATGGCAACGGATTATCGAGAGCCAATACTGTTACAACTTCTTTTGAAGCGAATTTGCTTCAGAAAATTTATAACGATTCTACCATTTTCAAATCGTTTTACAATTCACTTCCCGTAGCGGGATTAAGCGGAAGCATGAGAAATGTTGGTGCCGGTACTTTTTTAGACAGGAACATGAGAGCTAAAACCGGCTACATTAATCGCGCTCGCGGATATTGCGGTTATGTAAAAACCAGGTCGGGCAAAGACCTTTGTTTCTCGGTATTGTTCAATAATTATAATTGCAGTCCTAAGGAAGCAAAAAATAAAATTGAATTGTTATTATTAGCTTTAGCCGAACTCTAATTATTATTTTTGTAAAGATGGCAGGTTTGATCGATAATATATTAAAAGCTAAAAAATTCGTAACCGAAACGTTGTGGAGCATTCGCTTAGACAAGATCGCGAATAAGCGTCACGGTATTTTGGTTCGTTTCTTGCGCATCCTTTCTTTGTCAATAAAGGGTTTTCAGGAAGATAATTGTTTAACCAGAGCATCTGCCCTCACCTATTACATCTTGCTTTCCATTGTGCCAATTCTTGCTTTAGCTTTTGCCATTTCAAAAGGATTTGGATTGGAACAAGATCTGCAACAAAGGATCTTGGCTGACAACATGCAATATAAAGAGATACTTGAGAATGGATTCGTGTATGCTAACAAAATGCTGGAAAATACTAAAGGCGGCATACTTGCCGGCGTTGGTATACTTGTGTTAATATGGAGTGTAATCAGTTTATTATCAAACATTGAAAACACTTTTAACGATGTTTGGAATATTAATAAAGGCAGAAACTGGTTCCGCAAGATCACCGATTATCTTACCATTATTATTATTGCGCCACTATTCATTATAGTTTCAGGAAGTTTACTGGTATTGCTTCAAACCGAATTCAAAACAGATATTTATTTTCTTTCATCCGCAAGTCACTTTCTTATAAAACTTGTGGCTTACTTTTTCATGTGTTGCATGTTCACAATACTTTACATAATAATGCCAAATACAAAAGTAAAGTTCAAACCTGCTTTTTTTGCGGCTATCTTCACCACCATTTTATTTGAATTGTTACAATGGGCTTATATTACTTTTCAGGTTGGTGCCGGCAGGTTGAATGCCATCTACGGAAGTTTCGCGGCCTTACCGCTCTTTTTGATCTTTGTTCAGTACAGCTGGTATATTGTTTTATATGGAGCTGAGATTGCCTACTCCATTCAAAATGTAAGTCATTTCGAGTTAGAAGGTGAAGTAAAAAACCTAAGCATCCGATACAAAAGAGTAATGGCCATTTTGATCAGCAATGTTGTTCTTAAGAATTTTCTGGCAGGCAAAAAGCCGCTAACACTTTCTGAAATTGTAAAACGCTTAGATCTGCCGCACCGATTGGCTTCAGCAATTGTAGATGAATTAGTGCGTGCTGCGATCTTCTCGGAAGTTAAAGGCGGAGATGATAAAGATGAAGTTGCTTATCAGCCTGCTGTTAGCGATTCTGTTCTTAGCGTAAAATATCTGGTTGATAAATTAGATAGATTTGGCGTTAACGAACTTCCCATTACCATCAGCGAAGAACTTACTTTGGTTAACCGTTTGATGGATGACATGGATTCTGAAATGAGTAACGAAAAAGGGAAAATACTTATCCGCGATCTAAAATAAGCGAAACGTGAACAAACAAATTCATACTTGTTTTTTGTTGCTTGCTCTTAGCTTCATTTCCTTTAGCGCATTTTCTCAATCTGATACCACAAAAGTTGAAAAAAAATTAGATAAAAAAGCTGTTTACGGTTCGGCTCGAAAAGCCAGTGTAATGAGCGCAATTTTACCCGGACTTGGTCAAGCCTACAATCGTAAATTCTGGAAAATACCAATTGTATATGCCGGTCTGGGTGGTTTCGGATATTTATTTTATGTGAACCAGCAAAAATTCAAATATTACAGCAATAATTTAAAATGGGAAAATGATAATGATCCTAATACTTTAAACACTACACACGATCCTGTTTTAAATACAGATCAACTGCTTGCCGAAAAGGCGCAATATAGAAAGCGCCGCGACTTAGGTGTGATCGGCTTTGCTATCTTTTACTTTGTGAACATCATAGATGCCAACGTAGACGCACACTTAAAAACATTCGACGTTAGCGATGATCTGAGTTTGAATATTAAGCCATATGTGAATTATACAAGTGTTGGAAATGCAAAACCCTGCTTACAAAATGGAATTTGTTTGCAGCTGAATTTTAAATAAAAATAGCTTCAGATTTCACGGATAATGCAGATGAAAACAATTTAAATAAATCAGTGCAAATCTATGAAATCGGTGGCCAAAAAAAATAAAACATGAAAATCATACTTTACGGATACGGAAAAATGGGTAAGGAAATTGAGAAAATTGCCCTTGAACGCGGACATCAGATCATTTTAAAAATTGATGAAAATAACGCTGCCTCAATCACCAAAGAACAACTAAGCGCCGGCGATGTAGCTATTGAGTTCACAACACCACATACAGTTCTAAATAATATAGATAAATGTTTTGAGGCTGACTTGCCCCTTGTTGTTGGTACCACAGGTTGGTACGATAATTTTGAAAAAGTAAAAGAAACCTGTTTAAAAAACAAAAAGAGTTTATTTTACGCAAGTAATTTTAGTTTGGGTGTAAATTTATTCTTTAAAGTGAATAAATATCTTGCCGAATTAATGAATAACTATCCTACTTACAACGTAAGCATGGAAGAGATCCATCATATTCATAAATTAGATAAACCAAGCGGTACCGCGATCACGCTTGCCGAGCAGGTGTTATCAAAAATTGATCGTAAAAAGAATTGGAGCATTGATAAAGATGCTCCTGAAACATTATTTATCAAAGATGTTCGTGAAGGCGAAGTGCCGGGAACACATATCATAAAATATCATTCGGATATTGATGATATTGAGATCATGCATAAAGCGCATAACCGCAAAGGTTTTGCATTTGGAGCAGTTGTTGCCGCTGAGTTTTTGTACAATAAGAAGGGCGTTTTTACAATGAGTGATATTGTGTAGGATATTTGTTGTTTCGCGCAGATGAGCGCAGATGGATGCACAGATTTTACGCAGATTTTCTCGCAGAGGCTCACAGATAAAAACCGCAGAGTTTCGCGGAAGTTTGCTGGATTTTAATTAAAGCTTTTGTTAGGTTCTCGCAGATGTTCTCGCAGAGGCTCGAAGATGTAATGTTTTTAGCATATTTCAAATAGAGCATTGTTTTCACGCAGATGAATGTAAATTTTTCTCGCAGAGTTTCGCGGAAGTTCACGCAGAGGCTCGCAGAAATTTGCTGGATTTAATTAAAGTTTTGTTAGGTTCTCGCAGATGGATGCGCAGATGGATGCGCAGATTTTACGCAGATAAACCCAAAATTAAAATTGCTATATTTTAGAGCAAGGTTTCTTGAATTCCGCTATTAGTTTTGTTTTCTTAAAGACTACTGTGATGTTGGATATAGAAAAACCTATTGAGAATGAAATTTCATACGCCATTAGAGGCGCGGCATTTAAAGTTAATCGAATACTTGGTCCTGGGCTGCTGGAATCTGTTTATGAAACGGCATTGACCCATGAATTACGAAAAGAAGGATTTGAAGTAAAAACTCAACTTGCAGTCCCAATGATCTACGATGATTTAAAAATGAATATTGGATTTAGGCTAGATATGATTGTTAATGATTCTGTTATTATTGAATTAAAACCTGTAGAATCTATAACAGAAGTACATTATAAAACCTTAATGACTTACTTACGTTTAACCAATAAAAAACTAGGATTACTTATCAATTTCAACTCAGATTCTTTAAAAGATTCAATAATTCGAATCGCAAATAACCTTTAAAACATCTGCATAAAATCTGCGCATCCATCTGCGAGAATCTGCGTGAAACCTTCCTTTAATCTCCGTGAAACTCCGTGACCTCTGTGCCTCCGTGGTGAGCCTTTTTAGCCCTTCTTGCAGAAATAGATCTTCTCCCCATTCGGAAGCCTATATCTATCTACTAAATCAGCGCTTAACTCTTTGGTATAATCTTCAACCGTTACTTTGAATCCGGCTTTGGTTAGCCTGTCTTTATAATCCAAACCATACAAACGCACATGATCTTTTTGCCAGAAATGCTTTTCACGATCTTCTTCGCTGGTTATCGATTTATCTTCGTAAGTTTTATCTAAAGTAGTATCCATTGGCACCTGAAAAATTCCCCAGCCACCCGGTTTCATCATGCGGAATAATTCTCGTATGCATTGCTGATCATCTTCAACATGCTCTAAAACATGATTACAAAAAATAACATCAAAAGTATTATCCTCAAATGGTGCTTTATGAAGATCGAAATGATAATCGGCTATCGGTGAATTATAATCTCCGGTAACGTAATCAATGTTCTTCATGGCCTTAAACAATTTATAAAAGCACTGCTCAGGAGCAATATGAAGCATTTTAAAGTTCTTGCTGAAAAAATCGGTCTTTTTATTGAGGTATAACCACAATAAACGGTGTCTTTCTAAGGATAAACTGCCCGGACAAAGCACACTCTTGCGCTTGGCGCGACCCGAATATCCGTAAGGTAAAAATTTACGATACGTTTTTCCGCTAATGGGGTCTTCGTAACGATTGCCGTAATACAGTAATGGCGCCACTTTGCTAAATATCAGACTGAACTGAATAAGTATTGGACGCGGTATGGTACGAAGTAAAAAGTGAAACATTTGTGCCGGTAAATTTAGGAAAATTAAAAGGTTTTTAGCCTCAATTTTATACCTAAAAATGACTTAAAAGCTCTATTTTTTGCTAAATTTGTTGGTTTGGCAAACAAAATATGGCAAAAACAGTAACTAAAAAAGCGAGTCCCGCTAGTGCATCAAAACATAAGTCCTTATTCGATCGTTTTGAAGCCTGGGCAGATAAGAATAGCAAAAAACTATTTTACACTTTTTTATTTCTTACCCTTTTATTTTCACTCACTTTATTCAATGCCCGAATAAGTGAGGCACATGATGACGCGCTTTATTTAGAAGGCGGTTGGCGTTATGTACACGAATTCCCAACTTATTTTTATACTCAAAATGCCCCACTCTACATTTTGTTTTTGAGTTTAATGGTGAAACTCTTTGGCTTTAAATTGCTTTTGTTTAAGTTGATGAATGTGGTATTTAACTTTTTTGGGGTATTCTTTTTTTGGAAAGCGTTTCACAAGCGCATTCCTTACACAGTGTTCATTCCGGTAATGTTCTTTGTAAGTTGCAATTATATGATACAGTATTTTGCAAGTATGACCTTTACCGAAGCATTTTATTTGTTCTTACAATCCTTATTCTTTTTTTACTTCTTCAAATTATACGATGCCTTAAAAACAGATCCAAATCCCAACAAACACTGGAAACTCTGGTTAATGTTAGGTTTGTTCACCTTTTTAGTTGGTGCCTGTAAAAGCTCGGCTGTTGTGGCTGTTCCTGCCCTGCTCCTGTTCTTCGGAATTGAGAAGCAATGGAAAAATGCTTTGTATTCTCTTGGTGCGTACTTAAGTTTTAAAGTATTTTACGAATTTATTGTAAGAATGGTATGGGGCGCACAGAATCAATTCAGCGGTCAAGGACGCATATTAATGCAAAAGGATCCTTACGATAAAGCTCTTGGTGATGAAGATCTGGGGGGCTTTATAGATCGTTTCTTTGATAACTGTAATATTTATTTAAGCAAACGCTTTTTTCAGATCTTAGGTTTACGTGAAGAGAACTCCATTGAAATTTACGGTTTACTCGCCTTCATTGTTTTCGTTGTTCTTATCGTTAGTTTATTCATTGTATTTAAACAGAACAACAAGCCTTTGGTTTTCTTTAGTTTGTTCACGGGTTCTCAAATGATGTTGTCCTTTGTGATCCTTCAGGTGCGATGGGATCAGCCTCGTATCATTTTAATTTGCATGCCCATACTTTTGATCTTGGTGTACTCTTTCTTTTACAATACTGTAAAAAAATCAGGCATGGGGCAAAATATTTACATTGTTATTGTGGGGATAATTTGCTCTTCAATAATTTTATCTTCACTAAAAAGAAGCGCCACAAACATTCCAATCGTGAAACGCAATTTAGCCGGCGATATTTATTATGGTTACACGCCCGACTGGCAAAACTTTTTAAGATGCTCTGCCTGGTGCGCCGATAGCTTATCAAAAGAATCATTAGTAGCAAGCCGTAAGGCTCCAATGAGTTTTGTGTATGGTAAAGGAAAAAAATTCTTCCCTATTTACAGCGTTATTAAAAAAGACAGTTTAACACAGCAATCTAATCCGGATAGTGCATTGGCTTTCTTTCAGTCAAAGGGCGTTACGCACATCATGCTGGGCAGTTTAAGAATTGATCCTTCTAAGAATATCGGACAGATCATTAACACAGTTCATAATATCGCACAGCCTATTATGGAAAAATATCCTAATAAATTAAAACTCGTACATACTGAAGGAAGTGCTGAAGAATGTTACGTTTTTGAAATCAAATATTAATGGCTTCAGGTTTTAGCATAAAAGCAGGTAATTTCCTGTACAAATATTGTTTTCCGCTTTATAACATTGCTTACCCTGCCTTTAAACGCAAGCAAGATAAATTTGAAATTGAATTGCTTCAAAAACACATTAAGCCCGGCGACACTGTTCTGGATATTGGCGCCAACATTGGTTTTTACGCCACCATACTTTCAGATATCGTAGGTAAAAAAGGAAAAGTATTTTGTTTTGAACCCGATATAAAAAACTTTGAGCATTTAAAAAAAGCTACAAAAAAACACCTGAATATTTTCATTAACAATCTTGCAGTTGGTTCTAAAACTGAGATCTTAAAAATTTACACTTCCAAAAGTTTAAATGTAGATCACCGTACTTATAAGCCAGATGTTTACGATAAGGAAATTGACATTCGGGCCGTAAGCATCGACGATTTTTTACCAAAGGACTCAAGAGTTGATTTTATAAAGATCGACATTCAGGGCTTTGAAATGCAGGCGTTGAAGGGCATGATCAACACACTTCACTTAAATAAGAACATAAAAATGATCTCTGAATTCTGGCCTTATGGTTTAAGAAAATCAGGAAGCAGTTTAAGTGAATATTTCATGTATTTAAAAGATCTTGGTTTTGATGTTCAATTACTAAAAGAAAATTCTTTGCAGAACATTACTATAGAAGATGTCAAGAATCTCGAACCCTTGAGTGAAGAACATTACTTCAATATTTTTGTGAGTCGTGCCGATGTTTAGTAAATACGACATACCTTACAGTTTAGATGATCCGAAAACAACTTTGGCGCATCGTGAAATTATTTTACAAAAACCTTTTTTAAAACGACTGTATCAAGATTGGTATAAGATCTTCATTGAAACCTCTAGAGCGGTTGGCAAAGGCAAATACCTTGAAATTGGCTCCGGCGGAGGGTTTTTAAAAGATGAATTTCCTGAAGTGATCACAAGCGACATTATGGATCTGCCTGTTGTTGATCAGGTATTCAGTGCGGAGGCCATGCCATTTAAAGAAAATGAATTAGGAAGTATCATGATGCTGAATGTATTTCATCACATTCCAAAACCGTATTTATTCTTAAAAGAAGCTGAGAGAACACTTATTAAAGGCGGTAAGATCATAATGGTTGAGCCTGCAAACTCAGCCTTAGGTCGTTTTATATACAAGCGTTTTCATCACGAGCCTTTTGAACCGGGTGGACCAAGAGAAATAAAAGCAGGAAACCCATTAAGCAATTCTAATCAAGCCCTGCCATTCATTTATTTCGAGCGTGATCTAGATCTGTTTAAGAAGGAATTTCCGCACTTAAAAATAAACAGCATTAAATATCATAGTCCTTTTTTATACGTATTAAGCGGTGGTGTATCGCGCAGTGCCATGTTTCCCTACTTTATGTATGGATTTTTCAAGGGATTCGAAAAATTATTATCACCTTTGGGAAAGCAATTAGGCTTGTTTTGTACAGTTGAGATCGAGAAAATTTAAATGAACACAGAAAGTAAAAAGACATATTTTGATACACTTGCTAAAAAACGCGGTAAACGCGGCATCAGTGCATATTATTGGAATGAGATAAGTACTTATTGCAATTACTTTTCGCACGAAGATTCTTCTGTGCTTGAAATAGGTTGCGGAAACGGCGATCTGCTTGCTAAAATTGCCGGAAGCAAAAAAGTTGGGATCGATTTCAGTGAAGAATACATAAATTGGGCTAAAGAAAAGCAAAGTGGTAAAAATATAGATTTTCATGTAATGGATGCCAATAACATCACATTTACCGAAAAATTCGATCTTATCATCATTTCTAACTTAATTGGTTTTGTTGATGACATTGAAAATGTGTTTGAACAGGTTAAAAAAGTTTGTCACCCTAACACAAAGGTAATTGTACAATACTACAATTCACTCTGGGAACCTTTGATATCTTTTGCAGAATTGTGCGGACTAAAAAAGAAAACGCCTTTACAAAATTGGTTGAACTCACGCGACATTAATAATTTATTGTATGTTTCGGGCTTTGATGTTTACAGAAATACCAAGCGTTTGATCTTTCCTTTTTACATCCCTATTCTATCGATTATTTTTAATCGGTATTTGGCAAAGTTCCCTATTTTCAGGTTCTTTAGTTTGAATTTATACAGTTTCGCTAAACCTTTACCGGAGAGTAACGAAGCTGCTTACAAAGAAAAATATTCTACCACTGTTGTAATTCCGGCACGTAACGAAAGCGGCAACATTGAAAATGCCATTTTGCGTTTACCGAAATTTGGTAAGCATGTTGAGATCATTTTTATTGAAGGAAATAGTACCGACGATACCTGGACGAAAATTCAGGAGATACAAAAAAAATATGCAGGCACTCACGATATAAAAATTGGGCAACAAAAAGGCAAGGGTAAAGCCGACGCTGTGCGCGAAGGTTATAAGATTGCCACCGGAGACATTTTAATGATCTTAGATGCCGACTTAACTGTTCCGCCTGAAGATATTCCTAAATTTTACGATGCCATTGCCAGCGGTAAAGGCGATTTCATAAATGGTACACGTTTGGTTTACCCGATGGATAAAGAAGCCATGCGCTTTTTAAACTATTTAGGAAATCATTTTTTTAGCTGGGCCTTTACCTGGTTATTAGAGCAGCGTTTTAAAGACACTTTATGCGGAACAAAAGTTATGTTTAGAACCGACTACATTAAACTCACTAAGAACCGAAAATATTTTGGCGAGTTCGATCCTTTCGGTGATTTCGATCTTTTATTTGGAGCTCACAAATTGAATTTAAAAATTGTTGAAGTTCCCATCCGCTACCGCGAACGCACTTACGGCGAAACCAATATCTCAAGGTTTAAGCACGGCGTTATTTTATTACGCATGTGTGCTTTTGCCAGCAGAAAATGTAAGTTTATTTAGGGTTGTTGCTGATAACGTATGGCAAGCAGGCGCAGGCGGCTTATTGAAACACAAAACTATCTACTTGCACAAATGTTTATTTAAAGGTATAAAAGTTTTTTTCCATTGGTAGGAATATGCTTCGTGTATGGCTGGTCGGGGATCTGTGATCCCGACCCCAGATACATTGTAGAAATATTGCTGCTCCAACGAACAAAAAACAAAATTGCTACGAATTGTAGCCACCATTCTTTTAATATTGATCTATCTTTGAATGAGGAGATCGGGAGGCGATGGCATTTCATTACAGAGTTTACGACAACGATAAACCTTATTTTGTAACAACAACGATTATAGATTGGATCGACCTTTTTATTAGGAAGAATCATAAACTATGCATTGTAGAAGCTTTGGAATATTGCCAAAAGAACAAAGGACTAGAAATATATGCATGGTGTTTAATACTAAGTCATTTGCACATGATCGTGCGGGCAAAAGAAGGATTTAATTTGCCTGATATTATTCGTGATTTTAAAAAGCATACTTCAAAGCAATTAATAAAACAAATTATAGAAGAGCCGGAAAGCAGAAGAGAATGGCTTTTAGAAAGTTTTAGAAAAGGAGCTTCTTCACACCCTAAAAATAAAGAGTATAGAGTTTGGCAAGATGGTTATCATCCAGTTGAGCTCTACACTCCAAATTTTACCTATCAAAAACTCAACTACATTCACAATAATCCAGTAGAAGAAATGTTAGTGGCAAATTCCTGGGATTATATGTTTAGTTCAGCTAGAAATTATGCAGATTTGAACAACTTGCTCGAAGTAACTAAGATCTTCTAATTACAAGAATTGTTGGGTCGGGATCACAGATTCCCGACCAGCGCATGACCCACCCACTTCCCGACCAACGGGCTAAAACTAATGATTCGCCAAAATTGTAACATGCCCGTCTCTATAGTGCTGACGGCTGTCGATTGACATATACTCTATATGGTAAGAGTAAACTCCTATTTCACATTTCTGTCCATTATAAATTCCATTCCATCCCACTGTTTGATCTTTAGATGAAAATACTTTGTTGCCCCATCTGTCAAAAATATCAATAACTACATTGTAAATTCCATCGCCATAAATGTAAAAGATGTCATTGATTCCATCGCCATTAGGACTGAATGCATTTGGCACATAAAAAGTATACTCTTTTGTAACTTCCACGCAAACTTCATCAAGTGCTGTGCAACCATATTGATTTGTAGCCTGAATAACATAACATGAGCTGTTATTCGGATAAATTTCGGTACTCGGACAATCTTTACAATGAATTCCTTCGCCATAGATCCAGGTTAATGTACCGGTACCAATGGAGTTAATACTCATTTGCTGATCAATGTTAAAAGTAGTGTCTTTGCCCGCATCCACAATTGGTTTTGGGGCTACCATAACGAGCACAGAGGAGGTTGTGGCGCATGAATAATTATTGGAAACACTTACATAGTAAATGGTAGAAGTAGTTGGATTAGCAACAACATTTGGTTGTACTGTATTATTTAAACCATAAGAAGGTGTCCAACTATAAGTATTGCCACCACCTGCCGTTATAAAAATGGACTCTCCTTCGCAGAGAATTATGTTGTTGGGAACAATTGCCTGAGCATATTGCAATACATTCAAATTAAAGGAGGTTTGACTTTGACAGGTTACACTTCCAGATGTATTGGAGCCAAAAACAGTATAAGTGGTGTTTGATGTTGGTGCAGCTATAACTGTACCTCCTGCTGTTGAAGATAAACCTGTTGCCGGTGTCCAAATATAATTTTGCGCACCTGATGCCATAATCGGAATACTACTTCCGGTACATATCTGATTGTCACTCGCAAAAACACTCACCATAGGTGTAGGAACAATTTGGATCGCTATAGAACCAGTAGTAATGCATGAACCGTCAAACTGTCTAAAAACTCACAGCGAATTGTTTGTTATTTTTCAAAGAAAATCATCTATTAAAATTGATTGAACTTATCTTTGAATATGCAATTTATTCAAGGAACAAACAGAACACAAAGCGTTTTATTTTCTGA
>JANYIQ010000126.1 GCA_025362575.1 Bacteroidia bacterium
CACAATTTTTTATTGAAACGCCTTATCGTAATGCTAATTTGTTTCAGGATATACTTTCCACACTTAATACCGATACTTTATTGAGTGTTACCATTAATGTTACTTTACATGATGAATGTATAAGTACTAAAAGCGTAGGGGAGTGGAAAAGATCTCCGGTTCCTGATTTCAACAAGATGCCAACCGTGTTTGGGGTTTATGTGGGATAGGAATTACTCCTTGATCAATTTCCTATTCATCGTTCCAACTTTTACAAAATAAATTCCTGGTGAATAATTGCTCAAATCAATTTCAATTTCATCTTCATCGATCAAATAGGGCGGATAAATTTTTTGTCCAAGCGAATTGTAAAGTTCAAAATTGAAAGACTGATTCGCAATACTGATATTAAATTTTCCGTTGCTTGGGTTTGGATAAATGATAAGCTTATTTTCGTTCGTTAACTCTTTTATTCCAACAATAGCAGTATTTGTTCTTACAAGTAATAAAGCTGATTTATATCCTGTTGTATCAGAATTAGAAGCAGTGCAAGTATCAGGATAGATCTTTTTACAATCGAACCCGCCAGTGACATAGACAGCCCCATTTACCTTAGGTGAAACATACATACTTCTTACAAAATTGTTTCCGTTGATCGCTTTTTTCATTTTGATGTCTTTGCCAAAAACATCACTTCCATTTGAATCATAAATACCTAAATAAAAATTTCCATATAGTTTATTCGATCCAAATGTTGCAGAATCACGCATAAAGCCGCTAATGTAAGTATTACCAAGTGGATCAATTCCCATAGATTGTACCTGGCAAAGATTTTTACTCTTGGCCCAAATATTATTTCCGGCCGCATCAAATTTACTAACGAATAATGCGGTTCCCCACCATTGAGAAGAATTTGTATTGGTAATAACACTACTTCCGAAATTTATTGAACTGCTTTCAAAATCGCCCGCCAAATAAACATATCCGGCAGCATCAACACCAACCGCCATACCTTCATCCCAGCCAATACCGCCCCATCCCTTGGCCCAAACAAAATTGCCGGATGGTGTAAGCTTAGCAAGAAATATATCAAGATTACCTGCATTTGAATTGGTAAGTGTTGTTGTCGGAAAAGTAAGGGTTGCACTCGAAAACCATCCGCTTATATAAATATTATTGGAGGCATCGCAAGTCAGCCCGGTTGGAACATTGTCATTAGCATTATTATTTCCACCATAGTGGTGTGCCCAGAGTGCGTTTCCATTGGTATTGTATTTCGCAACAAAAATTCCGGGACTATGAGTGAGAATATCGGAATTATGAATGATGATCTGATTAAAAGATATAGAATCACCTTGAAAAATCCCGCAAATGATTGGTTCGCCATTAGAATCTACTGTCACATATTCAGGATTGCAGTAATAATTACCTCCGCATGTTCTTACCCAAAGTGTTTTGCCGCTGGAATCCAATTTTGCCAAGTAAACAATATCGGTTCCGTTATTTGAATATGAACCTAAGGTAAATGTATCCATATAAGCTAAGCTTCTGTATGTACCTAATAAGAAAATATTTTCTGACGCATCGATAGCCATCGACTTAACAGAAATATTTCCATATGGGCTTGGCTTTTTGGCCCAAATTAAAGAGCCGTTTGCTTTGTATTTACTTAAGTAGAATGAACTGTAGTTATATTGGCTTGTTAAAATGGTATTCGAGATCTTAATAGAATCACCCATACTTCCTGTGCAATAAACGTTGGTGCTAGGGCCCGCTGCAACTGAAGACCCTACTGAATTACCTTTGGCTGTTCTAACCCATTCCCATGTTGGGCCCTGAGCTTTTATACTGAGTATACAAGCGAAAAGAAAATATACGAGAAAATATTTTTTCATAAAATTATTTTACTAATGGAAACTTTTTTACTCCTTTTTTTCATTGTATTAAATATACAAAAATTAATTTAAACAAAAAACCCGTCACAATTTCTTGCAACGGGCTTAAAACTTTTAACTTTCAAACTTTAAACTGATTACTGCCCTTTATTAATAATTTTAATATCTGTTTCACCAACTACTTTTAAAGCAGTACGACGGTTCTTTTGGTGAGCTGCTTCCCATTCAGGACTCTTCTTTACCATTTTATTGATATCAACTTCTTTTATTAAAGGATTCGTTTCTCCTAAACCTTTAGCGAACAATCTTTTTTGAGCTATGCCTTTCGAAATTAAATAGTCAACACAGCTTTGTGCACGTGCCTGCGATAACTTCATATTGTATTTATCGTTACCGCGGCTGTCGGTGTTGGCTTCAATATTAATGGATAAGTTGTCATTCAATACCATTAAGTCAACAACCTTATCTAAATTGGCTTTTGAGGCAGGTCGCAACGTGGCAGAGTTAAAATCATATTCGATACCTGAAATTTCGATCTCACCTTTAGGAATTGCTGCTAATAAAAAATCTTGTTGAAAATGTTCAGTAGCTGTTTTTTCTTTAGTACTAATACTAGCCGAACTACCTAAGTATTTATTTTTCTGAGCCTTCATGAAATAATCCATGTTGCCTTTTAATTCGGCAAAATAATTTCCGGAAGCATCACTCTGAATAAATACAGGATCCGATCCACCATGCGGGTCAATAATGGTAATTAGGGCGTCGGCCAATGGTGCATTTGTTTCTGCATCAAAAACAATACCACTCACGTCAAATTTAATGGGCTGATTTAAGAATTCAAAGATCTTATAACAGTTTCCGCCTTTACATTCTACACGATCACTTGCAAAAAATCCTTTACCCTGTGTTCTGTCCAATACAAAATACGAATCATCTTTACTCGAGTTAATGGGCGCTTTCAAATTCAAAGGAAAAGCAAGAACAGAATCGGCTGGATTTAATTCGCATTTAAAAATATCTAAACCACCTAAACCGGGTAAACCGTTTGAACTGAAATATAAACTACCGGTAACAGCATGAATGAATGGTGTCACTTCATCTCCTACAGTGTTAAATGGCGCGCCTAGATTTTTGGCAGGGCCCGCATGCCCGGTCCCGTCAATGCTGCAATACCAGATGTCAAATCCGCCTTTACCACCGGGGCGGTTAGACGAGAAATATAATTTACTTCCATCAGGACTTAAGCAAGGCTGCATCGATTTATAACCAGCCATGTTTACGTTATCGCTTAATTTAAGGGCAGCAAAAAAGCGTTCGTTCATCATTTTCGATTTGTAAATAGATGCTTCGTTAGGTGTAAGATCTGACCAGCGTGTAAAATAAACCGACTCTTCACCGTTCACAAAACTGGCTGCTTCATGCACATGCGTGTTTATGCTTGCGCCCATGTTCACGGCCTTACTCCATGTGCTATCTTTTAATTCTGTCCAATACAGGTCGCATAAATATTCAGCATCTTCTTTTTTAGGATCAAGTACCACGTTTCCTTTACGGGCACTTGTAAACATTATCTTATTGGAACCCGAAAAATAGGAAGGTGCGAAACTGCAATTCCCTTTATTAAAAACGTTGGTATCCAGTTGCGTTACTTTAATTTCGCGGCTGATGTTCACTGTATCCATTGCTAAATAACAACCTGCTTCTTTTTTAACGGCAATTTTGGCAAGAGAATCATTTGCAGGTTTAGAGGTCACGTAAGCTTCAAGCTGATTCAATGCTTCCTGCGGACGTTTCACATTAAGCAAACACATTGCATAATAGTAACGCGCATCCGGATAAATATTACGGTCAACACATTTTTTATACGTCAGGGTTGCGTTATTGTAATCGGCATTCAGCATATATGAACTTGCTAATCTGTATAGCACATGATCGTATTTGGAAACCGTTTTAGGATCCGGTTCTTTGGGTGCTTTTTTGGTAGAGTCTGGTTTAACAGGAACGTCTTTAACAACTTCAGCCGGCTTTTTATTTGTTGAATCTTTCGGGTCAGATGAAATATTTTCTTTTTTAACGGCATCTGCTTTCTTAGCATCCTTGGGCATAATGCTAAGATTTACCATTTGAATTTTATAAGGCAACACGCGCGAAGCGATGATGCTTGTATCATTAACTACCTGGGCATACAAAAGAGCAGCATTCGCGTAGTCTTTGTTGGCGTAATATTTATCGGCAGCATCGATCTTAACAAAGTTCGATTGAGCGAAAGCGTTTATAAATAAAAAAGCTGTAAGAGCGAGGGTGAATTGAAAATGTTTTGTGTTCATAAAGTTTATAGGCGCGGGCAATGTTTAATTTTATCTAACTTTTCTTTACCAAACAGATAGGTAAACGCTATCTCCATGGCTCCACGCGTTTTTGTGGCTGTTTTTAAACTGGAAGTGTTGAAGTCATATCCGAATTTAAGAATGTAATTATCTTTTCTCAATCCAATGTTTGCGTTATGCGCATCCTTTGCTCTGTAGATATATCCTGCTAAAACATAGATCTTACCTGCAGTCAAATAATATCCACCATCAACAGCATAGGTTTGTTCAAAGGCAGTGCTTTGTTTCATGATCAATATTTTAGGAATAAGGTACAATACCTCTGTAATGTTCACGCGTGTTCCTAAATGAATGTTCCAGCGAAGCGGTAAATGGTTGTTCTGATCAAAAAAGGTTTCTTTAGGATGCGTTAAATTAAAGCCCGATACTCCAATGAATGGATTAACCCAGCACTGCTGCTTTGTATAGTAATACATTAAGCCTGCATTTAACTGTGGTAAAGTCTGAGTTACTCTCGAGAAATTCTCACTGCTCGAAAAATCCTTGTCAAAAGATCCTCCGCCTTTATGGTTATATTGTTCATCAAACGAATAATTTTCGTCGCGAATTGATTTTTGTGTGATACCGGCCTGCATACCAAAACTCAGGTTATGATATTTTGCTTTATCAATAGGCACAGAGTAGGAGCCGGATAACAAGAACTGAAAGGCATTGTAATTACCAATACCGGCTCTCATGTTAATGATCTGCACGCCATAGCCCCATTTTCCTTTCGGGATATCGGCACTGATCAATGCGGTTGTAAATGGCTTAAAGGCCACCGCACTCCATTGGTTACGGTATTGGGTGTGAATTCTTGCCTGAGCATCCACCACACCTGTTAAAGCCGGATTCAAAAATAATGGTCCAGCATCGTATAACGATAAATGGAAATCTTGCGCTCTTAATGCGCTGCCGCTTAAAATTAGTATTGCTGATAAAACTCTTAATGTTCTCATGTTCTATTTTATTTTAGAATTGTAATATCTCCTGTTTTTCTGATGTGATCGCCATTGAACATATCTACGTCCAGTATCCAAACGTAAACACCCAATGGAACTTTTTGTCCTTTGTAAGTACCGTCCCAGCCTTTATCCTGCTCGGTAGTTTCAAACAAGATCTCACCCCAACTGTTATATGTTCTGAAGTACATTGTTTTGAACGGACCACCTTTAACAAATAGCATGTCGTTATGTCCATCCCCATTCGGAGTGAATGCGGTTGGAACTTTAGGTAATAACACCACAATTATTTCTTTTCTAACGGTGTCAACACAACCCCCATTATCCATAATGGCAAGCTGTACTATGAAATTACCTTTATCATCATAAATGTAAGATGGGTTTTGAGATGTTGAACCATTACCATCACCGTAATTCCAATTCCAGGTACTAATTGAACCTGTTGGCGTACTTAGATCTGTAAAGGTTACCGACTCATCTGCAAATATCGGATTCGCCGAGATACTGAAATCAGCTTTTGGTTTAGGATTAACAATTATAGGTTTTGTGATCGTACCCGGGCAACCGTTGCTTGAAAGAACAGTTAAGTTAACACTGTAAGTTCCGGCAACAGAATAAGTATAATATGGATTTTGAATGCTGCTTGTTCCGCCATCTCCAAAGGTCCATGCCCAGCTTGTAACTGTTCCGCTGCTCACTGTGGTAAGATCCTTAAATACACCTACAGCGCCAACACAAACGTTACTGTATGTGAAATCGGCAACCGGCGCAATAAATACAGGTACAGCAACTTTAGCTGTATCAGGACAACCGGCCACATTGACGGCAATTAAGTTTACTGTGTAAGTTCCGCCAACAGTATAGGTGTTTGTTGGATTAGTTGCACTGGATGTTCCTCCATCGCCAAAATTCCAGGTGTAAGAAGTGATAGAAGCAGCCGGAGTGGAAGTGTTGTTGAAAGACACAGGCTGATTGGCACAAGCTGTGGAATAAGTGAATGAAGCTCTGGGTGCATTCAGGAAATTTACTTTCAAGGTATCTCTTGAAGGCACGCAACCTTTGTTATTAGTTGAAGTCAGTATCAACTGAATCGAAACACTTGCAGTATCACCAGAACTTGGAGCGTAAATTCCATTTAGTGTTGTGTTATTAGGATTGAATGTTCCTGTTCCTGTTGATGACCACATTCCGGTAGTTGTTACTCCTGTAATTAAACCGTTCAATGGTATAAGGGCATTCTTACATACGTTCAGATCCGGTCCTGCATTTGCAATTGGTCCTTTTAAGATCAGGTAAGTAACCGTACTTGAAGTTCCGGGACAACCACCACCTGTTGCTGTTAAAGTAAAGGTGATGTTGGTTCCTAAAGTATCAGTAGCGCTCATTGTATAAGTTGTACCTAATAAAATTGGGTTACCAAATGTTCCGGTTCCGGCAGTCGTCCAGTTATAAGTATAACCGGCGGTAGCTGTTCCGCTTAAAGTAATAACTAAGGCACTCGAACAAATTGTGTCAGTTGGTCCCGCATTCACAACAGCAGGGTCGGTAACTAGAACACTTACCGTTCCATTCGGTCCTGTACAGCCTAAAACACTAACGTTAACAGAATAAACTCCGGTAGCAACTGAAGTAGTTGAAACAATTGTTGGGTTTTGAGTAGTTGATGTAAATGTATTTGGTCCTGTCCAGCTATAAGTTGCACCCGCGATTGAACTGGCAGTTAATGATAGTGTAGAACCTACACATAACGGTGAGTTGCTTCCGGCAGTTGGTGCACCGGGAATTGGATTCACAGAAACAGTAACTGTTCCATAAGGACCAGGACAACCTGCAACTGTTGCATTCACCGAATAAACACCGCTTGCTAAAGTTGTGGTTGAAACTATTGTAGGATTTTGAATATTTGAAGTAAATGTATTTGGACCTGTCCAACTATAAGTGGCACCTGCAATTGTTCCAGCGGTTAAACTTAAAGTTTGTCCTGCACAGATCGGAGAGTTAGCTGTTGTAATTGGTGCAGCAGGCGAAGGATTAACTATAACAGCAACTGTTCCAGCCGGACTTGTACAACCTCCGACATTTGCGGTAACAGAATAAATTCCCGCAGATAAAGTTGTAGTTGTAACCAAAGTTGGATTTTGAATTGCGGCAGTATACGTATTCGGGCCTGTCCAGCTATAAGTTGCACTTGCAATTGTACCGGCAGTTAATAATAATGGTTGACCTTCACATATTGGAGCGTTAGATCCTGCAGCAGGAGCAGGAACCGGAGGCGCTACAACAACGTTCACTGTTCCACTTGAACCGGTACAACCTGCAACAGTAACATTCACCGAATAAACCCCGGCACCAGTTAATGTTATAGCTCCAATGGTTGGATTTTGTACAGCAGATGTAAAGCTTAATGGTCCGTTCCAATTATAAACAGCACCTACGATGTTACTTGCTGTTAAACTTAATGTTGCACCAATACATAACGGTGCGTTACTTCCGGCAATAACAGGGGCAGGTAAAGGATTCACGGTAACCGCTACTAATCCAAAAGGTCCGGCGCAACCACCAACTGTTACGTTTACCGAATATGTTCCGGCAGCTAATGAAGTAGTTGCAACTATAGATGGGTTTTGTGTTGTTGAAGTAAATGAATT
This sequence comes from Bacteroidia bacterium, assembly GCA_025362575.1. Lineage (GTDB taxonomy): Bacteria > Bacteroidota > Bacteroidia > B-17B0 > Aurantibacillaceae > JAHEYG01. The sequence goes on from JANYIQ010000126.1 coordinate 7,851, forward strand.
TGGTCCAACCCAATTGTAAGTAGCGCCCGCAATGTTATTAGCGGTTAAATTTAAAGTGGCACCTTCACATAACGGTGAGTTACTTCCGGCAGTTGGAGCAGCCGGTGTTGGATTGACGATCACAGCAACTGTTCCAGAAGGACTTGTACAGCCCGCAACATTTGCGGTAACAGAATAAGTTCCGGCTGATGCAGTAGTTGTTGCAACAACTGTAGGGTTTTGAACTGTAGACGTAAATGAGTTTGGTCCTATCCAGCTATAAGTTGCACCGGCAATGGTTCCGGCAGTTAATAGCAATGGCTGACCTTCGCATAAAGGAGAGTTAGATCCGGCAGCAGGTGCAGGAACCGGTGGCGCCACTACAACGTTCACCGTTCCAAAAGAACCCGAGCATCCTAAAACAGTAACGTTAACTGTATAAGTTCCGCTCTGAGCAAGAGTTATACCGCCTATTGTCGGATTTTGAACTGCAGAGGTATAACTTAATGGTCCTGACCATAAATAAGTAGCACCGCTAATAGTACTTGCCGTTAAACTTAAAGTAGCACCTATACATAAGGGCGAGTTACTTCCGGCAACAACCGGTAATGGCCCTGCGTTAACTATCACACTAACGGTGCCAACAGGTCCAACACAACCTGCTGCTGAAGTTGCATTAACAGAATATACACCGGCAGCTAAAGTAGATGCTCCTGCAATCGTAGGATTTTGGACTGTTGATGTAAATGAGTTTGGTCCTGTCCAGCTATAGGTTACTCCTGCAATTGTTCCTGCAGTTAAACTTAAGGTTTGCCCGGCACATAAAGGTGTGTTAGCACCCGCAGTTGGTGCAGGAGGGGTTGAATTGATCACAACGTTAACAGTTCCTGCAGGACCCGCACAACCTAAAACGGTAGCACTTACTGAATAAATTCCGGCAGCTAAAGTTGTAGTAGCAGGAATGCTTGGGTTTTGAGTAGTTGAAGTAAATGTATTTGGTCCGGTCCAGTTATAAGTTGCGCCACCAATATTACTGGCAGTTAAATTCAAGGTTTGTCCTTCGCAGATCGGAGCATTGCTTCCTGCTGTTGGAGCAGCGGGTAAAGGATTCACAACCACGTTCACAGTTCCTGATGGGCCTGCACAACCTAATACTGTAGCGTTAACCGAATAGACTCCGGCACCAGCTAATGTGATACCTGCTAAAGTAGGATTTTGCAAGGCAGAAGAGAATGTATTCGGCCCTGACCAGTTATAAGTAGCACCTGCAATGGCAGAAGCGATTAAATTTAAAGTTTGACCTACACATAACGGTGAGTTACTTCCGGCAACCGGAGCGGCAGGTAAAGGATTAACAACAACGTTAACGGTTCCTGAAGGACCTGGACAACCTAAAACAGTTGCATTAACCGAGTATACACCGGCACCAGCTAATGTGATACCAGCTAAAGTAGGATTTTGTAAAGCAGAAGAGAAAGCTCCGGGCCCTGACCAGTTATAAGTAGCCCCTGCGATGGCAGAAGCAGTTAGGTTTAAAGTTTGACCTACACATAACGGTGAGTTACTTCCGGCAGTTGGAGCGGCAGGTAAAGGATTAACAACAACGTTAACCGTTCCTGCAGGTCCCGCACAACCTAATACTGTAGCACTAACCGAATACACTCCGGCTCCTGCTAAAGTAATACCTGCAATACTAGGATTTTGAAGCGCTGAAGCAAAAGCTCCAGGCCCGGTCCAATTATAAGAAGCACCTGCAATTGCAGAAGCGGTTAAGTTTAATGTGGCAACAACACATAACGGTGAGTTACTTCCGGCAGTTGGAGCTGCAGGTAAAGGATTAACAACAACCGCAACAGTACCGCTTGGTCCTGAACAACCTAAAACACTAACATATACAGAATACGTTCCGGCACCTGCTAAAGAAATACCTGCGATTGAAGGATTTTGAAGAGCTGAAGAGAAGGCTCCCGGACCTGTCCAACTATAAGTAGCGCCTGCAATTGCAGAAGCAGTAAGATTTAAAGTTTGTCCAACACATAACGGTGAGTTGCTTCCGGCAGTTGGAGCAGCCGGTAAAGGATTCACTACAACGTTAACCGTTCCCAATGGTCCGGCACAACCTAATACATTAGCGCTTACAGAGTAAACTCCGGCTCCTGCCAAAGTAATAGCTGCAAGAGAAGGATTTTGAAGTGCAGAGGTAAATGCGGCTGGTCCGTTCCAGGTATAAGTAGCACCCGCAATTGCAGAAGCTGTTAAGTTTAAAGTTTGTCCCACACATAAGGGTGAGTTAGATCCTGCAACCGGAGCAGCAGGTAATGGATTTACAACAACGTTCACAGTTCCTGATGGTCCTGCGCAACCTAAAACGGTAGCATTAACAGAATATACACCGGCTCCCGCTAAAGTAATACCTGCAATAGTTGGATTTTGTAAAGCAGAAGAGAAAGCACTTGGCCCTGACCAGTTATAAGTAGCGCCCGCAATTGCAGAAGCAGTTAAGTTTAATGTGGCACCTACACATAACGGTGAGTTACTTCCGGCAGTTGGAGCAACCGGTAAAGGATTAACAACAACGGCAACTGTTCCTGAAGGTCCTGCACAACCTAAAACGGTGGCGTTAACCGAATATGTTCCTGCTCCTGCCAAAGTAATACCGGCAATTGAAGGATTTTGTAAAGCAGAAGAGAAAGCACTTGGTCCTGACCAGCTATAAGTAGCACCTGCAATTGCAGAAGCAGTTAAGTTTAAAGTTTGACCCACGCATAAGGGTGAGTTACTTCCGGCAGCTGGAGCAACCGGTAAAGGATTAACAACCACAGCAACCGTTCCGTTGGGGCCTTTACAGCCTAATACGCTTGCATTAACCGAATAAGTTCCTGCTCCTGCTAAAGTAATACCAACAATGCTTGGATTTTGTAAAGCAGAAGAGAAAGCACTTGGTCCTGACCAGCTATAAGTAGCTCCCGCAATTGTAGAGGCACCTAAATTTAAAGTTTGTCCAACACACAATGGTGTATTCGCCGTTGCAGTAGGAGCCGCAGGTAATGGATTTACAACCAATGTAACAGTTCCGTTAGGACTTTTACAACCTCCTACGGTTACGTTCACTGAATAAGTTCCGGCATTAGCAACAGTGATACCAGCAATGCTTGGATTTTGAATAGCTGATGTAAATGCGCTCGGTCCGGTCCAGCTATAAGTTGCTGCGGCAATGGTTGAAGCTGTAAAATTTGCTGTTGCACCAACACAAAGCGGAGTATTAACACTTGCAGTAGGAGCGGCAGGAGTAGGGTTAACTACAACTGCTACTGTTCCGGCAATACCGGTACAACCGGCAACAATGGCCTGAACTGAATAGGTTCCGGCATTAGCAAGCGTAACACCAACTATACTTGGGTTTTGTAAGGCAGATGTGAAACCACCCGGACCTGTCCAACTGTAGGTAGCACCAGCAACAGTACTAGCTGTTAAGTTTAAAGTTTGTCCAACACATAAGGGTGAGTTAGATCCTGCAACCGGAGGTGGTGGCACAAATGGCGGACAAGTTACAGTGTTCATCTGGTAATCTCGCACCATTTCGCTTAATAAAACACCACCGCGGTATTCCTGACATTTAACTCCAAAAACGAACTGACCATTTGTGTTTGCAACACCGGTCATGATACCTGTTCCGGCATTTAATGTAACTGTTGGAGAAGGCGAATTGAAAGGACTTGTAGCAGTATAGCTTGGCACCCAGGTTATGGGTGTCATACTAGCAACGTTATTTGGATATGTAGGTGCCGGCGCATCGTTGTAGGGGGTGTACATCGAGTAAACTAAAACGTCGCCATCAAGATCTGTGGCAGATTGGTTAAGCGAGAATGTATTAGTTGAACAAACAAAGAGTGGCGGCAGAGCGCTGTATGCCGGGCTGCTGTTGGGAACAAAAGTATTATCGTATACCGTGATCATGTCGGCATCAAAAGTTTTTCCAACTGAAGTTGCAGCAGCATTAAAGCGAGCATGCAAATACAATTGAATTGTGTTTCCGACTAAAGCATTGGCAGTTGCAAATCTTGGCGTAGCCCAAGCGTTAACGTTCAAACCATTTACCGGCCATAATACTTTTGGTCCGGAGTTGATGGAGTAATATAATTTTAGAGTATCGTTATTGGTATAGTTGGCACCGAATCGGCTGAGGTTGGCGCTAAGGTTTACGCCTAATGGATAAGCCGCGATATTGATGATCTGTGAAGCCCATATCATCGAGCCATTATTGGAACCTAAAATCTCAAACTGTCCGTTATTAACCTGTGCCGATACGGGAGGCGTAACTCCTAAAGTCCTTGTCCAGGCTGTTGGCCCGACGTCTGTTGTGGTTCCGTTAGGAAGGGTAAAATCCTCAGTCCATTTACTGAAATAACAGGGAATAAAAGCATAAAAGGTTTCGCCGGCAGCAGCGGGAGCAGTAATGTTAAGAATACTTGGGTTACGGCAACAAAGAGAATATACTAAATGCATTCCACCCGGTGAAGGCGGTAAATTAACAGAAAGCGTATAAGTTCTTTCCTGAACGCAGGGCACAACGGCCGGTGCTGTAGCACATGGGGGTAGAACCGCCGGAATATTAATGATCGTTCCACCGTTCATTGTAAAACTACGATCTGGGCCAAATAAAGACCCGTCGGCCGAATAAACATTTATGAAAACGGAGGCCGGAAAGGCAATACCGGAACAATCTCGGTAAAGCTTAAGCATTACGGTATAATTGTTGGCGCCATTGTAAGTGTAGGTGAGTGCTCCACCCACAATATGCGAGGCAAATCCCTTGAAAGGAATTATAAATGTTAGAATGATCGAAAAGACAAGGCTGCGGTAGAAATTCTTCATGCTGGAAGGATATTGATTAAATTTTTTGATTTAGAATTGAAGGTTGTTTAAAATGAAGCAAACGTTAATATTTGTTGTTAAAAATAGAATATAAAGATAGAAAAAAAATCAAACCGAACAATGACGAATTGTTAATATCTTTATAATTTAATGTATTTAAAATCAATATCTTATCTTGTTTTATTAAAGTATTACTAACAGCTAAGCTGGTTTTTAAAAGGATGTAATTTTTCGATAAGAGGAGTTAAATCTATTTCATCATTAATTTCCGTTTCACCAGATAGGTGTACAAGATGGAGTCAAAACCCTGGTTTATGTCAGCCTCAATAAAATCGATGTGGTACTGACTGCATCTTAGTTTCAGGGCATTTGTAAACTCGTTTATGGACTTAACGTAGTTTTCTTTTATCTGACTTGGATTTAACTTGATTTCCTCGCCACTTTCCAGATCTACAAACTTGTAGGGACGGTTCTCATAATCAAAATCCATCTCTTTTCCTTTATCATTCACATGGAACAAAACAACCTCATGTTTTTTGTATTTGAGATGCTGTAAAGCTGAAAACATATCTTCGTTATCTCCTTCACTTTCAAACATATCGCTAAAAATAACGACCAACGACCGTTTATGAATGATCTCAGCGACCTGATGAAGAGCTTTTATTGCTGAGGTGCCTTTTCTTTGTGAAATCTCCTTCTTATTCAAAAGCTCCTCCAAATTCGAAAAGATCATTTTTTGTTGGGCAGGGCTACCTTTTGCAGGTAAGTGAAGGTCGATCTGGTTGTTGAAAAGTGT
>JANYIQ010000142.1 GCA_025362575.1 Bacteroidia bacterium
TTCAGGATCAGATCATGATCGCACTGGGCCGTAACAACACAGATTCTGAGGGTGGTCTTGAAAAGAATCTCTCTTCCATTACAAATATTAAAACCGACGTTTCCAATCTTGAGCACATTAACCGCTGGAGTTGCGCCTTAAGAATGGAAACGTCGGTTTTAATATTTGTAATGGAAGAGAGATTCTTTTCAAGACCACCCTCAGAATCTGTGTTGTTACGGCCCAGTGCGATCATGATCTGATCCTGAAGCGTGAAGAAGAGCACAGCAAAAGTAACTACAGTTACTAAAAGGGTTCTGAATTTTATTTTCAGAAGTAATGTGGTAAGAACTGCAAGTGCAGCCCCTAGACTTAACCAACCGGCCCGTGCGTATGCCAGAACGAGAGCAACTATGAAAATGGTGAGAAGGCCAATTATGAATGACTTTGTAATTAGTGAAAATTGTTTTTGAAGCAACAAACTGAACAAAACAGGAATGTACATGGCAAGAATGGCGCCATAGGCAGTATGATCATTGTAAAAAGGAGATACGATCCAATCGGCAGTAGTGTGATCAAAATTAAAAGCGGCGTGCTTGTAAATTGTTATAAGGCAAACTATGGCTAATGGAATGGCGTAAGCAAAAATAAATCTGTATAAATGTTTTTTGTCTTTTAATAATTGTGTCATGATAAAGAAACAACTGAAAACAAACCAGGTGCGGGCAATAAAGAATTTAATGGAAACAACAAAATCTACACTTGCCAAAGTGGTAATGAATATCCATGTCATCTGAATCATTATTATTACTGTAATAGGATGCTTCAGAACGTTTCGGGGAGTTATCTTGAACATCAGCTCATTTAAAATATAAATAAGCATAATGCCGGCCATTAAAGGTTCTGTGGGTAAACTAAGATCGAAACTTTCGCTTAGCTTTAATTCTTTTAGGGTAATAGCCAAGGGGGTGAAGAATACCATCACATAAACCACTTTTTCTATTGAAAAAATACCCCAGTAAATTATAAGGATCAATAATGGAAGCAGGTTGAACGCTTCAAACATGTTGCGTTTGTATATCAGCACATAGCAATCTGCAAAAATGTATGCAAAAGCCAGTAAATAAAATAAAATTATTTTATTAAGCTTAATCAACTTTACGCGTTGCTTTATTGGTTAAGATGAAAAATAAACAAGCAAGAGCAAAGGCCGAAAGGGTTGATAAACTAACAATTATCCAGCGTACAGGGAAACATTTTTTATCCGGTAAAGTTGGTTTTGAAACTACGTTCGTGAAACTGATCCTGCTATTATAGTCTAAAAGATATTTATCCTGCTGATTGGAAATTTCGTTCACCGTTTTCATCTGACCATTGAAGAAATTACTCAACTTTTCCATTTCAGTATTTTTTGTCTTTAAACCTTCCCACAGGTTCTTTTCAGATTCATTAAGCGCTTTATCACTAATTGATTTCTTGCTTAAATATTTGCCTTGAGAAGTTATGTCAATGATGTTGTATTTTACTCTTAACTCTGTAAGTTTGGCGTTTATGGAATCCACAGATTTGAATTCATTGTTTAAAGCTTTAGAAGTGTTTGCAATATATTCGGCAAGACGTTCACGTTTTAAACCATATACCAGATCATTGGTGGCATCAATGAGACCCTGAGCGATGTCCTGTGCCATTTTCGGCGACTCATCCTTTACTTCGATTTCAATTGATTCGTAAAGCGTGGGGCTGATCTTCACATTTTCGGCATAATAGAACTTAAAAAGGCTTTTGTAACCCTCTTCTGAAGTGTTTAGACTATAATGACCATATAGATCGAATTTTTTTGCAACGGCTTCCATTACTTCCTCGCTGGTGAAGTATTGCATCAATTGCTCTGTGTTCGACTCTTCCGAAGTAGGACTTAAGTTCACGGGATAAACAACAGCCACTGATTTGAATTTAGGCTTTAAAAGAAAAGAAGCAACCGATGAAGCTATTGCAGCAACGATCATCACAATGATAATGCCTTTTTTATTTTTTAATAGAATGGCTATAATATCTTTAGTATTAAAATTTTCCACGTTTATTGAATTTTGTTTTTTAGCTGTTTTAATTTGTCGCTTATGGTTAAGATGATCAACCCCATGATAAAGGCGGATAATGCGCTTATGGCAATGATAAGCCAGCGAACCGGCTTGGCTTTATATTCGTTTGGCTGAGCCTTATCTACAACAAATTTAAAAGGAAGATTTTTAGTAACGTTCACAAGAGCCTCATCATATTTTGATTTGATCACCGGAAATTTGAAACGGTATTTTCTGAGGTTTTCGCTAACCATGTTGTAAGCACCGCCGTATTTTTTTAAAACATTCAGTTTTTCTTCTAAGGCTTTCATGCCGCTGCTGTTACCTTTTTCAATGGCTTTAGCATAACTTTTTGTGTAAGCCTCTACGTCGTTCTTATAATCCATTACACCTAGCTGACGAAGTGTTTGTAAGCTGTCTTCAAGTTCATTCATGCTCTGCACAGTGACCTTGTATTCATTCTCCACAATTTTAAAGGCCTGCTCAGCTACTTCTTTTGTCATTTTGTTTTTGATAGAATCTACGAAATCAACAATAGAATTAGCTACATCCGCGGCACGATTGGCGGTATAATCATGAACTTCAATTTTAATGGAATTGAAATCGGTACGCTTGAAGTGTACATGGTCATCCCATTTTATTTTCAAATAATGGTTGGCATATTTATCTTTCTCCACTTTCCATTCGGCCCATAAATTGTATTTATCGGCAACAAGTTCTTTGATCTGATCTGAGTTCAAGATCTGTAAAAGTTTTTCAGCATCATCTTCATCACCAATTTGCATGTAATCTTCCTGGTTTCCGATGTTCTGTTCAATTAATAATTTAGATATTGAAAAACTGCGGGTAGGAAAAATAGTTGCAGTTGATTTATATTGTGGCGCCATTAAAAAGGCAATTATTGTTGAAACTATTACCGAACTGATGGTAATAACCAATAATGGCCTGCGCCATTTTATTATTTTAACAAGGAGTTGTTCTGAGGAGTTATTTATTTCTATTTGATCCACTCTATTTATATTTTATAAATCTTAAAACTGATTTTATGTTCAG
>JANYIQ010000165.1 GCA_025362575.1 Bacteroidia bacterium
ATCTTAGCGGCGTTCCTTACGGCACTTATACGCAATTAGAGTACTCCATTGGGGTTGATAGCACTCGGAGTTGTTCTGGAGCACAAACGGGACAGTTAGACCCGATAAAAGACATGTTTTGGAATTGGAGTCAGGGATATATTTTCCTAAAGTTTGAAGCTTACACTTCTGCTGTTTCTTCCTTTGGTTCGCACAATGTAGAATATCACGTAGGCGGATTTTCGGGTGCTAATAACAATATTAAAAAGGTTGTTCTTCCTCTTACTACGAATTTAGTTGTAGATAACGATCATGTTTCCAAAATATATTTAAAAGCTAACGCAAAGGAATGTCTTAAAACACCAACAACTATTAGTTTTGCTTCATTGCAAACTGCTATTTCGCCATCTTCTGCAAAACCAATTGCTAATAATTTTGCCGATATGTTTTCCGTTTCAAGTGTAGTACATTAATGATGAAACAGTTTTTAGGTTACATAACGTTGATTTTTATCCTTGCTTTTTCTTTTTGCACAAAAGACAAAGGTAAACTTCCAGATCCAATGGTTATAGAACCTGAAGCTGCTAAATATGCTCCGGTGGTTCCTGAGGGATGGCCTCAACCTGCGTATAATTTTTCAGGGAACCCAGTAACTTATGACGGCTTTACTTTAGGAAGGTACCTATTTTATGAAACAGTTCTTTCTGATGATACAACTACTTCATGTGGCACTTGCCATCAACCGGTATTCGGTTTTTCAAATGGCCCAAGTCATGTTTTAAGTCACGGTGTTCACGATTTATTAGGAAAACGGAACGCACCCGCATTATTTAATTTAACATGGAGTCCTAAATTAATGTGGGATGGGGCAGTTAATAATTTAGAGAATCAACCACTTGCGCCACTGAGCAATCCTGTGGAATTAAATATTAGTATTGGACAAGCGGTTACCCGTCTTTCAAATATGCCGAAATACAAAGCTTTATTTAAAAAGGCTTATGGCGATACTGTGATAAATTCACAACGTATCTTAAAAGCTTTTGCTCAATTTATGGGATTGTTAGTTTCGTATCAAAGTAAATACGACAAAGTGAAAAAAGGCGAAGATAGTTTTACGGCTGCTGAAAGTAATGGATATACCATTTTTAAAAATAATTGTGCTTATTGTCATGCTGAACCTTTATTTAGCGATTATAGTTTCAGAAATAAAGGTTTACCAATAACTGCTTTAAAAGACAGCGGACAGTATTTAATAACGCAGAGCTCTTTAGATATTTATAAATTCAAAGTCCCTTCTTTACGCAATCTTGGTTTTACTGCACCGTATATGCACGATGGACGTTTCACAACAATTGAAGATGTTTTAACTTTTTTCACTACGGGTGTTGCTAATACTCAAAATCTTGATCCTTTTATGGCAACCCCTCATGTTATTTCAACACAAGAAAAAAGTGATCTGATAAGTTTTCTAAATACCTTAAATGATTACAAAATCGTAAACGATGAACGATTTAAGGAAATACACTAATCAATTGTTGTAATTTCGCTTTAGCCTTTAGTCTTTTTTAAGCATAGTTAATGTAAACCAAGAAATCGTCAAACCATTTGTCAACGAGGTCGTCACTTGAAATAAAATTTTCACCAGTTTCAAAGTCTACCCAACCATCTTCTCCATCTGGGCTTCTTGTATATTTATATTGCGTTCTTTTCTCAACAATTTCTTTCATGTCGAATTCCCAAACACCTGTTCTTTCCATTAACACTGCGATTAACATAGCAACATTAATATCATAGGCTTCGGGTCGACACCAATTAAAACAGATATATTTTCTTTCGTGTCCAAAGCCATACATCTCTTCTCTTCTTGAAATCATACCTAAATTAAAACCAGTAGATGGATCTTCGAGAGCGGCTTTCCTTTCTTTTAGTTTCGCTATTAAAATACTAACTTGATTTCTTGCTTCTTCAATAGCTTGTGGACTTCTTAAAAAAGTATCTCTTTCAAGTTGCTTTTTACGTATCTCTTTTACCCTTTCCGCTTTTTCCGTAAAAGTTTCCTTTACGATTACTTCTTCAATTGGAGCAGCAACCCTTTTATTATTTCGCAACTCGTCGGCAGTTTCTTTTTCAATGCCAGCTTTCCATTTATTTAATATGTCAACCGGAAATTTTTTTTCGTCTTTGTCAATTAAGGTCGAACAATTTGCGCATAACCATATTCCATTGTCTATGGAGCATCTTTCATCTGAGGTCAATGTCGAGTTATATCTCGCACCGCCAGGCGAAGCAGCAGTTATGTGTGCGCCAACTCCAACTAAAGTGGATTTGTCTTTTATTTCATTTGAGCCAACTGTCAGTCTACGGCAATCTGGGTTGGAGCAACGAAAGCCGGCTCGTCTTGATAAAGCGTTTATTGTCCTTGATGAAAAGTCGTCTCTCATAAAATCACAGATAATTTCCAAGAAAGACTAATTTTTCATCCATATCTTACTATTTTTAAATGATAAGGACTGTTTTATGATCTAATTGGTAAACAAATTTAATAATTTCCGAGAATAGGCAATTTTTTCAATTGCTCCCTAACTTTGGGTCATTGGTTGTCAACTAATCTGTAATTACTCCCTAAAGTTTAAATTTCTATTCAAACGTCCCTCAATTGGAAAAACCGTGCTTTTAAACAGTCTCTCAATCTAAAATCTTGATTTTAACCGCTCCCCCCAGTTTGTAATGTAGAAGCCGTACAAATCAATTCGTTTCTTATTTTTGTGTTATGAAAAAAGACCTGAATCAAATATTTGATGAGCTTTTAAACCGTTATACTAAAACCATCGAAAAAAATTACCAAGGCAGTTATAAGAAAGCAAAGGATAAGGAATTCATAAAAGAAGAACTCAAAAAAGGTACTGATTTCATATTAGATTGGACTTGGATG
>JANYIQ010000209.1 GCA_025362575.1 Bacteroidia bacterium
ACTGCAACAAGCGACAAAAAATAAAAGTGAAGTTAAAAGACGGAAAGGAACGTGAAATACAATCAATGATTTCAACTTCATTTTGGAGTGCAGACGGCAGACCAATTTCAGCAGAAGAATTTTTGAATAATCTGTTTGGCGAATTGCCAAACCTTTTTAAAAGTGAAGATGAATTGCGGACACTTTGGAGCAATCCAATTACCAGACGAACACTACTTGAAAAATTGGATGTAGCAGGTTTTGGCAAAGAAGAATTGACCACTTTACAAAAACTCATTGACGCTGAAAAAAGCGACTTGTTTGATGTATTGGAATATGTGTTTAACAGCGACATAAAACCAATGACAAGAGAAGCAAGAGTAGCAGCAGCACAAGCGACAATCTTTGCCTTGCTTGACAACAAGCAAAGAGAGTTTATTGAGTTTGTGTTAAGCAAATACGTTGAGACAGGCGTAGAAGAACTTGACCAAGAAAAACTACCAATCTTGCTGACCAACAAATATCAATCCTTAGAAGATGCCAAAGAAATTTTGGGAGACGTTGCAAACATCAGCAGACTGTTTATAGAATTTCAACAACATTTATACAAACGGAAAGCAGCGTAATAACAGGACAAATCCGAAATACAGCCAACGCATTTGCAAGCACATTTTATTTTTTTGCCGACACACAAATCAACGCTAAAAAAATAAAAAGAGCTTGCAAGCCAACGCACGGGGTACAGTGCAATCTTGACACGACAGACCTTCGACCGAAAAGAACCACTACTGCTAATAACTAAGGCTTCGTGTGGTCGTTTTTCACGACCCAACATGAAGCCGTGTTGCACTGCCTGCCCCGGTTTGCCGTGGAAACCCCGCACCGACCTGCCATAGCGGGCATTGGGTTAGTATGAGATTCAATTTTTAAGAGGCGTTTTCCAGGTGATGATATCATTAAGATTATGTTCGTACATTTCCAAAGAATAACAGTAAAAAAAGATCGGGTTAGCCAGCCAGAGAGTACAGCTAACCTTGATACCATTTGGGATATACAAGTTACCGCCAGGTTTATTGGATCGCAATAAGGAGATTATTAGTTTCCTAATAAAGAAACATTTATCTTTGCATAAACTTTTCCAATATGACTGAAAAATTTCAGGTTCAGTTTTTAGAAGAAGCAGCTGAGTTTATAGACAGCCTTGACGAAAAGGCTAGAGATAAAGTAATCTACAACATTCAAAAGGCAAAATTTTCTGATGACAAAAAACTCTTTAAAAAACTGAAGAACGAAATCTGGGAATTCAGGACTTTATATAACAGGAACTCATTTTAGACTTTTTGCGTTCTGGGACAAGACTGGAAAGCAGGAAACAGTTGTAATCTCAACACACGGAATTATTAAAAAGACAGACAAAACTCCAAGTGCTGAACTGGAAAAAGCAGAGAAAATCAGGAAACTTTATTTTGAAAGGAAAAACAATGAAAGATAAACCATTAAAAACAATCAGTCTGGACGAAGTTATCGATAAACATATCGGTAAACCCGGCACTCCAAAGCGTGAAGCATTTGAAAACGAATTACGGCTTGACATGCTCGGAGAAGCAATTAAGCAAGCAAGAAAAGAACGCCATTTGACACAAGAAGAACTTGGGCAGTTGGTTGGTGTAAAGAAAGCCCAAATCTCTAAATTAGAGAATAGCCTGACAGACGCTCGTTTTGAGACAATAATCAAAGTGTTTAAAGCCTTGAATGCTAAGGTTAATTTTAATGTCGAATTGCTCAATCAGACCGTTAAACTTGTCTGACAGAAAGAAAACTAGGCGATAACTAATGCTTCGTGTGGTCGTTTTTCACGACCCAACATGAAGTCGTGTTGCACTGCCCGCCCCACCCAACCGGGGAAATCCTGCCCGGGCACGAAAGCAGTAATACCGGCGCGAATTGTACCTGCAATCCTGCTAAAAGGTTTGTCTCTATAAAAAGTCCGATGGATGGGTTATATAGTTACTATTGTTCTATGTTAGCGATGGATTCCGGGGTAAAAAATGTGAAAGCATAGTTACATAAAATTCGGATATACTCGCTATCTTGCGTATATACACTCGTTAACGATCATTGTAACGCGACACAGCGGACAGATTCTACAAGACAAAAATTATCATAACTTTGGAAGGATAATTACTGATTTATAGAATAGATGACGTTCAAAATATGAGTAATGCAAAAATATCCATACGTTTTTTTGACGACCGCGAAGTGCGATCTGTTTGGGACGAGCCAAACGCCAAGTGG
>JANYIQ010000212.1 GCA_025362575.1 Bacteroidia bacterium
CCGAAGAACTGGTGAAACATTTCAGCAACAAAGCACATAAAGAAATTGTGGAGCGTTTGATCGCAAAAGGTTTGCAGTTTGAATTAAGCGAAGAGCAACGACAAGGCGGAAGTGAAAAATTAAAAGATCTGACCTTCGTAATAAGTGGTGTATTTGCCAAACACAGCCGTGATCAGTATAAAGATATGATCGAACACAATGGTGGAAAAAATTCAAGTTCCATTTCCAAAAAAACAAGTTTTGTTTTAGCCGGTGATAACATGGGGCCCGAGAAACTAAAAAAAGCTCAGAGCTTAGGCGTTAAAATAATTAATGAAGATGATTTTTTAGGGATGTTGAATTGAAAGGCTTCATTTTATTACCACTAAAGCATTAATACACTGAATCCCGCAAAATATTTTGTGAGATTTAGTGATTTTTGTGTTTTAGTGTCAAAACCTTTTAAGGTATCGTAAAATCTATCGTTGTATTTACAGTCTTAGTTCCCAAAGCGCCAAGCGTAAAGGTATTGGTGAGGTTTGAGCTCATCCAATCGCCGCTGCTAAATGTTTTATCGCCGTTATTATCGTACAAAGTATACAGGTAATACTTTCCGGGATGCATATAACTAAATGTAAATTTATTATGCAACGAGGCCAGGAACACATAGCGTGAACGAAATTTTAATTGTGCAGGAAGAAAAGTGAATCCACTAAATAAAGTCTGAGTGGTGATCATTAAAAAAACATTTTTTCCTGCAACAGGAGTTAATGTTCCTCCATAGCTAATATTTACAGTTGTTTTACCAAGATAAGGCTGAGAAGTTTCATCATAAGGATCGCCTGATGAATTATAATATATCGCTTCGGGTTTTGTATCAAAAGTCGTTGAAAAATCTTTAACCATTTGTTTTTGCGGGAAACTGAAATTTGTGCTGGCTGTTGCTGTTGATGTTAAGTCCTGCATTTTTGCTCTCCACAACATGTGTGTTGATGTATAAGTTTGCAAGTTTTTGTTGTTAGTATACACATGCATGATCAAACTATCATCTTTAAACAGAACATTGGTATAAACACGCTTTGCCCCTGCCCTGAAATCAGAGAATCTGTAAAAATAATTGTTGGTGGTTTCAGAAACCGAATCGATCACTGCATAAGCAATACGTTGCTGCCCTGCAAAACCACCTCCATTGCGAAATGCCATTTTATAGGCATTACCGTGTTTTACAATGAAAAATCCCATTAACACATTATTCACCGAATCGAGTTCAGATTTAGAAGATACCTGAGAAGGTGAAACCGGACGAAAATCAACGATCCACTCAGGAAAACTGCCCAATGCTGTTGGCGAAACTACCGGACCGTTCCATATGCCCGGCAAATGACTTAAAATGCCATAACCGGTAACCGTGGAGTTAGCGTCAATTGCACCGATACCCGGGTCGGTTGGTGGCGTTTCTTCTTCGGAAGAAGCTTTTTTGCTTTTACAGGCACTTAAAGAAAGAACCAGGCCGGCAATTATAACGTATACTAAGTGATTTTTCATGCAAATAGGTATTAAACAAATTTACATTTTTTAATGGGAATGATTTCAATAAAAGCTAAATTTATGTTCTATGATGAAGGTCATTCTTAGATCAGCTTTTGTACTGGTGCTGCTGTTATCAACTGCAGTAAGAGCGCAGCATTCATCTACAACCAAAACAAGAGCCTTTAAAGTCGGCGAGGTTCTTGAATTTGAAGTATATTATAACTGGGGGATGATATGGGCCAATGCAGGCTGGGTAAATTTTTCGGTGGAAGAAAAAGAACTGAACAATAAAATTTTATTACATTTTGTTGGAGAAGGTGAAAGCAAACATAACTGGGACTGGTTCTATAAAGTGCGTGATAAATATGAGAGCTATTGCGATAGTGCAACCCTGAGGCCTGTTAAATACAACAGGAATTCGCACGATGGAAGTGATTGGGTTTACAATGATGTGGATTTCAATTTCAAGAAGAATCAGGCTATTGCTTATTTTAAATCAAAGGATTTTCCAAAAGAAAGAACGGATACTCTAAAAATAAATTACAGCACCTTTGATCCCATGACGATGATCTATTATGCACGCTCGATCAATTATGAGAGCATGAAAGTTGGAGAAGAAATGCCGATCACTATTTTTTTAGACAACAAGATCTATTATCGAAAAATTGTTTATGCCGGTAAGGAAACCATTAAAACTGATCTTGGAACTTTTAAATGCATAAAGTTTAAACCTACTCTTATACCCGGCACCATCTTTAAAGAAGGCGATGCTATGACGGTTTGGGTTACCGACGATGATAACAGGATCCCCGTTCAGGTATTTACCCCTATTTCGGTGGGAAGCGTAAAAGTATACTTAAAAAAGGCCAGCGGACTGGCTTATAAGATGAGCAGTAAGGTGGAAACGCCTGTAACAAAAAAATAAGTAGACATTGTTGGATTAGTCTATAACCAATTTACCTGAATTTACCTTTTGCTTATTTTGAAGTAAAACATAATTGTACAGGCCTTTTGCCAAACCTGGAACATTTATTGTATTATTTCCTTGTATAACGGTTTGCTCGTATACCTTTTGGCCAATTGTGTTTATTAGAATCAATTCTCCGTTTGAAATTTCAGTATCGAGTTGTAGATTGAAAGAGCCTGAGTTAGGGTTTGGATAAAACTTCAAAAAGGAGTCAAAATCTAAAACCTTAGGTATAGCGGTAATTAAGTTGCAAGAGGTTGTAAAGGTAAGTTTTGAAGTAAAAGTATTCTCAACAGTACTTGTAGGAATCAGAGTGTTAGTTCCAACCACAAAAGGTACAGGGCCGTAATCACCAGTAATGTATGCGTTACAAAATTTATCCGCACTTACGGCGAGCCAATCATCACCACTATTGCTTAATGCTTGCGCAAAAATAAGATTTCCACTTGTATCATACTTTGCAATAAAACTTGGGTCAAAAAGAGTTCCTATAGGAGAATACGTATTTGTTCCAAGAGTTAATAATGAAGTTGTACTTCCAGCCACCAAAACAGAAACAGAATTTGAACTTACAGATGTACCTGAGGTATAGGATGTACTTAATGAATTTCTGACCCAAAGTCTTGGTACCGCTATCACAGTAGATTTTGCAAACTCTAACGTTGATCCTGGAAAATTTCTTACCGCAGACGACCACGAAGGGCTAAGAAGATTAAACGGATTATATCATAGAAGTGAATATAATGAACCTTGGTACTTTGGAAATTATTTTACAGCTGGAGGTGATGGAAGAACAGCAATTTATGATGACAATAAGGATAAATTTTACGGTAGCCGCCAAAATTTTCAAGTATATTCATATGATCCTTATACAGCCGCTTTTCTTTCAGATATAAATGTTTGGCATTCCTATGATAAAGCATTTTCCAACGCATTATCATATGATAAATTAAACAAATATGTTTATGATGGAGGATACACATCGAACGCTGAAATTAATGATGTTTACAGAACTGATAACCCTGGGGTAACTTCATTTTATAAAATTTCTAATTTTCAGTCAACTCATTTTTCTGGTTATTTCGGTACGATTCCATGGAATCTTGAAAGTAGAGGATCGGTCATTG
>JANYIQ010000224.1 GCA_025362575.1 Bacteroidia bacterium
TTATGAAAACAAAATTCAAAATAGTTATCGGAGTCTTGGTAGGCTTTATAACACTTACATCAGGTACAATTAAAAAATCAGCTCCAGCTGATTTACAAGGAAACATAAGCATTTCAGGTGCTTTTGCATTGTACCCTTTGGCAGTAAAATGGGCCGAAGAATTCAAAAAACTCCACCCGAATGTAAAAATTGATATTTCGGCAGGTGGTGCAGGTAAAGGGATAACGGATGTATTATCGAAGGTAACTGACATTGGTTTAGTATCGCGCGATCTAAATCCGGAAGAAATAAAAAAAGGTGCATTCCCAATTGCCGTTAGCAAAGATGCTGTTATTCCAACCGTCAGCGCATCTAATCCTTATTTAAAAGAGTTGCAAACAAAAGGAATAAAAAAAGATGCATTGAATAATATGTTCATCACCGGGAAAATAAAAATGTGGAGTCAGATCGGATTTAAAGGCTCCGCTCCTATTCATGTTTATACCCGTTCGGATGCGGCAGGAGCTGCTGAAACATGGGCAAAATATTTTGGTAAAAAACAGGAGGACCTGCAAGGAGTTGCTGTATTTGGTGATCCCGGACTTGCTACCGCGGTGAAAAGAGATCCGGGTGGAATTGGATATAACAACATTGTTTATGTTTACGATTCGAAAACGAAAAAAGCGACCAATGGAATTGTAGTGTTACCGATAGACATCAACAACAATGGAAAAATTGATGCCGATGAAAATTTTTATAACAACGTTGATCAATTAATTGCAGCGATAGTTACCGGAAAATATCCTTCGCCACCAGCACGTGATCTTTATTTTGTAACTAAAGGAAAACCACAAAATGCAGTTGTCATCGAATTTATAAAATGGATTTTAACAGATGGGCAAAAATATGTGAAAGATGCGGGATACATCAATCTATCAGACGAAAAAATAAAAGCAGAAAAAGTGAAAGTAGGATTATAAAAAAGTTCAGACACGAATTACACTAATTTTTTTCGTGCTCAATTCGTGAAATTAGTGTCATATTTATTTTAAGATGAAAAATATCAGATTACTTACAGATAAGATCACAGGAAATGTTTTTCTGTTTCTCACCTTAGCGTCCGTGCTGACCGTTTTGCTTATTGGTTTCGGCTTATATTTTAAATCCTTGCCGATATTGCAAAGCAGTTCGTTGAGCAATCTTTTATTTTCGGAAGAATGGAAACCTTTTAAAACTCAATTTGGTTTTCTGTCATACATCATGGGAACATTATGGGTTACCGGCATTGCAATTATTATTGCTTTACCACTTTCATTGCTGGCAGCTATTTATCTTTCGGAGTATGCGGATCACAGGGTAAAAAAAGTATTATACCCCTTGATCGATCTTCTTTCGGGGATACCTCCTGTAATATATGGTGTATGGGGTGTATTGGTGATCGTTCCTTTTGTTCAGGAAAAATTGGCAATTCATTTTGTAGAATTCTCTTCCGGTTATAGCGCTCTTGCAGGAGGAATTATCTTAGCCATCATGATCGTTCCTTTGATCATTAATATTTTGATAGAAGTGTTTAACAGTGTTCCTGAAGGTTTAAGAGAAGCGGCACTATCAGTTGGAGCTACGCAATGGGAAACCGTTAAACACGTATTGTTAAAAAAATCATTGCCTGGAATTATTGCAGCAACTGTATTGGCTATTTCCAGGGCCTTTGGAGAAACAATCGCTGTACTTATGGTTTGCGGAAATATGCCGCAAATACCACATTCCATTTTTGATTCCTGTTATCCGTTGCCGGCACTTATTGCAAATAATTATGGTGAAATGATGTCGGTACCGATGTATGAATCCGCATTGATGCTGGCTGCATTTATTTTATTTGTGATCATTTTTTTATTTAATGCAATTTCACGAATCATACTTTACAGACTTGAAAGGAGCACAAACTAATGAATTTAAGATAATTTACATTAAACAAAAAGTTTTATTTTCTTTTGTCTTGAAACAAAAGAAACAAAAATTCAAGAAAAGGTCATCGGCTAACACACAGGCTGGCAAAGCCCCCGCTACCTTTTCCGGCCAACGCGCCGCTATGAATTTAGTGCTTGCAATTATAAACTATAAGGTGTGAGGATGAGCGAAAAAGAAAAATGTTTTAAAAATATATTTATTAAAAAATTATAATGAAAAGAAAAATTGAAGAACTTTTTTTTAAGATCCTAATGATATTATCTACCATTACTATCAGTGGTATTTTAATTATGATCGTGTGGACCATCGTTTCCAAAGGATCCGGATCACTTACCTGGGATATGGTTAGCAAAATCCCTGAAGGAGGCTTTTATATTGGTAAAGGCGGCGGAATCTTAAATGCAATAATGGGTTCGATATATATTACG
>JANYIQ010000243.1 GCA_025362575.1 Bacteroidia bacterium
AATCATTGTTCAACTGACACCATTATTGATTTATTATATAAAATATTGTTGATTAAATGCTTGTAGAACATTCCACTAAATTTTGGAACTTTCTTCATTCACGAGTGTTATATTAAAAATGTACCTCAAATGGACGCTGACGTCAGACACAAATTAATTATTATTGGAGGGTCGGTTGATAAAGGGAGTTTTTCTGAATCACCCGATGATCTAACCCGGAAATTAAAATTCTTTGAGCAGGGTATTTTAAACCGCATCATAAAAGTTTCGGCAAAAAACAATCTTTCGCGTATCGAGATCATTACTACAGCTTCCAGCATTCCTGAAGAAGTTGGACAAGAATATGTAAAAGCATTTTTAGGACTGGATGTAATGAACGTTGGTGTTTTAAACATTAAAACCCGCGACGAAGCCAATGCTGCTGAAAACGTTGATCGCTTAAAGAACGCTGATGTAGTAATGTTTACGGGCGGTGATCAATTAAGATTAACTTCTATTTTTGGAGGGACCACTTTTCATCATTTACTTTTAGAAAAATACGAGAACGAAAATTTTGTTATTTCCGGAACAAGTGCCGGAGCCGCAGCAAGCTCAAATAACATGATCTATCAAGGCAGCAGCCAGGGTGCTTTATTAAAAGGAGAAGTAAAAATTACCGGCGGTTTAGGTTTCATTAATAACGTTATTATTGATACGCATTTTGTACAACGCGGTCGCATTGGTCGTTTAATGTACGCTTGCGCCAGCAACCCAATGAATTTAGGAATTGGATTGGGAGAAGACACCGGTCTGCTTATTACAGATGGTTACGTTATGGAGGCTATCGGTTCAGGATTAATTATACTTGTTGACGGAACTCAAATGCGCGGAACCAACATGACAGAAGTAGAAATGGGAGAACCTGTTTCAATAGAGAATTTAATTGTTCATGTAATGTCGATCGGCGATCATTTTGATCTTAAAACCAAAAAGCTGAGTATTGATCATTATAAGCCTGCTGCGAAGCAGGCTTAGTATTCTTTTGCAACATCTTCTGTTTTTTCTTATATTTACTTAAAGGGTGTTAACCTCTTTGGCAAAGTATTTGTTTTAAAAGTTTTATGAAGAAATTTTCATATTTTATAGTAATCTTCTTTTCATTCCTTATTAGTAACGCTCAAAATTTTCCTTGGGCAAAAAGCGCTAATGGTGGTGGACCAGATGAAGGGACAGCAGTGGCGATTGATGCAAGTGGAAATACCTTTGTTACTGGTTTCTTTTCAAGCCCAACTATAGTTTTTGGAACATATACACTTACCAATACAGCTTTAGAAACAATATTTATTGTGAAATATGATCCAAGCGGCAATGTTCTTTGGGCTAAAAGCGGAGCCGGTGGAATAAGTCAAGATCGTGCATTTTCAGTTTGTACTGATCCGAGCGGAAATTCTTTTATTACCGGTTACTTTTTAAGTCCAAGTGTAACCTTTGGAACTTATACAATTACAAATGGCGGCGCTGGCTGGGCCGTATACCTGGTAAAATTTGATCCAACTGGTAACGTTCTTTGGGCTAAAAGTGCAGGTGGATGGTCCCAGGATCTTTCGTATGGTGTAAGTTGTGATCCAAGCGGAAATGTATTTATGACAGGCCAATTTTCTAGTGCAATGATCACGTTTGGAACTTTTACGCTTACTTCGGGAGGGTGGAATACAATATTTATTACAAAATATGACCCAAATGGAAATGTATTATGGGCCAAGAACGCTGGTGGTACTGGTAATGACTGCTCCACGGCAATAAGTATAGATGGAGCTGGCAATTCTTACATCACAGGGTATTTTTGGAGCTCAAGTATAACGTTCGGCACATATACCCTTACAAATGTTGGCTGTAGTGATTTGTTTATTGTCAAATACGACCCTAATGGCAATGTTCTTTGGGCAAATAATTCAGGAGGGTTATCTTGCGAAGGTAGCGCCTCAATAAGCTCAGATGCAGTTGGGAATACCTATATTACTGGAGGTTTTAACGGCACTTCCAATCTTATTTTTGGAACTTACACACTTTCAAATGTTGGAGTTCAAAATATGTTTGTAGCAAAGTACGATACGAATGGGAATGTAATCTGGGCGAAAAGTGCCGGAGGTACGGGTGGTGATGGAGGGTCTTCGATCAGCACTTATACAGGAGGAGTATTTGTAACTGGATATATAGGCAGTCCAACCATTATATTTGGCACAAATACATTAACACCAATTGCAAGTGCCATTGACCCTATGTTTATTGCTGAATATGATTTAAATGGGAATGTAATTTGCGCCACATCCCTTGTAAGTGGTGGCGATGATCAGAACGGTGTTTGTACGGATAAGTTTGGCAATGCATATATTGCGGGAGATTTTATGGCGAATCCGTTCATTGTTGGCACTAATACATTAACAATGACAGGCGGAGAGGCGGTATTTCTTGCCAAATTCAATTGTCAATCTACTGTTGATATTCAAAACCTAAATAAAATTTTAATTTCAAAGGTATTTCCCAACCCAAACAACGGCTCTTTCAAGTTACAATTTGATAAAGAAGTCAAATGCTGTGAATTATTTTTAATTAATTCGTTTGGGCAAAGAGTATTTGAACAAAAAATCATACAAGGGGAAAACAACATTAATACAAGTTCTCTGTCAAAAGGTTTATACCATTATATTTTACTTGATGATAATCATAAAATAGATTCCGGTAAAATGGCAATAGAATAAACTAGTCCTTATAAATTCCAATATACAATTCACTGTTCGACTTTTTCGAAGCGCGGTACATCCCTTCTGAATTAAAAGGTAATTCAATATTTCCTTTGGCATCAATTGCTATCAGGCCACCTTCTCCGCCAATCTTAACCAGTTTATCCATTACTACAATTTCGCAGGCCTTTTTTAAAGAGAGGCCTTTGTATTCCATTAAGCAGGAAATATCGTAAGCAACCACTGAACGAATGAAAAACTCACCATGACCTGTGCATGAAACTGCGCAGGTTTTATTGTTGGCATAAGTACCTGCGCCAATAATTGGTGTATCGCCTACCCTGCCGTGTTTTTTGTTGGTCATGCCGCCGGTGCTGGTACCTGCGGCCATGTTGCCGTGAAGATCTAAAGCTACGCAGCCAACGGTGCCGAATTTTTTATCCTTATCAACTGTATGATCGAGTATCATAATATCGCTTTGTTTAGCCTGCTGCAATTGATCGTAACGCAATTGCACAAAGAAATAATCGTCAGGCATGAATTCTGCATTTACTTTTTTAGCGAACTCCTGAGCGCCCAGGCCGGCCATAAAAACATGTTCCGACTTATCCATTACAGCTCTTGCTAAACTTACAGGGTTCTTAATGTTCTGAACTCCTGCTACAGCACCTGCTGTAAGATCTTTACCATTCATTAAAGAGGCATCCATTTCGTGTTTGCCTTCATTTGTAAATACAGCGCCCTTTCCGGCATTGAACAAAGAATTATCTTCTAAAACTCTTATCGCTGCTTCAACTGCATCAATGCTTCGTCCGCCTTTTACTAAAATGCCTTCTCCTGCAACAATGGCATCTTCCAATGCTTTTTTGTAAGCAGTTTCTTTTTCGGGTGTCATGCTGCTTCGAAGAATTGTTCCTGCACCACCGTGTATTGCTATTGCGAATGAATTCATGTTTGTTGTTTAAAATGCGAAGAAGTATTCAAGAACCAAACACTAGTGCTCGTGTGTATCAATGTTACCAAAACTATATTTCTCAACGTTGGTCACTTTTCCCTTTTCATCGTAGTATGTCCATGTACCATGCTTAATGCAATAACCTCCATCCCAAAGCTGATCCCAGGTACCGGTTTCATTTTCTCTATAATGCCCTACTACTTTTATTTTACCACTTGGATAATATTCGAACCACTCTCCTACCATACAATCTATATACTGAACAGCTTTAAATAAAAGTACGCCTTCAACATTGTAGGTTTCAAGTAAACAAGGTTTACAGGTTTTCATGTTGTTTTGCGCCACCTCATACATACTATATGTTTTTTTATCTACTTCCTTATTATTCACTTTATAAGTTACTTTTCCTTTCACGGAATCTTTCTGAATACCAACGGTGTAAAAGCGTTTTAAGGGCAAATGTTTGTAGGCCGATTTAATACTGTCTTTTTGAGAATAAGCACTGCCTGCAAATAGCAAAGCAAAGAGAATGGTGAAAGAGATTTTCATAGTAAGTTATATTCTACCAAAAATAAGCAAAAAAGCCAAAATCGACCCTTTTAAATATTAAACACGTGTTAGTATGGTGGTATTTCCGGGATATCATGGTTTCTTGGTTATCACGGGTTATTTTAACGCTCAGTGCTTTCCCTATATCTATCTATATTTCAGTATATTACAAACAATTCTATTTTTACTTTTCACCCAACCTTATCAGCACTTTAAGCGTATTGTTATATAAGCAAAGGATAACCATGCAAACGAAAGATAAATACTCCAAACTATTTCTCATGAGTAACACAAAATTAAAATTGATCGCCTTCGGCCTGCTCATTATTTTACTGGCTTTGCTTAGAGCCACAGGAACCTCATTACACCACTAATTTTTTGGTTCATTTTCAGGGAATGCTATTGCCAGATTTCCTTGTTTTCATCCATTCGTACCATTTCGTAGGCTAAATTTCGATTTTACTCAAATTTCAAGTATTTTTATACAAACACTGTAAAATTATTTGTCATGATCAATCTGAAAAAAATTTCAACATTATTATTTTTAACAACACTAAGTCTAAACTCTTTTTCTCAAAGTCTTGACGAGATCGTAAAAAAACACGTCGATGCCATCGGAGGAAAAGAAAACTGGTCAAAAATAAAAACCCTTAAAATGGAATGCTCCATGAAATCTCAGGGAGCCGACATTAAAATCACGTTTCATCAAATTGATAAAAAAGCAATGCGCCAGGATATCAGTTTAATGGGCATGACCGGATACAACATCATTACAAATACCGAAGGTTGGAATTTCATGCCGTTTCAGGGACAAACAAAAGTTGAACCCATGACAGCTGATGATGTTAAGAATGCTCAGGAAGGACTTAACCTGCAAGATGAATTCATTACTTACAAAGAGCTCGGAAAAAAATTGGAGTACTTAGGCAAAGATGATGTTGATGGTACAGAATGTTTCAAATTAAAAATAACCGATAAGAACGCTCAGGAAACAACTTACTACATTGACCCAAGTAATTATTATACCATTAAACAAACCATAAAAATGAAATCAAATGGTAAGGAAATGGAAAATTCGACAACCTACAGCAATTACAAAAAAGTAGATGCAGGAATTGTCTACCCATACACTGTTTCAAGTGGTTGGGGCTCCAGCGAAGTAACCAATTTAGAGATCAACCCAAAGATCGATGAGGCACTTTTTAAACCAAGTGTTCCTCCGACTAAATAAAATTTAATTCAATACTTTTTCTTAATCATAAATTATTTTTATGCGCAACTTACTTGTCTCTTCATTCTCAATTTTCATGATCGCTGCAAATGCACAAACCACTGTTAGTTCAGGCATGTTTGGCATGATGGAAGCCAGGAGCCTTGGCCCGGGTACCATGAGCGGACGAATCACTGCCATTGAAGGTGTAAACAAAGACGAAGGGAAAACCATTTTTATCGGAACAGCAGGTGGCGGTGTTTGGAAATCAACGAACGCAGGAGCTTCCTACAGTTCTAAATTTGACAAATATTGCCAGTCTATTGGTGCCTTAGCAATTGATCAAAAAAATCCGGATGTGGTTTACGTTGCCACAGGAGAAAGTAATATGCGTAACTCTGTTTCCTACGGAAATGGTATTTACAAAACAACCGATAGCGGCGACAACTGGAAAAAATTAGGATTAGACAGTACCGAACACATTTCTAAAATTATCATTCATCCCGAAAATCCTGAAATTATATATGTAGCCGTACCGGGCGCTTTATGGAGTAACAGTAAGCACAGGGGTTTATATAAATCATCAAACGGAGGCGAAACCTGGGAAAAAATATTTTACATAGATGATAAAACAGGTTGTGCAGATATTTTAATTGACCCAACAAATCCAAATGTTCTTTTTGCTTCGATGTGGGAATTTCGCAGACAACCTTACAGTTTTAATTCGGGTGGTAAAGGCAGCGGACTTTACAAAACTACCGATGGCGGAAAAACATGGAAAGAAATTAAAAATGGTTTGCCTGCAAAACCTTTCGGAAGAATTGCAATGACCTTAGCGCCCAGCGATCCTAAACAAATGCTGGCCATTGTTGAAAGTAATAATACCGGCTTATACATTTCGTCAGACGGCGGCGAAACCTGGAAAAGTCAGAGTGCCACACTAAACGTTTGCGCCCGTCCTTTTTATTTCAGCACCATTGTTATCGATCCTAAAGATCCTAAACGTGTTTATCGTCCCGCCTTTAATTTTGCTTACAGCAGCGACGGCGGTTATTCTTTTACTGATGCCAGTGGCGATGGCGGCTGGGTGCATAGTGATATGCACGCCTTATGGATAAACCCAAGCAATACAAATGTGATGTATGTTGGAACAGATGGAGGAATTTACATGAGTGTTGACAAAGGAATAACCTGGGTATTCAATCACGGTTTACCGGTAGGACAATTTTATCACGTGGCGTACGACATGAAAGATCCGTATAATGTATACGGAGGTTTGCAGGATAACGGAAGCTGGACTGCACCAAGCGCTGCACCCGGAGGTATTGGAAACGGGCATTGGCAAATGGTTGGCTGGGGCGATGGCTTCTGGACCATACCTGATGTGGATGGAAAAACAGTTTATTCCGAATCACAAGGAGGAAATATAAACCGTTCGAATTTAACTTCGCTTAAATCAGAATACATTCAGCCGCAAAAAACTGCCAAGGAAGAAAAATTAAGATGGAACTGGAATACGCCAATTGTAACCGGCGCTAAAAATCCTAAAAATTTATATGTAGGCGCGCAATATCTTTATAAATCGAATGATCAGGGAAGAAACTGGAAACGCATTTCGGCCGACTTAACCACCAACGATAAGAAAAAACAAAAACAGGAGGACAGCGGCGGATTAAGTGCAGATAATACATCGGCAGAAAACCACTGTACCATTTTTACAATTGCTGAATCTTCATTAGATGAAAATTTGATCTGGATAGGAACAGATGATGGAAACATTCAGGTTACTACAGATGGCGGTACAACTTGGACCAACACCTCTGCAAATGTTGCTAAATGCGGTGTTGCTGCACAGGCCTGGGTTAGCAGCATTCAACCTTCGCAATTCGATAAAAATACAGTTTATGCTACTTTCGAAAATCACATGTATGGCGATTTTCAAACCTATCTTGCAAAAAGTACAGATCTTGGAAAAACATGGACAAGAATAAAAAGCACAGAGTTCACAGGATTTGCTCATAAAATAAAAGAAGATGTTGAGAACAAGAATCTCTTGTTTCTGGGTGCCGAACAAGGCTTATTTGCAAGTTTAGATGGCGGACAGAACTGGTTCAGAATGAAAAACAAAATTCCGGAATATGCTTTGGTGCGCGATATTCAGATCCATCCTAAAACTCACGATCTGATCATTGCTACACATGGTCGCGGTATTTTTATTTTGGATGACATTCGTCCGATGCGCAACCTTACCAAAGAAATTTGGGAAAAAGATGTGTATGTGTTTCAAACACCCGACATAACGCTTAACAATGGTAAATATGGCTGGGGCGGTCCATCGGTATCCGGCGGCTGGTCGGCAGGAAACCCATCCTCTATTCCATCCATCAATTATTATTTAAAAACACGTATTGCAACCGGTAAGGCAACACTAGAAATTTACGATGAAAAAGGAACTCTTATCCAGGAAATGCCGGGAAGCATCAGAAAAGGAATCAATAAAATAGATTGGAATTTAAGAAGCTCTCCGCCAAAAGTAGCATCGGGCAGTACAAAACCCGATGGCGCAGGCTTTGCGGCGCCCATGGTATTACCGGGAACTTACACCATTAAATTGAAAATTGGTGACAAGGTTTACGAAAGCAAAGTGAAATGCGTTCATGATGAAGAGAATAAAGATCTGAGTATTGAAGACCGCAAAGTGGTTTACGAAAAAGCCATGCAGTTACAGAAATTGTATAAGGATGTTAACTCCACCATTGACAGCATCTCGTATTATCAAAAGAACCTGAAGGCCGATACAATTGCTTTCACGAAGAATAAAAATGCTCAGGCTTTTTATACAGACTTACAAAAAGTAAAAGGAGAGTTCATGGGAATTTCTAAAACCTCTATTTTTGCTGATGAAGAACGCTTGCGCGAAAAAGTATCTAAATTATACGGCAGCTTTTGCTGGATGGAAGCCAAACCAAACTCTACACAATTGGAAGCCATTGATGTTTTGAGTAGTGATTACAAAACACAAAAAGAAGCCTTTGAAAAAGCAATAGCAAAAAACCTTCCTAAAAACCCTGATCTGAATAAGCCGAAAGATTTTAAATAGATGCATTGTTCGCGTTTGGAGCTGGTCGGTGTCACGACGCGTCGTGAGCGCTCCCGACCGCTATAATCTTTTTCAATAGACAATTTAATTTTCGATTTGGTTTTACAACCGCACGGATGATCTTAGTGGTTAAAAAGGTTTTGGTCGGGAGCAAAGCTCACCGACCAACACAAAGCTCACAGACCATCGCAAAGCTCACCGACCAACACAAAGCTCTCGGGCCAACGCAAAGCTCAGCAATCAACTTGTTCAATAAAGCCCCTCATTATTCTCCAATAAAGCCTTTACGTTCTTAAACCCATCAATGTTGGCGTAAGCCGAAACCATATCCCATAAACCGCCATATAAAAGGCTTACATTTTCAAAGCCGGCTTGTTTTAGTTTTTTACAATGTTTTGCAGCATCGGCATTGCCATAAACCAGGATCTTTGAACTTTTGTATTTATTCAAGTCGCTTAATTTAGATTCGAATTCGGCAGGTGGTAAATTTATGGCGCCTTTCATCCTACCCAAATTTTTCCATTCTTCTTTTGCTTTGTTATTAAATTCATCTTCGGTTCTTAGATCTAAAATAACAACATCATTATTCGCATTTAAAAGATCAAGCGTTTCTTTTACGTTCAAGAGGTTATATTGTGGCAGGTCCTGCATCATTTCTTTACGCAAGCTTGTTGATTCTTTATCTTTCCCAACTAAAGCGTTTAATCCGCCAAGCATGCCATACACTTTTTTAAATCCTTTTTTTACCAAATACGTAGCTGCCACATTGGTTTGTTTACCATAGTTGTCGCATATTAAAATAGTTTTATTCTTATATTCGTTCAATTTAGCAAGATTGTTCTTAATTTCATTCTCCGGAATGTTAATGGCATTTTTTAATCTCCCTATATTATTTGCTTCAATGCTATCTTTTGCCTCAAACTCTGCAGCCGAACGCACATCAATGATCACAAGGTCTGTCATCCTGAGCTTGTCGAAGGATCTGATAAGATCAATGGCTTCACGGGCAGGAATGTTCTTATACAAAACTGACGAAACTATAATTTGTTTTTTGCAGGCAAACTCTTTTTCATTAGCCTGGTTCATCCAGCTCATGCCGCCATTCAAATTTCTTACCTGCGTAAATCCGTTCTCTTCTAAAAGTTTACTTGCTTTACGGCTTCTTTGACTGTGCGAACAATAAAGTACAATGGGTTCACCAAGATGTTTTTCTTTTAATTTGGGAATCTCTTTTTCAAGATCGTCAATCGGAATATTTATGGCACCTTTCAGTTTTCCAATATTGCGATTTCCCATGTAAGAGGTATCTGCAAATTCACCTTTAGTTCTCACATCAATTATAAGCAGCTTTGAATTATTGTAAATGAACTGACACAGATCTTTAGGATAAATGGTTTTGTAAGCCTTGCCATCGAACCTGAAATCGGTTTGGGCTTGAGAAGCAATGCAACTTGTCAGGAATAGAAATATCGTAATCTTAGTCTTCATTATCATATAAAAGCTAAAATACTAAAATTATATCTAAAAACATTTAATGAAGAAGAAGCGCGAGGGATTAAGCCATTGTTTGAGCTCTTTTTATTGTAGCGAAGCGGAAATAAAAAAGCGAGTGGCGAAAGCTCGGCCGGAAGGCGCGCTCAATCATTTACCCGAATTTACAATTCTCTGAAAAAAAGAAGCGAAAAGTTAGAGATAATATGGCGTATATTTGGCCCGAACAAAATAACATAAAAAAAATGCCTTTTTCTAATCTCGGTCTATCTTCAGTAGTTTTAAAAGCACTGGCCGATCAAAACTATACTCAGGCCTACCCCATACAGTTACAGGCCATACCTGCCATATTGAAAGGCAAAGATATCCTGGGCATTGCACAAACCGGTTCCGGTAAAACGGCTAGTTTTGTTTTACCAATTCTTGAAAAACTTCAGCACGAACAGAAATCAGAGAACCGACACGTTAGCATACTTATTTTAGTGCCAACCCGCGAATTGGCCAATCAGGTAGAGAAGGTTGTTAAATTATTCAGCTCCTACTTACCCAACAAAATAAAATCATTGGCAGTTTACGGCGGTGCCTCCATCAATCCGCAAATGATCGCCATGCAAAATGTAGAAATATTAGTTGCTACACCCGGTCGTTTATTAGAATTAGTATCTGCAAAGGCCGTGCATTTATCGGACGTAAAAACTCTGGTATTAGATGAGGCTGATAAGATGCTTAATACAGGTTTTCTTGATGAAATGGATCAGATCCTGGCCCTGCTTCCTAAAAAACGCCAGAATCTTTTGTTTTCCGCTACATTAAGCGATGATATAAACACGATCAACAAAATTTTATTGCACGATCCTGTTGTTATAAAAATTGAAGAGGAAGAAAAAAACATTGATCTCATTACTCAGAACGCCTACTTTGTGACTGAAGAACGAAAAGGTCCGCTTTTACGTTACTTAATTAAAAAAAATAACATTCAGCAGGTTCTTGTTTTTACATCATCGGTTTACAAAGCCGATAATGTGGCAGATAAATTAAGAGCCAATGGAATTGATGCCTCCGCCATTCACAGTAAAAAAAGTCAGGGCGGCAGAGAGGATGCTTTAAACAAATTTAAAAACGGAAAACTAAGAGTTCTTGTGGCCACAGACTTGATGGCGCGCGGCATCGATATAAAATTTCTTCCTTATGTTATCAATTACGAATTACCACGCTCTCCGAAAGATTATGTGCACCGCATAGGCAGAACAGGAAGAGCTGAATCTTCAGG
>JANYIQ010000275.1 GCA_025362575.1 Bacteroidia bacterium
GTTTGGCAAACCTGCGTTATATAAAGTCCATGTTGGGGTAGAAGAAGCAAGCATGATATTATCAATATAGTAAACACCAACATCCATTCCAACATAAACTCTTCCGTTAACATTACCGGTTTCAAAAACTGAACAATTTGCCGGAAGGTTTGGAAGGTTATATGAAATATTCGTCCAGCTTGTTCCTCCGGTAGTTGTCCTCCAGACTTTAAAACCTGCTGCGTATCCACTTTGTGTAATATATGCTACCTGTGGATTTGTTGGATCAATTGTTATAAAACTACCGGCCGCAGCACCCGCATTAAAATTAGTATTTACGTTTGTCCAGGTTGTACCACCATTTATTGATTTGAATATACCTGTTGTACCATGTATTGCATAAATAATTTGATTATTGGATGGAGCAATAGCAAATTCTTCAATGAACTGCCCGGCAACCACTCCCGGCATTGCACCTAAGGCATTCCATATTGATCCGGAATTAGTTGATTTCCACATTTGAATTCTCCCTGCGTATAATGTTGTAGCAACAACAGGGTCTTGTTTCCAGGGTGTAACAAATGCGCTGGCCCCTCCAATACCTGCCATGCATGTATTCCAGGAAGCTCCTCCATTAGTAGATTTATAAAAATTACCCTGTGCAATAGCTGTAAACATATTTTGATCATTTGTTCGGTCAATAAAACCATCCATACCATCGTTCTCGAAACTTGCTTTATAGGTGGTGCTATTGTGTATATTGGATCCATTATCCTGATGGCCTGTGATCCATAAACTTGGGTCAAGACTTGATAAACCAATTTTGTAGATCTGTGCAATATTCATTGGATTGGATAGATCTGTCCATGAAGTTCCATTAAATTTATTAATTCCTCCATCATTCACGGCATACAAAACTCCTGTTGATGAATATTCAAATTCTTGCTCATCTGCATGAAGAAAAGGAGGGTTTGCTGATAAAGAATACCCGCAACCTATTTGAGACCATGTCGATCCACCATCCAAAGATTTCCAAGAACCCAAACCTCCTGCAGCTAACTCATTTTGGTTTAATGGAGAAGCGTCAAATGCCAGATCATACCAACCTTGCCCGGTTGGATTTGTTCCATTACAATCTGTTTTTAAAACGTCTGGTGTAGTTGCCATTAAAGAAAAAGTTGTTCCGGAATTTGTTGAACGATAAATACCTTGTAATCCGAAAGTGGTATTTGTTGTAGAACAAACGTAAACCAAATCAGGGTTTGCGGCGGTTACTGCTATTTCCATTCTTTGGGAACCTGTTGTAGGAATACCTGTAGAGATTGTACTAAAAGTTAAACCAGCATTTACAGATCGCTTAAAAGTTTTTCCGGCAGCATAAACAGTGTCCGGATTTGAAAGTTTAAATTCCATATCATAGGTAGTTAAAGGATCTACTAGTGACCAGGCTCCAGCGCCACCAGTTGACGATCTATAAATTCCATTACTTGTTGAAGCCAAAACGATCAAAGGATTTACAGAATTAACAATAATATGTCGAACTTCTACCTTAGGAAAAGGAGCAAAAACCAATCCCGTTGGTGCCCAGGTTGAACCGCCATTTATTGATTTGTAAACACCAATTGATGACGGATTAGTAAATGACCCATACCCATCGCCGGTAGCTAAATACATAATATTGGAATTTGTTGGATCAATCGCTAGATCGGTACAGCCGATCAAAGCAATGCTTTCATTTAAAACTGTCCAGGTAACACCACCATCAGTGCTTTTCCATAAACCACCTGCGGCGGCACCAACCCAAAGGGTGTTTGCATTTGAAGGATCAAGCGTTACAAAGTTTATTCTCCCTGCCTTTCTTGGAAGGCCATTTTGAGCTAATCCGGTTAAATTTCCAAAAGGTCCCATTGCTTGCCAAGTAGTAGACAAAACAGAAGACATTTTTCCATTTGCAGAATTGGTGTTATAATTATTTTCTTTTAGAAATTTTTCATAATTAGCAGATTTCGACGTCAATAAAGAAAGGTCTCCACTAGGGTAAACTCGAGGTGCAACAAATGCTTCCCATCTTTTATACTGTTCGTAACCAGAGAATCCTTCTTCATTTTCATCTCTCATCTCTTTCTTTTTTCGTCGTTCTCTTTTTTCTTCTTTTTCATACTTTTCATAATTCTTATTAAAGGCTTTTTGAATAGTGTAAAAATTATTTTCGTTTTGCCAGGTATCTATCCAATTTTGCGAATAGGCTTTATTACAAATTAGAAAGATAATAATCAGCGGAAGTAGGGTTAGCTTTTTCATAACATTTGAGTTTGATTGCTTATACTAAGTTAACAAAACATATTTATTCTTTGTATACAAAATAAATATCCGCTCGCAGTCATTAAATATTCGTAGCCTTTGTTGGGAAATTCGTTTGTAGTATGGACAAGTGCCGTCTATTCAGGGGATAGAATGCACTTTTTGCCACAAAATTCAGGTTTTCGACTCGTTTTTAGGCTAAAACATGCAAAAATCAACAAATACTCCTAAGTTAGAAGAAGGATCTTTTTGAAAAATTTCGTAAATTTGTAATGTGAAAAAGGTAATGGCCATATTCTTATTGTCTGTTTATCTGATATCTCTTACCGAGTTAAGTCAGTTAGTGAAATTACCTTTATTGGTTGAACATTTTGTTGAACATAAGGCAAAAGATAATGGTTTGTCTTTATTGGAATTTCTTTCCGAGCATTACTTTGAGGCAGATGATAATGATGGAGATGAGGACAAGGAAATGAAATTACCATTTAAGTCTCATGAAGGTTGTATCAATGTTACTACAATTGCTTTCGTTCCTAATAATTTTCATAGCATTTCAGCTAAACCGGTTTCTGAAGAAAAAAATTCCTACTCTGTTTACATTGAAAAGTTTTTACCTTCAGCGTATCTTTCCTCCATCTGGCAGCCGCCAAAATTTTCTTAATTAAAATTTGAACACCTTGATCTCATAAATACAATTGTATTTGTGATGTTTTGCGTTTTATTGTCAAATAATAATTAAGAAAATATGCTAAATAAAATTATTGAATTTTCTATAAGGAATAAACTTATTGTTGGACTTTTCGTTTTTGCCCTCATCGCTTATGGGGTTTACGAAACAACCAGGTTGCCGATTGATGCCGTGCCCGATATTACAAATAATCAAGTGCAGGTGATCACCATTGCACCTTCTTTCGGCGCAACCGATATCGAACGCCTTGTTACTTTTCCGATCGAACAAGCAAACAACAATATTTCGGGACTTAAAGAAATAAGAAGTTTTTCGCGCTTTGGGCTTTCACTTGTAACCATTGTGTTTGATGAAGCCACCGACATTTACTGGGCAAGACAGCAAGTAGCAGAACGTTTGCAAAAAGTGCAAACGCAGATCCCAAAAGGAATTGGAACTCCTGAATTGGGTCCGGTATCAACCGGGCTCGGTGAGATCTATCAATATGTGGTGAGAGCAAAAGAAGGTTATGAAAAAAAGTATGATGAAACTGAATTAAGAACCATTCAGGATTGGATAGTGCGAAGACAGCTGTTAGGTGTAAAAGGAGTGGCAGAGGTAAGCAGTTTTGGCGGTAAGCTAAAACAATTTGAAATTGCCATTGATCCCAACAAACTTCAGTCGCATAACATTACCATTAGCGATGTGTTTGCAGCACTTGAAAAGAATAATCAGAATACAGGCGGTGCTTATATTGAGAAAGGGCCAACCATTTTGTTCATCAGAAGCGAAGGTTTGATCTCAGGTATTGATGACATTGAAAATATTTCGGTGAAAGAAACTTCTTCGGGAGGACCTTTATTCATAAGAGATGTAGCTGACGTAAAAATTGGATACGCCAACAGGTATGGTGCCATGTGCTATAACGATGAGGGTGAAGTGGCAGGAGCGGTGGTAATGATGTTAAAAGGAGCCAATAGCAGTGAGGTGATCAAGAATGTAAAAGAGCGAATTATACAAATTCAAAAAACTCTTCCCGAAGGAGTGGTATTAGAGCCTTTTTTGGATAGAACGAAAATGGTAAATAATGCAATTGGTACAGTTGAACAGAATTTAATGGAAGGCGCCTTGATCGTAATATTTGTACTGGTGATGTTTCTCGGAAATTTTAGAGCAGGTTTGCTCGTAGCATCAGTTATTCCTTTAGCCATGTTATTCGCCATTATTTTAATGAACACATTTGGCGTAAGTGGAAATTTAATGAGTCTTGGCGCACTTGATTTTGGTTTGATCGTGGATGGCGCGGTGATAATAGTGGAGGCCGTGATGCATCAGCTTTCACATAATAAAAAATTCAAACATATCAGTCAGCTCGATCAAACACAAATGGATGGCGAAGTAAATCTTTCTGCCGGAAAAATGATGAATAGTGCCGTGTTTGGGCAGATCATCATTCTGGTGGTGTATTTACCGATCTTCACATTGCAGGGCATCGAAGGAAAAATGTTCAAGCCCATGGCGCAAACTGTTGCTTTTGCCTTATTAGGGGCTTTTGTATTGTCTTTAACCTACATCCCAATGATGAGTGCTTTGTTCTTAAGTAAAAAAACAAAGCACAAGCCAAACATCTCCGATAAATTAATGTCGGCTCTTGAACAAACCTATCAAAGAACCTTGGGCAAAGTTTTGCGTTATCCTAAACTGGTATTATCATCAGTATTAATATTGTTTTCATTGGCAATAATTACTTTGACCTTTTTGGGTGGAGAATTCATTCCTGCACTGGAAGAAGGCGATTTTGCAGTGGAAACACGTTTGCTTACCGGCAGCAGTTTGAAAACAACCATCGAAAACACATCGAAGGCAGCGCGTATTTTGAACGATCGATTTCCTGAAGTGGAAAAAGTGGTCACCAAAATAGGAAGCGGTGAAGTGCCTACCGACCCAATGCCAATGGAGGCAGCTGACATAATGATCATACTGAAAGATAAATCGGAATGGACATCAGCCAAAACATTTAACGAATTGGCCGAAAAAATGGGAACTGCATTACAGGAAGTACCTGGTGTTACAACAAGTTTTCAGTTTCCTGTGCAAATGCGATTCAATGAATTGATGACAGGCGCAAAACAAGATGTGGTTTGTAAGATCTTCGGAGAGAATCTGGATACTCTGGCAAGATACGCTCATAAATTAGGTGTTATAATTAATGAGGTGGAAGGAGCAAAGAATCTGTTTGAAGAACCTGTTACCGGAATGCCTCAGGTTATTATTGAATATAATAGAGCCACCATTGCTCAATATAACCTAAATATTGAGAATGTTAATAGAGTTGTTAATACTGCTTTCGCAGGGCAAAGCGCCGGAATTGTTTTTGAAGGCGAAAAACGTTTTGATCTTGTGCTCCGTTTAAATACTGATAAACGAAAAGATATGGAAGATGTAAAAAATCTTTTGATCCCTACACCTAAGGGAACGCAGATCCCCTTGTATCAGCTGGCAAATGTTGAAATAAAGAATGGACCAAATCAAATTCAGCGCGAAGATGCAAAGCGAAGAATTATTGTTGGATTCAATGTAAGAGGAAGGGATGTACAAAGTATTGTTAATGAGCTTCAGCAAAAAGTTGATGATCGAATTAAATTTCCCTCTGGTTACTATATTACATACGGAGGAGCATTTGAAAACCTGAACGCAGCTAAACAACGGCTAATGATAGCGGTTCCCGTTTCGTTGATCTTGATCTTCTTGCTCTTATATTTCGCTTTCAATTCCATAAAACAAGGCCTGTTAATTTATTCGGCCATTCCATTATCTGCTATTGGTGGCATTTTCTTTCTGGCTTTACGAGGAATGCCTTTTAGCATCAGTGCCGGTATCGGCTTTATTGCTTTGTTTGGTGTGGCAGTGCTGAATGGTATCGTTCTTATCGCAGAATTTAACCGATTAAAAAGCGATGGTCTTCATAATTTGCAGCGCATTGTTTTATTGGGAACAAAAGTTCGTTTGCGGCCGGTGTTAATGACTGCCTTTGTAGCTTCTCTTGGTTTTTTGCCAATGGCTTTAAGTAACGGTGCCGGAGCAGAAGTTCAGCGACCACTGGCAACTGTAGTTATTGGCGGGCTCATGATAGCAACTTTTTTAACGCTGTACGTTTTGCCGGTTTTATACGTGCTGTTTGAAAAAGGTGAAAGAACAAAGAACGAATTAAAAGGAGTTCTTACAATTTTGTTTAGTTTGGCAATGATCGGGCAGACGCAAGCGCAGAAACCTATTGATCTGAAGTCAGCAATAGATACAGCATTAAAAAATAATTTACTGGTAAAAAACGAAAGACTTAGATCGGAGTACCAGCAAAAAATGATCAAAACTGCTGCGTCTGTTCCTCAGGCAAATGTTATGGGTGAATATGGACAAATAAACAGTTATTATAATGATAACCGCATTGGTGTTTCTCAGTCGTTCAATTTCCCGACAGTTTATGCGAACCAAAAAAGTTTACTCACTGAAGAATGGAAAACGGCTCTTTTGAACGTTTCTCTGAAAGAATCAGATACGAGAAGGATAGTAAGGCAGATATTTTATTCATACCTCTATCTTAAAGAAAAAGAGGAATTACTTTTAAAGAACGATAGTGTTTATGGGTCCTTTCTTGAGAAGGCAAACCAGCGGTTTTCAAAAGGCGAAAGCAATGTGCTGGAGAAAACCACCGCAGAAACACAACGGGGTAACATCGGCATTCAATTGAAGCAATTAAAACTGGATTTGGAAATGGTTGGGCTTCAGTTCAGGTTAATATTGAACACCACTACTTTTTACGTGCCCGATCAAAGCGATCTTAAAATGAGTTTGGTATTAAGTTTAGATAGCAGTGTGGTTGATCAACACCCTTTTTTAAAAGTGATCGAACAGCAAAAAAGAGTATCTGAAGTTAATCAGCGACTTGAGCGCTCAAAATTACTTCCGGATCTTAATCTGGGCTACTACAACATGACCATGAAGGGCAGCGGAGCGGATAATAAAATTTACACATCCTCTTCCAGATTTCAGTCGGTTCAGGTTGGAGTGGGTATTCCTTTGTTTTTTGGGGCCCAAAGATCAAAAATTAACGCAGCAAAAATTGGCCGAAGTATTGCCGAGAATAACTATTTGCAGGAAAGAAGCTTTTTGAAAACTCAGTATAAGTCTCTTTTAGCCAGGTATCAGGCAAATGTGAGTACAGTTAATTATTTTGAGAATACTGCTCTTAAAAACGCCAGATTAATTTTAGAAACTGCCAATAAACAATTCGTTAACGGGGAGATAAATTATCTTGATTGGGTAATGTTAACTAATCAGGCTATTGGTATCGAATCAGATTATCTTGATGCCGTAAAAAACTTTAACGAAACGATCATTCAAATAAATTTTTTAATTTCAAAATAACATGAAAAATCTAATATTAACAGGTATTCTTATCATTCTGCTTTCTTCCTGCGGAACGGGTAAGAACAAAGAAAAAGATTCAACTTCAAATGCGGTTGAAAACGTAATAAGTTTAACAGATGCCCAATATAGGAGTGCGAAAATAGAATTGGGAAAGGCAGAGAGCAGAAGTATTTCTTCCGTTTTAAAATTAAATGGTAAAATTGATGTGCCACCTCAAAATATGGTGTCGGTAAGCATGCCTTTAGGTGGTTTTTTGAAATCAACAAAACTATTACCGGGAATGCACATAAAGAAAGGAGAGGTTATTGCTACCATGGAAGACCAGCAATACATTCAGCTGCAACAAGAATATCTGAATTCAAGATCTAAGTTGTCTTATTCCGAAAATGAATACAATCGCCAGAAAGATCTGAACCAAACCAAGGCCAGCAGTGATAAGGTGTTTCAGCAAGCTGAAATGGATTATAAAACACAAAAAGTCACTTCAAGTGCGTTAGCTGAAAAATTAAGATTAATAAACGTTGACCCCGGATCCTTGAATGAAACGAATTTATCAAGAAGCGTTAATGTTTATTCTTCCATTGATGGTTTTGTTTCTAAAGTGAATGTGAACATTGGAAAATATGTTAATCCAACCGATATACTTTTTGAGTTGATAAATCCCGAAGATATCCATTTGAATTTGCGTGTATTTGAAAAAGACCTTGATAAGCTTTCAATTGGGCAAAAGGTGATAGCATTCAATAATAACGAACGGGATAAAAGGTATCTTTGTGAAATAATTTTGATCAGCAGGGATCTTTCGGCTGACAGAAGTGCTGATGTTCACTGTCATTTTGAGAACTATGATAAGACCTTGTTGCCCGGAATGTACATGAATGCTGAGGTAGAGATCAAAAGTGCCGAAGCGCCATCTGTGAATGAGGATGCGGTCCTGAATTTTGAAGGAAAGGATTTTGTTTTTGCATCTAAAGAAAACAATGTTTTTGAAATGCTCGAAGTTAATAAAGGGAGTACCGAAAACGGTTTTACGGAGATAAAACTATTAAGTTCTGATAATGTTTTAGATAAGAAGATCGTAGTAAAAGGCGCTTATTCTTTATTAATGCAATTGAAAAATAAGTCAGAAGAATAATTCATCACATACTTGTAAATAGAAAAATGGATCATCACGAAAAACATTTAAAGAGTTCAGAATTCATAACCGACATGGTTATTGGTATGAGCGATGGATTAACAGTGCCATTTGCTTTGGCTGCAGGTTTAAGCGGTGCCGTAAACAGCAACGGGATCATTGTAACCGCAGGTGTTGCTGAAATTGTAGCGGGAAGCATTGCCATGGGACTTGGCGGATACTTAGCCGGTAAAACAGAACAGGATCATTATCAAAGTGAATTAAAACGCGAATACGATGAGGTAGAAAGAGTACCTGAGCGTGAAATGGACGAGGTAAAGGAAGTGTTTGCTGATTATGGATTAAGTACCGAATCGCAGAATATAATTGCACTTGAACTTTCTAAAGATAAAGACAAGTGGGTGCATTTTATGATGAAGTTCGAGTTGGGTTTGGAAGAACCGCATCCAAACCGCGCTAAACACAGTGCCTTAACAATCGGAATTTCCTATGCAGTCGGAGGATTAATTCCTTTAATGGGATACTTCTTCACATCAAACCCAAAAAATGGTTTGATAATTTCTGCGATCATCACCGTACTTTGTCTATTTATTTTCGGATTCTTTAAGAGTAAAGTCACAGGGCAGCCTGTTATTTGGGGCGCCTTAAAAGTCACATTAATTGGGGTGATTGCAGCAGCTTCTGCATTTTTGATCGCCAGACTTATTTCTTAAACATATGAAAAAGTATGTAATTCTCATATTTGTTTCGCTTTTACTGAGCACATGCACTTATGATATTTATTCACCCAACGCGTGTTTCAACGAAGATGTGCTACCTATATTTATATCAAATTGTACTTATAGTGGCTGCCACAATGCAAAGGATAAAGAGTCTGGTTATAATTTAACCAACTATGACGGGATCATGAAAGGAATATCGCCTAAGCATCCGTTGCAAAGTGAGTTGTATAATGTGATAAGAGGCAGTAATCCGTCTATGCCACCAAGCCCTTATTCGAAACTGAGCGATAAAGATTTGAACACTATAAAGGACTGGATTAAAATGGGTGCACGTAACACTTCGAATTGCAAAATATGCGACACAACGAGTTTTACTTACAATAGCAGAGTAAAAATAGTATTGCAATCCTGGTGTGTAGGATGTCATAGTTCCGGTAATGCAGGTGGAGGCTATGATCTGTCGGATTACAACGGTGTGGTAGCCGCAATTACGAATAATAGATTTCTTGGAAGTATTAAGCATCAATCCGGTTTTTCAGCAATGCCAAAAAATTCGAATCAACTTTCTCAGTGCGACCTCACTGCTATTGAAAAATGGGTCGCTTCAGGTTACCCTAACAACTAGTGTATCGCCAAAATCGGCAATTTAGAATGAAAGGCAAGTTTTCTAGTTACACTTTTAGTGAAAAC
Organism: Bacteroidia bacterium; assembly: GCA_025362575.1. Lineage (GTDB taxonomy): Bacteria > Bacteroidota > Bacteroidia > B-17B0 > Aurantibacillaceae > JAHEYG01. The sequence continues at coordinate 9,923 of JANYIQ010000275.1, forward strand.
GTTTTGCAATATATTATGCTTTTTAGGATTTATCAGAATAAGGTCAGTTTCAAAAGCATTAAAATAATCCTGTAAAGCTTCGCCTGCATCCTCATCATTAATGATTATCGTATTATGCTCAATGCCTTTTAATTTTTCTTCAACATAGTTTATGGTTTCCGATTTAGCAACACTCATTTCGCGATCCACTTCTACGTGAACAATTTCCAATTGAGCATCAAAGATCTTACTGAAATATTTTGCTGAATAGGCAAGGCTTGTATTTTCTGTTTTATTCAGATCACATGCAAATGAGATCTTATGAACGCGATGGTATTTGGCATCAACCGGAATGATAAATACCGGCATTTCGAAATTGCGGGCAGCTCTCAAAGCATTACTTCCTATCAGATGCTCTTTTATTCCGGTAGCTTCGCCTGTCATACCCATCACAACAAGATCGGCTTTATATTTTTTGGCTTCCTCATGTATCACATCGTATGAAAAGCCCATAGCGGTGAAAGTTTCTACTTCGAGCCCCGGATGTTTTTTTAGTAATTTCGATTTTAGATCGGCAAGTCCTGCTTCAGCTATCGCAACTGTTTCTTTTGCTGCTTCAAGTGAAATGCCTGTATCGTAAACCGTAGGAGGCATGGCATGTGCGTTAACCAAAACCAACCTGGCACAAAAGAATTTTGCCAGCTCAGCACCATATTCAGCGGCATTATTGGCAGGTGCCGAAAAATCCGTTGCAATTAAAATTGTTTCCATAATTTTTGAGATAAATGCTTACTTAATACCTCAAAAATAGTGTTGAATAAAAATGAACGGCATGACCATACTCATTTGTTTCTATGACTTTAGTCAAGCATCATAGCATAAGCATTGATGCCTCCCTTAAGATTTAAAACATGCTTAATGCCATGCTTTTTGAGCATGCTGATGGCAACCATTGATCGGTAACCGCCTGCGCAGTATACGAGATATTGCTTATCATCATCAAGTGTATCCAGACCTTTATTTATGGTATTTAAAGGCATGATTATTGATTTCCTGATCTTAGTTTTACTATGCTCTTCTGGTTTTCTAACGTCAATGATTGTGAAATGAGGATCTAAGCGATACCTGTCAATTTCATCATATTCGATCGATCTGATCTTATCAAGTTCTTTTCCTGACTTCTTCCATTCCTCAATTCCATTATTAAGATAGCCTTTTACATTATCATAACCAATGCGGGCTAATCTTACTATGCATTCTTTTTCCTTACCGGATTCTGCAATTAGTATAATGGGAGTATTAAATTCAATGAGTGTTCCTGCCCAAACAGCAAAATCACCGTTCAATCCAATGTTTATGGAGCCGGTGATGTATCCGTTTCCAAAATCATCGGCAGACCTTGCATCCAGAATTAATGCTTTGTTGTCGATCTCGTTTTCAAATTCCTTAACAGTTAGAGCTTTGAATTCTCTGTTCATCAGTGTTTCATAACTATCGTAACCTTTCACGTTGATGCTTGCATCCTTGAAAAAATAGGCGGGCGGAATAGGCAGACCCTCAGTTAATGTACGAATGAATTGCTGCTTGTTACTGCTAAGAAGCGCATAGTTTTGTTTTTTCTGTTCTCCAATTGTTGAAACAGTTTCCTTACCAATGTTTTTACCACAAGCAGATCCTGCGCCATGCCCAGGATAAACGATAATGTCATCAGCGAGCACTTTAATTTTTTTCTGCAAAGAATCGTAAAGCATGCCGGCTAATTCTTCCTTGCTTAAATTTCCACTCAGCAAATCCGGGCGACCCACATCTCCAATAAACAATGTATCTCCTGTAAATACAGCTTTCGCAACTTTGTTCTCATCAAATAATAAAAAACTCGATGATTCAATGGTGTGACCGGGAGTATGAAGTACTTTGATCTTTATCTTCCCAAGAGTGAATTCTTCATTATCAATTGCAATCAGTGCAAGATAATCTGGTTTGGCATTGGGACCATAAACAATGACTGCGCCGGTAAGTTTTGATATTTCAAGATGACCTGAAACAAAATCTGCATGAAAATGCGTTTCAAAAACATATTTTATTTTTGCATTTCTCTGACGAGCCAGATCAAGATAGGGTTGCGGCTCGCGCAAGGGATCAATGATCAGAGCTTCTCCTTCTGATTCTACGTAGTAAGCGGCCTGTGCAAGGCAATTGGTGTAAAGTTGTTGTATATACATAGTTTTAAGATTTAAGACGTTTTTTTATCATTCAGGATCATTTTTTTGTCTGAGGAGTTAAATAATTCAGTTATTATTCCTTTTATGGAAATGATGTTTAGTGGCAACTCAAGAAGTACATGCAAAAAACTCAGAAAGAACAGGCATTGAAACCCAAGATTGTAATCGTATGAATAAGCAATTACGGAAAGGATCCAAAGTAGAAGTACAATTGCCAATCGCCTTTTGGGAACCTTGTGCCATTGTATCACTTCAGTTTTTGAGAACCAGTTCAGATAATGGTAAGTATATGCAAAAGCAATGAACCGCATTAAAAGTATCCCGGATTTTGAAAAATAGATCCCCTGCGTAATTGCATTCGGATTTGATATATCAACATTTGTAAATTGTTTCAGAGAGAAAAAGTTGATGCCCTCGAAACTTTTATAGGCATTTAAACTGTAATTAGAGATCGCATACGATGAATAGCCCGAAAAGATCGTGATGAGTAACGCGGGAACCAAAAGCATTGTCCAGAACGAAATGTATCCGCTTTTGCTGTTTGTTTTTAAAGCGCCGTATAGTACGAACAAGGCAGTAAAAAGAAAAACATGAATGAGCGTTGGTAAAAACACCGACAACACGAGATATAAGCTCCCTGAGAACTTCAACGTAAGAAGCGCCAATACAAATGCCAGTATTCTGTAAAGAGGATTTTTTAAGAACACAAAAATAACGGATGAAACTACCGCCAGATACATGAACCGGTTTATGTCGAGATTACTGAATCCTGTTTTGAAATTCATCAGGCTTCCAATTACCGGTAAGGCGATCAGCGCTGATAATACCACCAGTACGAAATAGTCGTTTTTTTTCTTTGTGTAGTACTGTTTATTATGCAACCAGCTTATCTCGGTTAAATAATGCAAAGGACCAAGGATGGCGTACGCTATCAGGAATAATTCGAACGGAAATAAGATAGCTGCTGCGGTACTGATAAAGATCAAAGCAACGTTCGCGTAGTTTATCTTGTCGAGTCGGTTGAGTTCCATAACTATAAGGTTCCTCGGCGTTCCTGCTCTGCTTCTATACTTTCAAATAGGGCCTGAAAATTTCCTTTGCCAAACGATTTAGCACCTTTGCGCTGAATGATCTCAAAGAACAAAGTAGGGCGATCTTCGATCGGCTTAGTGAATATCTGTAAAAGGTAACCCTCTTCATCACGATCTACCATTATACCCCATTTTTTTAATTCATTAAGGTCTTCTTCAATGATTCCAACGCGATCTCTTACGGTGTCGTAATATTTGCCGGGCACGTATAAAAATTCAACTCCGCGCTTACGCATTTCCGAAACGGTAAATACTATGTCATCCGTAGCTACCGCTATGTGCTGGCAACCCGGCCCATGATAAAAATCCAGATATTCTTCTACCTGTGATTTCTTTTTGCCTTTTGCAGGCTCATTAATTGGAAACTTAATTCTTCCGTTTCCACTGGTCATAACCTTGCTCATAAGTGCAGTATATTCGGTGGAAATGTCTTTATCATCGAACGTTACCAGATTAGCAAAACCCATTACTTCTTCATAAAACTTCGACCACCTGTTCATGGCACCTAATTCTACATTCCCAACCATGTGATCAATGTATTTTAATCCTGTTGGAGTTGGTTTATATTCTGTTTCCCATTTTTCAAAACCGGGAAGAAATAATCCATTGTAATTTTTACGTTCTACAAATAAATGTATGGTCTCGCCATAAGTATGAATTCCTGAAGTAACCACTTCTCCATGCTCATCCTTATCTGCCTTTGGCTTCATGTAAGATCTTGCTCCACGTTTGATAGTTTGCTCATATGCATCAGTAGCATCATCTACCCATAACGCAATTACTTTTACACCATCACCGTGATTTCTGATATGGTGCGAAATGTCGCTCTCCGGATTAAAAGGAGATGTTAATACCAGACGAATTTTATCCTGCTGTAAAACATAGGAGCAGCGGTCGCGTACACCTGTCTCTAAGCCGCAATAAGCTAATTCCTGAAAACCAAAAGCGGTTTTATAGTAATGTGCAGCCTGTTTCGCGTTACCAACATATAGCTCTACATAATCTGTACCGTTGATCGGCAAAAAGTCTTTTGCTTTTTCGAAGATCTTTTCACCTGAATAATTGAAATTTTTTACTTCTGTTAGATTTTTCGTTTCCATAGCTTAAGTTTTTAGTGTGCCATTTCAGGATTACTCATCCATGACTTATAATAATCTTTTACTTCACATTTCAAGGCTTCTGCAGTGATCTTAACAGGGTTGAAAGGATCGATCATTACCGCAAGTTCATTGGTTTCTTTTTTTCCAATACTTCTTTCAATTGCTCCGGGATGCGGTCCGTGCGGAATGCCACCGGGATGTAAAGTAAACTGTCCTTGTTTGATATTATTCCTGCTCATGAAATCTCCTTCTACGTAATACAGTATTTCATCTGAGTCAATATTACTGTGATGATAAGGTGCAGGAATCGCATCGGGATGATAATCGTAAAGTCTTGGAACAAATGAACAGATCACAAAATTTCGCGCTTCAAACTGCTGATGTATTGTTGGCGGCATGTGAACGCGACCTGTAATTGGTTCGAAATTGAAGATAGAGAATGCAAAAGGATAATTGTATCCATCCCATCCAACAACATCGAATGGATGTGTTTCGTAAGTGTAAGGATAAATTAAACCGCGCTTCTTGATCATGATCTTAAATGATCCTGTTTGATCAAAAGTTTCAAGCGAATGCGGTAATTTTATATCTCTCTCGCAAAATGGTGAATGTTCAAGCATCTGACCAAACTCGTTGCGGTAGCGTTTTGGTGTTCTTATCGGACTGCTTGACTCAATGAACATTATTTTATTCTCAGAAGTTTCAAATTTTAATTGATAAACTGTTCCTCTTGGAATTAGAACGTAATCCCCATATTCAAAATCTACAGAGCCATACATGGTCTTGCAAACTCCATTTCCTTTGTGAATGAATAGTAGTTCATCTGCATCTGCATTTTTGAAGAAATAATCTTCCATCGACTTCTGAGGTGCCGCCATTCCGATCTGAAGATCGTCGTTAAAGAAAAAAACTTTTCTGCTCATCAGATAATCGGCTTCCGGTTCAACATCCAAACCTAAAAAACTGAGGGCTTTCATGTTTTCTTCTAAAGCAGCTTCAGGTTTTGCCCAATGCGGCTTACCCAGATCTTTTACCATGGTAGGTGGATGCAAATGGTAAACTAATGATGATGTGCTTGCAAAACCCTCGGTTCCTACAAGTTCTTCGTGGTATAGCTCACCGTTACTTTGTCTGAAAACAACGTGGCGTTTGTGAGGTACTTTACCGTGATGCTGATAGATTGGCATAATTTAGATTTTATATTACAAAGTAATAGAAAAGCTATGCCGGCAGCAATGACTTATGTCAGACCAAATATATGATATTGCGCAGTTATTGCACCTTGTAAAGGTTGATCCTGCCTAGGAGCTCATCCTTGGTGAGGAAAGCATTGTGGTCCCAGACCTTTTTTCCGTCTTTGTAGATCATGAAAAGGGGAAGCGCATTGATCTCAAAATGTATGGCAATTTTCGGATTTTCATCTACATCCAATTCAAGGATCTCAACAACTTTACTTTGTTCTTTTTCTATCTGATCAATGATAGGCTTTAATTTTATGCAGGGAACACACCAATCGGCATGGAAATATACCAATACAATTTTTTCTTTAGTGCTTACTTTTTTCGTAAAGGCTTCAACGCTTAAGCCCTCGTCTTGCTGAGGAACTGTTTTGTTAATTGGTGATTCGGAACTGCTTTTTGCAAAAAAATAAAATGTGCCTCCAAATAAAAGGAAGGCAATTAATGTTATGCTGAGTTTTGTATTCATTTATTAGTTATCAATTCACAAAAAATTAGGCCTATTCGAAATTACCAAAAATATCGTTTTTCTCAATTATTCTTACGATAATAAGAAATGTTAATCCCAATAAAATTATCAGCACTTACCACTTTGCATCGGGATAGGCTCTTTGCAGGTACTGCATTTCTGCGAGTATATGCCCCAAATGCTCAGAGTGTACACCATTTATGCTGCCTGTTTGCATGTATGTATCTTTGGGAACGAATAGAGTTGCTTCATTCAGAACCGAATTAATGCAATCTCTCCATTTTTTTTGTAATGGAATTGTATCAACTGCAATTCCCTGTGTCAGTAAATCCAGATCAATACCATTCATTTCAAATAGTTCTCCGGTATACATCCACAGATCATTGATGGCTGATTGCATTCTGTCATGACTTTCTTTTGTCCCATCTCCAAGGCGAATGGTCCAATCGGAGGCGTGTTGTAAATGATACTTTACTTCTTTAATGGTTTTGCCGGCTATTGCCGAAAGTGTAGTATCTGCACTTTTTTCCAATTCCTGAAACAAGAAAAATTCAAAGGTTGAAATAAAAAGCTGGCGTGCGATAACGTGAGCAAAATCTTTGTTCGGCTGCTCTGTTAAAAGCAGATTGTAATAATTTTTTTCTTCTCTTCTGTAAGCCAGATCATCTTCACTGCGGTTTTTTCCTTCAATCTCTCCTGCATATTTTAAAAGTGCCTGCGCTCTTCCTAAAAGATCGAGCGCAATGTTTGTCAAAGCAAGATCCTCTTCAAGAATCGGACCTTTGCTGCACAATTGTGACAGGCGGTGACTTAAGATCAAGGCATTATCGCCAAGTCGAAGTGTATATAAGTAAAGTTCTTCTTTCTTTGTCATAATTCAAGTTGTTAAATATTTTTTGCTCCTTCAGGCATTATATAAAAAGTAGGGTGACGGTAAATTTTATCGTTTGACGGATCGAATAACATATCGTTATCGTCTGGGTTCGAAGCTTTGATCGCTTTTGAAGGTACCACCCAGATGCTCGTTCCTTCGCCCCTTCGGGTGTAAATGTCACGGGCATTCTGCATCGCCATTTTTACATCGGAAGCATGAACACTTCCTGAATGAATATGAGGGAGCCCTGATTTACTTTGAATAAATACTTCCCAAAGGTCTAATTGATTATCTTCTGTTTTCATAATTTGGATTAAGCGATTACTAATTCTTCTTTTAAATGTTTGATCTTGTAGGCCTCAGCAGCATCACGAACCCAGGCACCTTCATTAAAGTAATTTATGTGGTGATCCAGGCGCTGTTTGTTGCATGGGCCGTTTCCTTTGATAACGCGATGAAATTCATCCCAGTCAATTTTTCCATGATCGTAATGTCCTTTTGATTCATTCCATTTGATATCCTTATCCGGCATCACTAATCCGATCAGTTCAGCCTGCTGTACAGTTTTATCAATGAATTTCTGACGAAGCGTATCATTTGATTCACGTTTTATTTTCCATTTAACGGCATCTCCACTATGAGGTGAATCAATATCGTGCGGACCAAACATCATGAGTGCGGGCCACCACCATCGGTTCATAGCGTCTTGTGCCATGGCCTGCTGGTCTTTTGTGCCTTTCATCATTCGCGCCATAATTTCATAACCCTGACGTTGATGAAAACTCTCTTCCTTGCAAATTCTTACCATTGCTCTGCTATACGGACCAAAAGAAGTTCTCTGCAACGAAACCTGATTAACGATGGCAGCACCATCTACTAACCAGCCAATAGCACCAATGTCTGCCCAGTTAAGAGCAGGATAATTGAAAATATTAGAATACTTCGCTTTACCGGTGTGTAATTGTTCGATCATCTCTGCACGGGATATTCCAAGAGTTTCGGCAGCGCTGTATAGATACAAGCCATGTCCGCCTTCATCTTGAATTTTCGCCAGAAGAATTTGCTTTGCCCTTAAACTTGGAGCACGTGTTATCCAGTTTCCTTCAGGCTGCATGCCAATTACTTCAGAATGGGCGTGCTGTGACATCTGGCGGATAAGGTGTTTTCTATATCCATCGGGCATGTAATCTTTAGGTTCTATGTGTTCTCCATCATCAATGCGTTTTTGAAAATGGGAATCGGTATGTTCGTTGTGCATAGGAATATTTTTTATAAATGTATTTAATAGCTAAGCAACCTGAAATGACCTTCATCAGAATCCGTTTATGATTTATATCACATTAAATAGGAACTGAGAAGTTTAAATTTGTAGGGTGAAAGTGAATATAAGTTATGCCAACAGAATGACCCGTTTATTAATTGGGGCAGTGATTCTTATTATCACTTCCTGTTCATTCATTCTGGAGGAAGAAGATTATTATTTTATGCTGGTACCGATCGCTTTTTTATTAACGCTTTCAGCACTTTTCGGTATTTGCCCGATAACTTCTTTTGTTGAAAAAAATAGAAATAACGAGTCGCTAAATGGAAGTGCTGAATAACTTACTTTCTGATCTTTCTTTCCAGTAATAATCATCAAAACACGAACAGATATTTCTTAAGAACATTTTGCCGTTTTCACATACTTCAATTGTTTGATCACTGATCTTAACCAGATCATCTTTTTGCATGATGCTTAATCTTTTCAAACCGCGATTAAATGTCGGATCATTTTCATCGCCTTTTGTGATCGTGGTTTTTCCATAACACATCAGGTTTAAAATATGTTTTCTTAAATTCAGATCTTCGCTGCTTAAGACATGGCCTTTAAATATCGGAAGTTTGTTCTCATTTAAACTGGCCTGATATTCTTCTACGGTCTTAATGTTTTGAGAGAAGCCGGTCCACGAATCGCTGATGGCTGAAACGCCGAGTCCAATAAGTAAGCTGGTGTGATTGGGTGTGTAGCCCATGAAGTTTCTGTGTAAGGTTCCGTTTTGAGCAGATAAGAACAGGTCGTCGCTTTTAATTGAAAAATGATCCATTCCAATTTCAATATATTCGTTATTTAAAAATAACGATCTTCCTGTTTCATAGAGTTGCCTTTTTTCATCATCCTTAGGCAGATCTTTTTCGGTGTATTTTCTTTGTCCGGGTTTTAACCAAGGTACGTGAGCATAGCTATAAAATGCAATTCGCTCTGGTTTTAAAGAAAGAGCTTTAACAAGCGTTTCGTTCAAGCTGCTTGTTGTTTGAAAAGGCAATCCGTAAACCAGATCAAAATTCACAGAAACATAACCGATCTTTCTGGCTTGTTCAACAACGGTTTTTACTTCTTCAAAGGTTTGATAACGGTTTATGGTTTCCTGCACTTTGATATCAAAATCCTGTATCCCAAAACTTACCCTTTTAAAACCTAGATCGTAAAGTGTTTGCAAATGAAGTTGTGTAGTATTGGATGGATGGGCTTCGAAACTGAAATCATATGTACTGCACACTTCAGCCTGTTCAAGAATTCCTTTAATGAGTTTATGAAGATTTTGAGCTGAGAAAAAAGTAGGTGTTCCTCCGCCTAAATGGATCTCTTTTATTTTGGGTTTTTCACCAAATAGGCTGAGATATAAACTCCATTCTTTTAAAACAGAATCTATGTAAGGCTCCTCTACCTTGTGGTTAACCGTTATTCTTGTGTTGCAGGCGCAGTATGTGCAGAGGCTTTCGCAAAAAGGCAGATGAATGTAAAGGCTTATACCCTCTGTGTTATTTGTTAATGTAAAAGTTTCTTTAACAAGGTCATTCCATCGTTCTATATTAAGGTCGTTTTTCCAATTAGGTACAGTTGGGTAACTTGTATATCTCGGAACCGGAATGTTATATTTTGAAATGAGATCCATTTAACGTAAGCTTGTTTCTTTTGAAAGATCGGATAAAAACCGGTGAAGTACACCTTGTTTAACGTGTGGCATAATTACCATCTTGTACCACTTTGGATCTTCGTATGAGTCGGGTATAAGGTAGTAACGATGAGCTAATTCAGCAGAAATGCTTTCAGATCTTATAGTAATGATATTAAGAAATGGATCACGGAAATACTCAACTTTCATTTCGTCAAGTGCTGCGCAAACATCAGTTGTAGTATCCAATAAATGATTCATTTTCACCAGCCAGCCGCTTGCTCCGTGTGCGTGCAAGATCATCCACACACATATCGCATTGGCTCCGGAGCGGCTACCGCAAAGGGTGTAGTCTTTGCCCTTTACATAAGAAGCCTTTTCAGTACAAACATATTGCATGAAATTTTTCCGGATCATGAAAATCCCGGTCCCATAAGGAGCCTGCAGTAATTTGTGACAATCAATTGAAATGGAAGTGATGTTGGGATTCGCAAAATTATAAAGGGATGAGGAATTTGTGAATGGATAGATGAAGCCACCGTATGCCGCATCAATATGAAGTTTATAATTGAGTTGTAAAAGATTGAAGTAAGAAGTGATCTTTTCAATGTCATCTACGCTGCCAAACATTGTGGTTGCCATATTCAGGGTCACGATAAAATATTTTTTTCCTTTTTCAACGGCTTCATCGATCTTCAATTCAAGATCAGATATTTCAATTGCTCTGTCGGATTCATTTACTTTTAGAACTATAGAGTCTAAATTCAACAGATCACATCCTTTTGCCAGAGAATAATGAGTGTCTTCTGAATAAACAATTGCAATTTCGTTGTGATCGGCATTGAATTCGTTGATGAAGTAATTTCTATAGATCCAAAGCGCCTCAATGTTAGCTTCTGTTCCGCCTGAGGCCACATAGCCGTCAATTGAATTTGGTTCGCCTTTAAAGATCTCTTCAGAACAAATTCTTAGCAATTCTTTTTCAATTTCCTGAGTTCCAGAAAACATTTCTTCGTGTTCACCGCTCAAAGTGTGGCAGCCGATGTGATTCGGATTTGCAATAAGGGCAGAAAGGAATGGAGCCTCTTTTAAAAATGGCGCATCATCATAAAATACTTCAGTGTCTAAAAAAGTGCCCGGAATTCCCAATATATCTTCGGTTCTGTAATTTGAATTTTTACTGAGCGCTTCAAACACATGAAGTTTTATTTTGTGACTATTTAATTTTGGCCAGAACATTTATTTATGGCAGCATTTTAATTTTTGTTCAACCATGCCGCTCTCTGCTTTTTTCATGGTCTCTAATTTCGGACTCACATAAGGAATGCCAAGATTCATGCCTCTCAAGATCATGAGTATGGCCATGACTGAAATAAGATAGGGTACTGCGGTTCTGATATATGTTCTGAATTTAATGCTGATCAGGTCACTGAACCAAGTGAGCGAAAGCATTAGCGGAAAAGTGCCCAAGCCGAACACAGCCATGAATAAGGCCCCTTTTAGCTCGTTGCCTGTGGCCATGGCTCCTGCTAAAGCAATATATACCATTCCGCAAGGCAATAAACCATTCAGTAAGCCAATTAAGAACAATGAACCTGCACTTTTGTTTTGAATTAATCTGCCGATCTTACTTTTAACGTAATTGAAAACAAGGTAAAATTTATTTGTGAAGCTAAATTGTTTGATAATATGACTTGGGAGTAATACCGATAATAAAATGATGCTTCCTAAAACTACAGACAATATTTGCTGTAAACTGAATATTGAAAAACCTTTACCAATCGCGCCAAATAGCAAACCGATCACCGAATAGGTCACAGCTCTTCCAAAATTATAAGAGAACATTGCAGTTATCTTTTTGAAAGGGCTCAGTTGATGAACGGGTAGGGCAAGAGCAATCGGTCCGCACATACCAACGCAATGGAAGCTTCCAAGCAAACCAAGTGATAAAGCGGCTATTAATGATCCTGTCATTTTATGTTTATCACTTCTTCTTTAAAATATTTTTTGCCACCTGTGGTCCAGGTTAAATTCATTTTGTAAGCAGATGGTTTCAAAAGATATTTGGCAATGACCTGTTTACCGCTAGCATCAAAATTCATTTTTATTTTAAGGTCGAATTTTGAATTAGAGGGGCAGAAAAAATAGATCTCGCCATTAACCTCTGCAGGTTTAAAACCTACAGGAAGTGATAAAGCAATTGCCTTATCGTTTATTTCGTGACTGATACTTTCAGTCAATGTATTCGTATTGTTTATGGCATCGATCTTATCCTGATATTTTAATTCCTGCGAATAGTAATCGGCTGCAACCAGCTCGTCGCTGTTTTTCATGCTCAGTGTTACAAGGGTCAGGATAATTGCCATAAAACCCAGATACAATATTGTAATTCTATACGACCAGCTCATAATTTTATTTTTAAATTGTTATAGGACCTAAAAAATTGGTTTTTACTGTTTTTATTTTTTTGTCATCAGAATATACTCCAATGATCAAAGGTGTTTTTCTTTTTTTGATGTCGATTTTCTTTAAGTAAATGAAAAAAGCACCTTGTGTAATATCTTCTTTTTTTACAGAAAGTGGGTTACCAACAATTTCAACACGCCCATCATAATTTTCAACTTTAATGATAACCGGTAAATTTTTTCGTGTTTTGTTTACCAGTTTTATGGTGAATAAATTACTTATTTCATTATTTGGTCGTTCCTGATAAAGCATGCCCTTTGCTCTTAATATAGTTGCATCGTAGTCTGAGCGTGTGGAAAGTAAAAACACTTCAACACCGATCAATACCAGTAATACAGCAGAGTATGCTTTCATTCGGGTTGTAAATGTAAGTTTAGTCTTGTTTTTAATACCTTCTTCAGAGGCGAAGCGGATCAATCCTTTCGGACGATGAACGCCTTCCATGATATGATCACAAACGTCGATACATGCTGTACAATTTACGCACTCCAATTGGGTTCCGTTTCGGATGTCAATTCCGGTTGGGCAAACTTTAACGCATAAATGACAATCAATGCAATCGCCATGTGTTTGGGTATCGTTCTTTTTAAATTTTTCGCGAGGTTCCCCTCTAACATAATCATAAGCAACTAAGATCGAATTTTTGTCAAGTAAAACTCCCTGCATTCTTCCATAGGGGCAAACAATTAAACATACCTGCTCTCTGAACCAGGAGTAAACAAAAAAGAAAATGCTTGTAAAGATCAAAAGAGAAACAAAAGTACCGCTGTTTTCTGAAAGGGATTCCGTATAAAGTTTAAATACGTTGTCTAAACTTATCAAATAAGCAAGGAATGTATTTGCAATTAAAAAAGACAAAGCGAAGAACAAGATTAATTTCAACGATCTTTTCCAGATCTTTTTAAAATGCCAGGGTTCATGACTTAATGCTTTCTGATAATTCGCATCCCCCTCGATCCAATATTCTATTTTGCGAAAAAGCATTTCCATGAAAATGGTTTGAGGACAAGCCCAGCCACAAAAAACTCGTCCGTATATAACCGTGAAAAGAGCTATGAACACTATGAAAATGAGCATTCCCAGACCAAAAATAAAGAAATCCTGAGGCCAGAAGATCATTCCGAAAAGAATGAATTTCCTTTCAAGGATGTTTATCAAAAACAAAGGCTCTTCGTTAATTTTAATAAAGGGCAAACCAAAAAACACAAGCAAATAAACCATGCTTAACCATGATCTTAAATTGTAATATTTACCGCTTGGTTTGGTTGGATAGATCCAGGCACGTTTGCCTTCTTTATCAATAGTTGCAATTGTATCCCTGAATGTTTCTTGTTCTTGTTTTTCTATTTTGGGAAGATCGGTCATTTAGTTTTAGTTCCGGGAGCAATTGTTTTTATCGTATCCTTGATCAATGCTTGCAAAGAATCATTAGGTAACGATAGTGAATCAGTAATAGGTGCATTTCCTTCTTCAACAAAAAGATCACCTTGCTGTGCTTTTGGATTCGGAGGATTTGTTCCCTTTAAGGTTTTAATGAAACTACTTACCTGAGCGATTTGCATCGGAGAAAGTTCATCCTTCCATGATTTCATTCCTTTATCAGGCCAGCCGTACTTTACAGTTTTAAATATTGAACTTATGCTTCCGCCGTTTATCCAGTAATTGTCGGTCAAGTTTGGTCCAACTCCGCCTTCACCAAATTTTCCGTGACAAGCAGCGCAGGTGGATACGAAAATATTCTTTCCTGCTTCAATATCTGCTCCTTCCAGCATTTTCACAGAGGTTTCATCAACATTGCTGGCTGCGTTCTTCATATACTCAGCAACATCTACTCTCGCTTTTTCTATTTCTTTAGCATACTCTACACGTTGCAGATCCCCTGTTTTTGCAATGTGAAAATGGATCATGTAAATGAAGGCAACTACTATTGTAAGATAGAAACCATATTTCCACCAAGGCGGCAGATCATTATCTAGTTCTTTGATCCCATCATAATCATGATCCAGCATGATCTCAGCTTCATTCTCGATTTCAACAGCGCCACTTAATACAGATAAAATTGTTTTCTCTTTTGGTTTTGCTACAATAGGTGCAGTTCTCTTTGATTCCAGTAATTTTCTTAAAGTGAGAAGCAAAGAAGTAAGAACTATTCCTTCAAGAACAATGATCCCTAACATGAAGTAAAAAGTAAACATATCAAGTCCACCGATAATCCAATCTTGTTTGGCGTTGTGAGTTTGTGCATTGGCGCTAAAAACAGTGAATAATATAAAAAGCGTTGCGGCAATTTTTGTGCCGCTATTTTTGTCGTTCTCGTCACGACGCAACAAATAATCACTTTGTCCTATGTTCTTAAGTGCCTGTGTAAGGGCAACAATAACAATAAGCAATATCGTGATAACTGCCAGCATTGCCAGGAACAAAGCATTCGAGAAATACGTTGACGTTGAGCTTGCCTGAGTGCCTTGTGCAAAGTTTATAAGTGGTAACAGCATAAAAGCATTGAACCACACGGCATATTTATGTAATTTACTTTTCATATTCGTGTTTTAGGACTTATTATTAATTGGGATGTTGCTTAAATATTCAAAATATTCTTTTCTTCCTTTGATAACGTAAATACCAACAATTGCAAAGAAGCCAAAGAAGATCAGCAAGGAGGCCATCGGATAGATCCCTATACCGGTAATTGATTCTAAATAATTAATGAATTTCATGATTTCTGTTTTTAGTTACTTGAGGTTTCTTTTTTATCAGCTGTTTTAATGTCTTTTCCTAAGCGTTGCAAGTAGGCAATAAGCGCAATGATCTCCCTATCGGAAGGAGTTTCAACTCCATCTTTTTTTAAACTGGCACTGATTTCGCCGGCCTGTTTTTCCATATCCTGGGCAGCTACGTTCTCATAGCCTTCAGGATAAGGAACGCCCAATCTCTTCATGGCTTTTATTTTTGCAACAGTTGAGGATACATCGATCTTGTCTTCCAATAACCATGGATATGGAGGCATGATCGAATTCGGAGACATTGAAGTTGGATCCATCATGTGATTGTAATGCCAGCTATCGGGATATTTACCACCTAATCGCGCTAAGTCCGGACCGGTTCTTTTACTTCCCCATTGGAATGGATGATCGTAAACAAATTCGCCTGCTTTAGAATATTCACCGTACCGCGATGTTTCACTTCTGAACGGACGTACCATTTGTGAATGACAGGTATAGCAACCTTCTCTAACATAAATATCGCGACCTTGTAATTCAAGCGGGGTATAAGGTTTAACACTTGATATAGTTGGGATGTTTGATTTAACCAAAAAGGTGGGAACAAATTCAATGATGCCCCCAATAGCTACAACAATTAAGCTCACCACCATTAACTGAACAGGTTTACGTTCGATCCAACGGTGCCAGTGATCATTTTTATGACCATGATATTCGTTTGATAAAGCAGGTGCTTCCGCTGGTTCATCAGCAAGGAAAGACCCAACCTTGATTGTTTTAATAAGATTGTACGTCATCATAATCGCACCGGTCAGGTATAACATTCCTCCAACAGCACGCGCAGCATAGAAAGGAGCCATCTTGGTTACAGTATCCATGAACTGCCATTTCAATTGACCTTCCGGTGTGAATTCTTTCCACATTAAACTCTGCATGATACCTGCCCAATACAATGGAACAGCATAAAGTATGATTCCTAATGTACCGATCCAGAAATGTGCATTTGCTAATTTTGGTGAATACAATTTTGTTCTGAACATTCGCGGAATTAACCAATATAAAATACCGAAGGTTAAAAAGCCGTTCCAGCCTAATGCTCCAACGTGCACGTGTGCAATTGTCCAATCAGTAAAGTGACTGATTGCATTAACTCCTTTTAAAGAGAGCATTGGCCCTTCGAAAGTAGCCATACCATATGCGGTAATAGCAACAACTAAGAATTTCAACACAACATCTTCACGAACTTTATCCCAGGCACCGCGAAGGGTTAATAATCCATTGATCATGCCACCCCAGGATGGAGCAATGAGCATGATGGAGAATACAACACCTAAAGATTGTGCCCAATCGGGTACAGCTGTATAAAGTAAATGGTGAGGCCCGGCCCAGATATAAATGAAAATGAGTGCCCAAAAATGTATGATGGATAACCGATATGAATAAACCGGCCGGCCGGCTGCCTTGGGAATGAAATAATACATTAAACCTAAGTAAGGAGTTGTGAGGAAAAATGCAACAGCATTATGACCATACCACCATTGTACCAAAGCATCCTGAACACCTGCGTACCATGAATACGATTTCCAGAAAGAAACCGGAATTTCAATAGAGTTTACAATGTGAAGCATTGCAACGGTGGCGAATGTGGCAATGTAAAACCAGATAGCAACGTATAAATGGCGTTCGCGTCGGCGAATAATTGTTCCGAACATGTTCCATCCAAAAACCACCCAAACCAAAGTGATCAAAATATCAATAGGCCACTCTAATTCTGCATATTCTTTTCCTGTAGTATAACCCATGAATAAAGTAACAGCGGCAAGAACAATAATTAACTGCCAACCCCAAAAATGCACCTTGCTTAAAAAGTCACTGAACATTCGTGTTTTAAGCAAACGCTGTAAAGAGTAGTATACTCCCATGAAAATTCCGTTACCAACAAAGGCAAAAATTACCGCATTGGTGTGTACCGGTCTTACTCTTCCGAATGTGGTATATGGAAGTTCTAAATTAAGTACCGGGAAAACCAGCTGCAGTGCGGCTAAAAGCCCGGCAAGCATCCCTACCAGACCCCAGAAGATCGTTGCGTAAGCAAACCATTTTACACTTTTATTATCGTAGTTAAATTTTTCGAGTTCCATAAATTTATTGTTTGGTTTTTTGAGGTTCGTTGTTATTTATTTCTTTGGAAGGTGTTTCATCAAATAGCATTCTTACCGAAGGGGTGTAGTCATCATCGAATTGCCCGCTTTTTACCGACCAGATGAAGGCGGCTAAAAAGCCCAGGGCTACTGTTAAACTTGCAATCACTAATATTAAAATTACACTCATAAGATTACGGTTTCAAAGGTATTTGGAGAGCTTTATTGCAGGACTGAGTTAAATCAATCAGAGATATGATTATTGTCAGTTCTTGAATTTTATGTTCATTATCAGATCTCATGCTGTTCTTGCTTTAAGTTTATAGGATAGAAGAGAACTCATTCCGGTTGTTAAAAGAACGATGCTGATGGAGCTGATGGGCATCAGAATGGCGGCAATTACGGGAGTTAATTCACCCTGAACTGCAAAATATAAACCGATAATGTTGTATAGAATGGAAAGAATGAAACTTGCTGCGATGATCTGTTTTGATCGAGAACAATAATTCAGCAGCAATTGTAATTTTGAAAATTGTTTTCCCTCAAAGATCACATCACAAGCCGGTGAAAAATTATTGATATTATCCGTGATCGCAATACCTACCGAGCTTTCCTTTAGTGCTCCTGCATCATTCAAACCATCACCGATCATGATGACCTTATCACCTTTGCTTTGTAAGCTTTTTATGTGATCCAGTTTCTGTTGTGGTTTCTGACTGAAATTCAGGTCAGCTTCTTTTCCGAAATAATTTCTTAATTGGTATTCTTCGGAGTTGTTGTCACCCGAGATCACTGAGAGTTTATATTTTTCCTTAAGGCCGGCTAAAAGTTCTTTTATACCCTCACGATATTTTGTTTTAATGGTGAAACTACCTGATATGTTTCCGTTTATCATCACATATACTTTGCTGCCATCCGTTTCATTTTCTTTTTTGCCGAGCACGTAATCTGACGAACCCATAAGAATTGTTGAACCGTCTATCTCACCGCGAATTCCTTTGCTGCTTTGCTCTTCAACTTTTTTTGCGGGCAAACTGAGTGAAAAGGGCAGGGCAGCCACAATGGTTCTGCTTAATGGATGATTGGACTGATTGGCAAGCGAACGGATCAATTGCTGTTCTTTTTCGCTTAGCTTTGCTCCGTTATAAGTTAAGTTGGATTCTTCCTGAAGTGTGATGGTTCCGGTTTTGTCAAAAACAATATGATTCGCTTTTGCTATCCGTTCCAGAACATTTGCATTTCGTGCATAAAACCCGAAACGCTGAAGTATTCTGAGCATGTTTCCGTTTGTGAAAGTGGCTGACAAAAGCAAAGCGCAGGGACAAGCCACAATGAGAATTGCGGTTACAGCATTTAAAACTCTGCTCGAATCAACAATAAACCAATAAACGGCGCTGGTAATTGCAATCGTAAATAAAATGAGGGTGAAATAACGACTAACTGCATGAACAAAAGAAACTTTTTTTTCTTCCTGATCGGTTTTAAGACTCTCGTTGTTCCATAGCTGAGTAAGGTAACTTTGTGAAACTTCTTTTACCACTTCCATTTGTATGGCGCCGCTGGTTTGCTTACCACCTGCATAAACGATCTCGCCAATACTCACATCAATTGGCAATGATTCGCCTGACACAAAACTGTAATCTATTTTGGCTTTTCCTAAAAATAAAATGGAATCAGCCGGAATTATCTCGTGACTATGGATCTTGATCCGATCACCTTTTTTTAATTTAGATACGGGTATCTGCGTTTCCTTTCCTTCACCTTCAATAACGGTTACTCCTAAAGGAAAATAGGAAGTATAATCTCTGTCGAAGGTAAGTGTGTTATATGTTTTATTCTGGAAAAAGCGACCGATAAGCATGAAAAAAACAATGCCTGACATGGAGTCGAAGTAGCCGGCGCCGGTACCGCTGATTATTTCATACAAACTTCTGCTGAAGGTGATCAATATGGCTAATGCAATTGGAGCATCGATGTTAAGGAATTTCTGACGTATGCTTTTGAAAGCAGAAACAAAAAATCCGGAAGCGCAATAAAAAAATACAGGAAGTGCCAGGATCACATTAAGGAAAGAGAATAATTTTTTCAAGGCAACATCTTCCATAATGCCTACTGCAAAATATTCCGGAAAACTAAACATCATGATGTTGCCAAAACAAAATCCGGCAATGCCTATTTTAAAGATCTCAGAGCGGTTGTATTTTTTTATTTTAGTATCAGATACATCATGAAGACTGATATGGGGCTCATAGCCTATTGAAGTGAGCAATTCAACAGCTTCACGCAGCGAAATAGCACCGTGATCAAATACAATACTCACTTCTTTCTTAAGGAAATTTACCTGTGAACTGATGATGCCTTTATTAACTTTATGAAGATGTTCTAAAAGCCAAATGCAGGAACTGCAATGCATTTGGGGCAGATAAAAGATGGCGTGACTTTGTGTTTTGCTTTTAAAATGAATGAGCTTCGATCTTACGAATTCATCATCCAAAAATGCGAATTTATCTTTTCTTACTTCGTTGATCTGCTTGATGCCAGGATTTTTATTGAGATCATAATAATCACATAGCTCTACCTTGTTGAGTATTTCATAAACCATTTTGCAACCATCGCAACAAAAATTCTTATCGTAAACTGAGATCGTTTTTGAAGTGCACGGGTCTCCACAGTGATAACAAAGTGTTTTTTCCTTAACAATTTCCCTGATCATATGTACAAAGGTATTTTGTAAGAATGCATGCATTACTGATGTATGTCACGCAAAAGAGTGACCTGCATCATGTCAAACTTAATAGAGTAAAGAGAATTGAATGGGGTAGGGAAGAATTGAGGTACAAAAAATATGATCAAAGATTATTTAAGTAAATAAAAAACCCAAAGCCCCGAAACGGATATGGTTTCGCTGCCTTGGGTTTGAATAAAACTAACTATGTATTACTATAGATTGATCAAGATGAAAAAAGTACAGGCTAAAGTGCAAAGTATGAAGATATTCACAACCCATTTCAATGGAGCCTGACCGATAGCTGCAACGTTATTAGCCATTGCAATAGCCATAACTAATCCTGCCTGCCAAATAGGGGCATCGTTCTGGAAAATGAACATTGAAGCTATTCCACCCAAAATACTGCCAACTAGAATTGTCATTGAAATAATACCAAAATAACTGAATTGTAATTTTTCAATGAACTTGTCGTAAGCAGAGTCGCTAACTTTAGAAGTCATCTGGTTTACAGCGTGAACTGTTGAATGCATCATTGATTGCTGAGATTTTAGAGTTGTTTCCATGTTTTTTGTTTTTATTGTTTTACATCCATTTAATTAATGAGTTATTTAATTCTGTTTTTATGTCTTTGAACATTTTCTCAAAAACTGTGATCTGTTCTCTGGTCTCTGTGTGATCTTTTACCATTCTATGGTCAACGGCCACTTCATTTCCTGAAATTTCTTTAACTAACGAGTCTTCGCTCATATTGACACCGTGTTTTATGTTATCAATTGTCGTGTTTTGAATCAATAATTGATTTTGAAAATGTTCAACACCGGCAAGAACCTCCTTCGATGTATTCTTAGAAGCAACTTCTGCTAAACGATTTTGCATTACTTTGATCTCATCTTTATAGAACAAAAGTTTATTAAGCCATTCTTTATTTTCTTCGTGTTGAGTATAGATTTTTTCGGTTTTCATAAATTAATTTTTGATAAAGGTCGGCGAACAAAAAAACTTTGTTTATGACTGCAGTCATAAAGGCTACTGATGTGCGTCAGTTGCTGTTACTTACGATAAAAAAGTATTTCATATCAATTCCATAACTAGCTGTTAACCAACAAGAAATGAAAAATTTAAAATATTAAACTGATTTTTATCATTCTTCCTTATGAGCTAAGTCAGTTTTGAAAAGCTTTTTAAAACGTTATTTTGTTAAAACGCTAAAAGTGAGTAAATTGCCTGTATATAAAGAGAAAATGGACGGAAAAGAAGGTGTAGATGCCTTATTCAAATTTGCCAGCGAGGGAATAGTAATTACTAATGAGGAAGGATTACTGATAAAGGTTAACCCATCAGCTCAAAAAATGTTTGGCTATAGCCATGGAGAGTTGGTCAATCAAAGAGTTGAAATTCTTGTTCCTAATAAACATGCGCACCGACACGAAGGACATCATGCTGATTACAGAAAAAATCCTCACCCACGAGCTATGGGCGGAAACATGGAATTGTTCGCTAAAAGAAAGGACGGAACTGAATTTCCTGTTGAAATTAGTTTGAGTCCGTATTCTTCCGAAGGAAAAAAGTACGTTATCGCCTTTATCGTTGATATTACCTTGCGTAAACAGGCTGAAGATCGTTTAAAGAATTATTCTCAGGAATTGGAAAAGCAGGTTGAGAACAGAACCTTTATTATGCGTGAAGCAATTGCTGAACTTGAAAAAACAAAGGATGAGTTAAATAATGCGCTTGGTAAGGAAAAGGAACTGAACGAATTGAAGTCAAGATTTGTATCGATGGCGTCTCACGAGTTCAGAACCCCTTTAACAACGGTGTTATCATCGCTTTCTCTGGTTGCAAAGTATGGCGAGCAGGGAGATAAAGAAAAGCAAGGAAAACATATTACCAGAATAAAATCATCGATAACACATTTAACGGATATATTGAATGACATGTTATCGATAAGCAAGCTTGAAGAAGGCGGAATAACCATGTCGCGCGAGAATTTTGACTTACGTGAGTTCATTAGTGCGCTTATTCAGGAAATGCAGGGACTTTGTAAATCTGAGCAGATGATCAACTACAAACATTTAAATTCCGACGCCTCAGTGTATCTTGATAAAAAGGTTCTTAGTCACATTTTATTCAATCTGATCTCAAATGCAATTAAGTTTTCGCCTGAAGGAAAACCAATAGACATTTCATCTGAGATCAATGAACATACTATTTGTCTTAGTGTAAAAGATTCCGGTATCGGAATTTCTCAGGAAGATCAGAAACATTTATTCGAAAGATTTTTCAGGGGGCAGAACGCGGGAAACATACAAGGTACAGGTCTTGGACTGAATATTGTAGCGAAGTACGTTGAAATAATGGATGGAGTGATCGAATGCGAGAGCGGACTGGAGAAAGGAACAAGTTTTAAAATTACATTTTCAAAATAATAAACAGAATATATGAAAACGATTTTACTAATAGAAGACAATAGAGAGATGCGCGAGAATACATCTGAAATTCTTGAACTTTCCAATTATAAAGTATTTACTGCCGAAAACGGCAAGATTGGTGTTGAAAAAGCACAAAAGGAAAAACCGGATCTGATCATTTGTGATATTATGATGCCGGTGCTTGATGGTTATGGAGTTCTTCATTTGCTTTCGAAGAACAAAGAAACCTCAAACATCCCTTTCATTTTTCTTTCCGCTAAGGCTGAACGAAGTGATTTCCGTAAAGGCATGGAAATGGGAGCCGATGATTATGTAACAAAACCATTTGATGACATTGAACTACTGAATGCCATAGAAAGCCGTTTAAAAAAAGCGGAACTCATGAAAAAGGAATATGATAAAAGTGCCGAAGGTTTTGATAATTTCATTAAAGAGGTAAAAAGCATTGAGCCCTTAAAAAAATTGTCGCAGCAGCATGATACCACATTAGTAAAGAAAAAGCAGGTTGTTTACAACGAAGGAAATTTACCTAAAGTTGTTTATTTCATTAAAAAAGGGAAGATCAAAACTTTTAAAACAAATGAACTTGGTAAAGAATTAATAAATGGACTTTATAACGAAGGTGATTTTTTCGGATATCTTTCTTTGCTTGAAGATGGTAAATATTCTGATACTGCCGTAACACTTGAAGATTGCGAGATCAGCATGATCCCAAAGGAAGATTTCTTCGCATTGGTTTATAAAAGCCCGGAAGTGTCGCGTAAATTCATTAATATTTTATCGAATAATATTCTTGAGCGCGAGGAACAGTTAATTAAACTGGCCTATAATTCCGTAAGAAAGCGTGTGGCAGAGGCACTTGTGACCTTATACAATAAATATAAAAAGGAAGGTGATAAAACCTTCAGTATAAACATCTCGCGTGAAGATCTTGCCAATATTGTTGGAACAGCTACAGAGACCGTAATTCGTACTTTAAGTGATTTTAAGGACGAAAAGTTAATTGAAATAGCAGGTAGCACCATTTCAATTACCAATTACGACAAGCTGGCAAACATGAAAAACTAAAACCTTACCTATAGGTTTTAGTCATATTAGATGGAGTGCAGATCACGAAATCACCGGCTCCAACCGCTCCTTCTTCCAGCTTACTAATGTCTTTTTGTTCGGTTGAGGAAATTACCATGATCTTAAGATCGGGAATCTGTTGTTTAAGATACCATTCTATGGCCTGGTGATTATTGCTGTGATAAGCTCCTTCGTAGTGTAGAAAAGTTTTACCCTTGCTCCAGTTCTTCAGAATAAAATAAGCCATTGTAGCATCTTTATATGCCTGAGATTTTGGAAGATTTTCGCCGCCATGTCCACCGGCGTTCTCAAAAATATCTTTATAGCATTTTAAATTTCCGTCGTATTTAATAGGGTATGGAGCGATCCATTTTTTTGCTTCAACATCAATACTGTCCAAAGATGCTTCTCCTCTTGAATATACCATGTTCGCGTACCGGCGAGGAATATTGGACGCAACAAATTTCAATTTATTGGTCTTCGCAAAATCCAGAAGGGGTTTGTAATCAGTGGCAAAATTAGTCCATAATTTCACCTCATCTTTGAGCGTTTTTTCGGATACTCTGCCTGCTAAATATTCATTGAGGGCAATCTGATCATCTGCTTCAAACATTTCAGCGCCAAGTACCAGATTTTCTTTTTTATCTGCGTACAGGTCCTGCGTTAACTCCTTCTGTAACCAATGACAAATAGGATTATCATGAAGTTCACCGAAAAGAATGATATCCGCTTTTTTGGCCTCAGTTAAAAGCAGTGCATAATTCGTTTTTTTTCCGCTGATGTCAAACAGGGAATAAGCGTCTTTACCGGTATCGGCAGTTCTGAAACTCATCAAACCGATAAGTGCAGAGATAAGAAATAATTTCTTCATGTCGCTAAAGTAAGAATAATCCTCTTTAATTCTTTATTAAAACTGAGAAAAGTCATCTTAATAAATGAGGTCACTCATACAAAAGTGGCCCCAGGATCAATATTTTTGGTTTGCCGTTTAATTAGGGCCATTGGGGCTTGAATGAAGATCATGAAATGGGAATTTAATTTATCGGATAATTAATCATTTATAAAGAGTTCAATAAAAAAAACTTATGAATACTATTTTAGCTCCAACCGATTTTTCAAAGAATGCATCCAACGCATTAAATTATGCGATTGCGTTCGCATCTGCACAAAAGGCTAAATTACTTTTGTATCACTCTTTTTTGGTGAATTACGAGGATTCAGATTATCCGGAGAATACCCTTGTAGAAATGAAAGCAGAGGCATACAAAAAACTCCGCAATTTAAGTCTGCGGGTTGCCAAAGTTAAAGGTTTGGAATGTGATTATTATTGCATGGAAGGTGCAACAGTTAAAAGTATTCTGGATACTGCAAAGGAAAGGAATGTCAGTATGATTATTATGGGCACCAAGGGTGAGAGCGATATTGCCTCGGCGGTATTTGGAAGTAATGCGGCTGCCGTTGTTGCCCAGGCCGAATGCCCTGTTATTGCAGTACCTGAAGGAGCTACTTTTTCACCACTTAAAAAGATAACGTTTGCAACCAATTATAATAATAGTGATCTCAATATTTTAAGAACCCTGGTTTCCATTGCAGAACCATTTCATGCGCAGCTGAACATTGTTCACATTGCCGGTAAAGATGAATCACCATTAAGTGAAGTGGAGCAGATGGAAAATTTCATGAAGAAAGTTCTGAAAAAAATAGATTACAATAATACCTCTTTTCAAATGCTGAATTCTGATGATATTGAACAAGAGCTTTTAGAGTATCTGGATGCAGGTTCGGCAGACATGCTTGTTATGTCTACTCATAAACGCAGCTTTTGGGAGAAGATTTTCA